>CAZQRT010000042.1:0-12552 GCA_964596105.1 uncultured Erysipelotrichales bacterium | reverse complement strand
GAGGCTGTTTTCGAGCACCGTTTTGCCGTTAGCCATGACATAGAAAAGCTTGTTGTAGCCAAGTCCCATGCGTGACCCCTGCCCGGCGCAAGGCATGATTAAAGCGTAATTCATGGTTTTTTCCTCTTTTCAATCCGAATAAATTATGCTATGATGATGGCACGCCGATATAGTTTAAAGGTAAAACAAAGCAATGGTAATGCTTAGCTCCCAGTTCAATTCTGAGTATCGGCACCACTTAAAAATAACCAGTATTTCTGGTGAAAAAAGCTATGCGCGAAGCATAGCTTTTTATTTTGCCAGTCGCGGTGAGGATAACAGCACCGCCTGCGGCACGACCGCGCCGTCATGCTTTTCCAGCTCTTTGGAAAAGGTCAGCGCGTCTAAGAAATTTCCTGTTAAAGATCCCCCGGTTAAAGGCGTGATGTTTTCCCCGTCAAAATAGTAGGCGAGGCGGATTTCCATGCCGTAGTCGCCGGAGCGGTAGTCACAGAAGAAATTGGAGCACTCGACGACTTCCAGATATGGGTTCTGCTTCAAACTTTCCAGATCTAAAGTGCCGCCGCCCGCCTTGTAGTTATAAACCATGGAAATATCATCAAGCTTTAAATACTGCCCGTAGCGGTTTTCACCCCAGAAGTTCTGCGCTTTACCGTCTATTACTAAAGGCAGATCTTTGACGAGGCAGCCTTCCTCATCATAAAGATGATTCTTACTGGAATCTTCCAGATAAGCCAGCCCGGTTAAGGAAAAGTGTTCCGGGCCGATCCGCTCGCCAATTTTAATATCAATCGTGTGATTGTATATATTTTTCGCGGACAGCCGCTGCAGCAGCGCGCCGGTCAGCGGCAGCACCAGCTCATGGCTTAAAAGCACCGGAACATCCTGTGTCAGCGTGCTTAAAGGCAAAGCGTGCAGACGGTCATGGACCTTGTCCCTCAGCTTTCCTAACTGGCTGAAAAGATCGGTCTCATTGAGATGCCCGTAACAAAACTGGTTCATAATCTCGGCTTCCTGCCGCCCCTTGACGGCGGTCAGCACCACTTCCGCCAGCATTTCCCGGCGCTGCTGCCAGACGTCCATGCCCTTTGAGTTCAGCGTTTCCACGGTGATGTTTTCATCAAAAGCCTCAAAGGAATTGAGATGAACATCGGCGCTGTCGGGAAAGCTCAGGATGGTCGCGACAAGATCCTTGCTTGGCGTAAATTGAGGAATATCGGCTTTCTTTTCCACCGGCAGATCGAAATACTCATTTTTCACATATCCCGCCTGCTCATAAGCCGCGGCTATCCGCGCCTGCAGCTCCGCCTCAGCCATATTAGGAAACAGGCGCACCTGGGATTCGCCCATGTAGCGGCGGTTGGTATCATAGTTTCTCTTATAGACCGTTAAATCATAAAAGGTGACATCCTTGGCCCGGGACAGATCCAGCTTCCTTTTGATGAAAAAGTACTCCTGACTCTGGCGCCGGATGATATTCAAAGTGTAGTCTTTGATCTTCAGCTGCTCTAAAACTTTTAAAATGGCTTCTTTCATATCAACCCAACCTCGCTCTGGCCTTCATGTAAGGCCCGCCGTCAGACACCTTGACAAACTCCTTGACACCCTTGCCGCAAAAGCCGGCGCCGTCGATCGTCATGCGGTCGCCCACCATGCTCACCGATCCCAGCAGTTCCGGAACATAACCGGTGAGAACGACCGGCCCGAACAAGCGTCCCGTCAGCTGCCCGTTTTTGATCTCGCGGGCTTTGCCGATGACACACTGCACGCCCCAGTGTTTCGGGTCCTCCATGCCGCTCTTGGCTGATTCCAAGAGAAAACCGTCCTGAATCGAGGCGATCATGTCCTCCAGTTTGTCTTTGCCGATCGCGAAATACGTATTGGTCATGCGCGTGTAAGCCTTGCGCATAAACGATTCCCGGCGCCCGTTGCCGGTGAGAGGAACGTGCAGACGCTGGGCGGTCGCCTCATCGTTGATGCCGCGCACCAGTATCCCGTTTTTAATGAGGATGGTCTGGGTGCCGAGGTTGCCCTCGTCGTCAAACAGGTAACTGCCTGAAGAGCCGACCGGCAAGGCGCCGTCGATCATCGTGACCAGACTGCTGGCCACCTGGGTGTTCATGGCGTCTTTGGCCAGGGCGCGGTTTTTCACAAACATATCCATCTCGACGCCGTGGCCGAAAGCCTCGTGGGCGACCAGACCGCTGACATCAGGAGCCATGATGACATCATAGACGCCCGGTGTGACCGGTTTTTGCCTAACCAGCTCACAGGCGCCGCGCCAGGCGCGCTCCGCCATCACCGGTAAAGAGTCCAGAAGCTCGGTCCCGAAAAGGCCGCCTTTGCATTGCGTATCAAAGCGCGTGACGCCGCCCTCCTGAATGCCGACACTGACCCTTAGCTCGCTAGTCATATAGCCCTGGAAAAGCTCTTTGCTTGGCGAGAAAAACGCTTTGGAAACATGAATCTGCTGATAGCTGACGGAAACGCTTTTAACATTTTCGTGCGTCACAAACAGGCGCTCCTTGCAGCTCACCATGGCATCCAGCACATCTTTCGGGCTGTCGTCATGAAAATCCCGCTCCACCTGACGCTGCGAGCTCTCGTAGATCATCGCGGTATTGGCCTCCAGCTCATCATAGGATGGATATTTCGGCTGCCTTTCGTAAGCCGCGATAATGGCCGCCGCCAGTTTTCGCGGCGTGGTGAAATCATTAAAGCTGTATTCAAAATAACGGCCGGATTTTAAAAGCCGCACCACAAAGCCCCTCTCGAGATCCGGCGAGGCTTCTATTCTGGCGTCCTGATTGCTGACCGTAAAGATCGCGGCGTCATTATCCACCGCCAGCAAAGACACATCATCCGCCTCTTCGCTAAGTATTGTTACCAGTTCATGCAAATCATCGGCCATGTCCCTTAATACCTGACTGCATTCAATATGTCTCATATCGGTCCCTCCCGTCGCTCTGATTATATCATTTTTTTGAAATTTATGCAAAAAATCAACCGGCGCGGTGACTCAGATAATCCCGGCGTCCCGTTTCATAAAGATCATTCCCCAAAGCGTCGATGATGACGGTGCAGGGAAAATCCTTGACTAATAATTCGCGCACCGCCTCCGGCCCGAGATCCGCGAAAGCGATCACCTGACTTTTAATGACGCTTCTGGAGATTACCGCCCCGGCGCCGCCGACCGCCCCGAAATAAACCGCGCCCGTCTCCTTCATGGCGCGCTTCACCTCATCACCGCGGTAGCCTTTGCCGATCATGCCGATCAGCCCGGCCCGCAAAAGGCGCGGGGTATAAACATCCATGCGCCCCGATGTTGTCGGTCCGCCGCTGCCAAACGGAAATCCGGGTTTGGCCGGGGTCGGTCCGACATAGTAAATCACGGCGTTTCTGATCTCAAAAGGCAGCGGCTCATGCTGATCAAGCAGTGCGATCAGGCGTTTATGAGCGGCGTCGCGGGCGGTATAGATCGTCCCCGACAATAGCACCTCATCCCCTGCCCGCAGACTAGAAAAAGTTTCCCGGTTAAAAAGGCTGACGCGTTTCATAATATCCTCCTTTGATGCCGGGAGACATGACAGCAGATGGCGACCGCCACGGGCAGCCCAGCGATATGCGTGGGGCGCTGCTCGATATGGACAGCTAATACGGTTGTTTTGCCGCCAAAACCGGCCGGGCCGATGCCCAATTGATTAGCTTTCTCATACAACTGCTCTTCCAGCTTATGGTAACGCTCATCGTTATTAAAGCTGTCTATCGGTCTCAGCATCGCTTCTTTGGCCAGTAAGGCGCACGATTCAAAATTGCCGCCGATCCCGACGCCGACCACCATGGGCGGGCAGGCATTGGCTCCGGCCTTTTCAATTGTGTCCAAAACAAAATTGATCACGCCCTCTACTCCGTCAGAGGGTTTCAGCATCCCAACCGCGCTCATGTTTTCCGAACCGAAGCCCTTGGGCGCGACCGTGATATCGACCTTGTCCCCGGGGACAATCGCGGTATGGATGACGGCCGGGGTATTATCGCCGGTATTGACGCGGTCAAACAAAGGATCCGCGACGATCGATTTTCTTAAATACCCGTCCTCATAGCCCTGGCGCACGCCCTCTTCTACCGCCTCATATAAATCGCCGTTGACAAAATGGACGTCCTGGCCGATTTTCAAAAAAATGACCGCCATGCCGGTATCCTGACAGATCGCCAGCCCGTTTTCTTTCGCGAGTCTGGCGTTCTCAAGAATGGTTTTTAACACCGAGCGCGCCACCGGATAGGGTTCCGCTGTTAACGATTCCTGAATCCTGGTATAGACATCTTCGGGAAGATTCGTGCAGGCGGACACGCACAGTTCCCGCACCGCTGCCGTGACCTCTTTCACATCGACATTTCTCATCCTGAACGCCCCTTTCGCTTCCTTCATATCATAAAGAAGAAGGGATCGTCAAGACAAAAGCGCATTTTCTAAAGCCCGATATTCATGGGAATTTTATGGGAATGATGATATAATAAACAAGGTGACTTTATATGAAAGAAATCAAAATGATCCTGTGCGACCTGGACGGCACACTGTTGAAAGATGATAAAACCATCTCCCCGTATACCTTGGAGATTATCGCGAAGGCCCGGAAAAAAGGGATTTTGTTCGGGCTGGCCACCGGGCGCAGCCTGACCGCGGTCGACCCTTTGATGGCGAAATGGGGCATCACGGATGAGGTCGATGTCCTTCTGGGTTTTAACGGCGCCCAGATCCACGACAAAACCCTGCAAATCGAGGAGCTGAATCATCTCATGAAAGGCTCCGCCATTCTTGAGATCATTTCTCATTTTGAGGATATGCCGGTCAACTGCTGCGTCTATGTCGGCCGGGATCTCTATGCCATCAAACACGACCACTTGAGCGAGAATCTCGCCAAGGGCAATCTCTTTCAAGAAAAAGTGATTGAAAACAGAGAAGAGTTTTTTAAAAAAGACTACCCGAAACTGGTCATCATGTGCGATCCCGAAGTGATGCCGGCCGTTGAGGCGCGCGCGGCGACTTTTTCCAGTCCGGAATACCACTGCTTCCGCACCGCGGCCACGCTGTTTGAGTATGTCAGTCCCGAGGTTTCCAAAACGGCGGCTATCCAGAGAATCTGCGACCTCCACGGCTTTTCCATTGATGATGTCTGCGTGTTCGGGGACGCCGCCAATGACCGCGACATGATTCAAAACGCCGGCTGGGGCGTCTGCATGATCAACGGCGATGATGTCACGAAATCATTAAGCGATGACATCTCGCGATTTTCCAATAACGAGGACGGTGTCGCCGAATATATCGCGAGGTGCTTTTTGTGAACAATCAGGACAGTAAAACCTATCTGTTTGAAGACATGCCGGTGGTGAAAGCCATCGCCACCCTGGCCGTCCCGACCGTTTTGAGCTCGCTGGTCATGGTCATCTACAATCTCGCCGACACGTATTTTGTCGGCATGCTGAACGACCCGATCGAAAATGCCGCCGTCACCCTGGCGGCTCCGGTCCTTCTGGCTTTCAATGCCGTCAACAATCTCTTTGGCGTCGGCAGCTCCTCGCTGATGAGTAGGGCCCTGGGCAGCAAGGATTACCGCATGGTCACGAAAAGCTCCGCGATCGGTTTCTACTGCGCCTTATTTTGCGCGGCGCTGGTCTCGCTTTTTATTTTCGCTTTCAATACACCTCTGCTGAATTTACTTGGGGTCACACAGCAGACTTACGCGGCCACGAAAAGCTACCTGTTCTGGGTCGCGGTCATGGGCGCGATTCCCGCCATTTTAAATGTCGTGCTGGCTTATCTCGTGCGCAGTGAAGGGGCCAGCCTCCACGCCAGCATCGGCACGATGAGCGGCTGTCTTTTCAATATCGTCCTCGATCCCGTCATGATTTTACCGTGGGGAATGAATATGGGCGCGGCCGGCGCGGGTCTTGCCACCTTTATTTCCAACTGCCTGGCCTGCCTTTATTTCTTTATTTTAATCCGCGCCAAAAAGGGCAAGACTTACATCTCTTTAAATCCTAAAAACTTCGCTTTTGACAAGCGCATCATGGTTAACATCTTTACCGTGGGCATTCCCGCCGCGATCCAGAATCTTCTCAATGTCACGGGCATGACGATCTTAAACAACCTGACGTCGGCTTACGGCACGACCGCGGTGGCCGCCATGGGTATTACCCAGCGCGTCAACATGCTGCCAATGCAGGTCGCGATGGGCATCTCCCAGGGCATTATGCCTTTGATCAGCTACAACTACTCCGCTTTAAATGTGAAAAGGATGAAGAGCACGATCCGCACCACGATCCTCATTTCCGTCAGCTTTCTTGTCGCGGTCAGCGCCTGCTATTATTTATTCTCGCCGTTCTTTATCTCGATCTTTATGTCGGATCCGGAGATTGTCGCTTACGGATCGCGGTTTCTCAAAGCGTTCTGTCTGGGGCTGCCTTTCCTGTGTCTGGATTTCACCGCGGTGGGCGTGTTCCAGGCGACCGGCATGGGCAAGGAAGCGCTGCTTTTCGCCATCTGCCGCAAGATCGTTTTAGAGATTCCGGCGCTGCTCATCCTGAATTATTTCTATCCGTTATATGGTCTCGCTTACGCGCAGTTCGTGACGGAATTCATCATGTCGGGGCTGGCTTTGATCTATCTGGCCAGGATCTTCAAAGACCTCGACAAAGAAAAAGCCCGAATGGCATAACAAAAAGGCGGGAAATCCCGCCTCTTTTTTTATTCGAGCGCCTCGGTCAGCTGCGGCACAACTTGTTTTTTACGGGAGATGATACCCGGCAGATAAGCCTCGTGATCTTTGATTTCGACATGGAAGGCGCGGCCCGCGGCTTCCGCCTTGCTGCCGGTGACGTACATCTGGCTTCCGGCGTTGATGACATCTGTCAAAAGCAGAAGCGCGATATCGAGATGCTGGGCGGAGAGCTGGTTTTCCATGAAGGTGAGCATTTCATCGCGGTATTCCGCGAAGCCTTCGATATCCATGGTGTTGACCTGGCTGACGCCGACCTGGGATTTGCCCATCGTGAAGCGCTTGTAGTCCTGGAAGAAAATCTGGTCCATGGTCTTGCCCTTCAGGCTCGTTCCGGCTTTGAACATATCCATGCCGAGCTGCTGAATGTCAACCCCGGCGATCTTGGCTAACTCATTGGCGATTTGAATATCGGTCGGGGTGCAGGTCGGGCTCTTGAAGATCAGGGTGTCGGAAAGAATCGCGGACAGCAGGGCTCCGGCCATATCCGGCGACAGCTCCACGCCCTGCTCCTTGTAGGCCTTGGTCACGATCGTCGCGGTCGATCCTAACGGCTCGCAGCGGAAATAGACCGGGCTGGTGGTCTGAATATCGGCGACGCGGTGATGGTCGATGATTTCGAGAATATCGGCTTCTTCAATGCCCGGGATGGACTGGGCGCGTTCGTTGTGGTCGACCTGAATGACCTTTTTGCGCATGCCGGACAACAGCTGATAGCGGGAAAGGCTGCCGACGACGCGGCCTGTTAAATCGAGCACCGGATAAGAGCGGAAACGGGTCTCGGTCATGACCTCGCGCATGTAGTCGACGGTGTCATCGGTGGAGAAGGTTTTGATGCCGCCCTTCTGCATGACGAATTCCACCGGCACGGCCTGGATGATCAGCTGCGAGGTGTGGAAAGAATTGTACGGGGTGGAGATGCAGGTGATATTGGCCTCTTTCACCTTGGCGAGCATCTCCTCGCCCAGTACCCGGGATCCCGTCAGGATAATTAAGGAAACCCCGGTTTTGATGAGCATGTCCATCATGTCGTCGCGGTCGCCGCCTAAAATGACGATATCGTCTTTCTCGATATATTTGCTGGCGCCTTCCGCTTTCATCGCGGCGATGTGGATTGAGCCTTTAAAGGTTTTGACATTGCGGTTTAAGTGGAGCACCTTGGCGTCGAGGGTGTCGACGATGTTTTCGATCGATGTCTTGCTTTTGGCGATGATGTCGCTGTCCCACTCATCCATGTAGCCGGAAATGATATTGGACGTCGACAATAATCCGATCAGCTGCGAGTTGTCGTCGAGGATCGGGGCGGATTTCAGGTTGCTTTGTTTCATTAAAGACCAGGCGGTCTTGAGCGTTAACTCCTTGGCAAACAGGGTCACTTTGTCATAATTCAAATCTTCGACTTTCTGCTTGACGGTCTTCAGAATCGTCGGCATCTCGAGATTAAAGCGGTCGAGAACAAACTGCGTCTCCTGGCTGACCGGACCGAGGCGCACCGGAATGGCGTGGTATTTTCCCGTCCGGTTTAACAGATCGGCGTAAGCGATGGCACTGATAATCGAGTCGGTGTCAGGGTTTTGATGGCCGCTGACATAAACCGTGTCTTGCATGTTTTTTTCCTCCTAAATTTTCTTTAAATAACGGTAGATCGTCGGTTCTGATGCCGCCAGTTCTTTGGCTACACAACTGATCGCGCCTTTGATATTAAAAATGCCTTTGTCGTGCAGCGCTTTGACAACCTGCAGTTTTTCATCGGCGGTCAGGCGGCCGTTTTGCATATAGTTGGGAAAGCCCATTTCCGCCAGCGTCTCCTGCACGCACTGCTGGATGGTGGCCGCGATGGATCCCGACAGGATCTCGATCGGGTGATCTCTTTGATATTCCATCTCGGACTCATCCTTGATGCCGAGGATCCGCTTCAAGGCGGTGTTTAAATACTCATAATCGGAAATGTCGACATTGACGCAAAGCATGCCGGTCAAATGCCCTTCCTCATCGCGGATAAAGTACGATGAGGCTCGTAAAAGGCGGCCGTTTTCGGTCTGGCTTTTATAGTTCATGACATAATCCCGGGTTTCGTACTGCTTTTCTTTCAGGATATGCTCGCCCAGGCTCGTCAGGCCGTCACCGATGACCCGCCCGCTTAAATGGTTGTTGGCGATGGCGATGATCGGCGCGTTGGGCTTTGTCAAGTCATGCAGGGCGATTTCCACATTCTCCCCGAGCGCGTTTCCTAGAAAAGGCACCAGTTTGATATAAGTATCCAAAGGCTGCATCATGATCCTCCTCCTTTTTCCCTATTATAACCTATTTTCATATTGAAAACAAATTAAAATGAAACCGATATCATGAACAAAAAAAGCCCCTTGGGGCTTATAAATCAGAGGCGCGAAACTGCTGGCGGTAAAGTCTGGCGTATAATCCATCCTGGGCCATGAGCTGCTCGTGGGTGCCTTGTTCGATGATTTCGCCGTGATCGATGTAGGCGATTTCCTCGGCGTTGCGGATCGTGGAAAGGCGGTGGGCGACAACCAGGGTGGTCCTTCCTTTGCAAAGCTCATCCAAAGCTTCCTGGATCATCATTTCCGTCGTGTTGTCCAGAGCGCTTGTCGCCTCGTCCAGAATCAGGATCGGGGGATTTTTCAGGAAGACGCGGGCGATCGACAGGCGCTGTTTCTGCCCGCCGGAGAGTTTCACGCCGCGTTCCCCGATCTGGGTGTCGTAGCCGTCGGGAAGGGTTAAGATATAATCGTGAATGTTGGCGCGTTTCGCCGCTTCGATCACTTCTTCATCGCTGGCGTCCAGTCTTCCGTAGAGGATGTTTTCTTTGATGCTGGCGTTAAAGAGGTAGATGTCCTGCTGGACGATGCCGATATTTCTTCTCAAGCTGTTCAGGGTGAACTGGTGGATATCCTGGCCGTCGACCATGACGCTGCCTTCGGTGACGTCATAAAAATGGGGAATCAAATGGCAGATGGTCGTTTTGCCGCCGCCGCTCGGGCCGACCAGGGCGTAGGTGGTGCCGGTGGGAATATCCAGGGAAATATCTCTTAAAACATAGCGGTCTTTTTCGTAGGCGTAGGTGACATGATCAAAGGTAATGTGGCCTTGGAGGCGGCCGGCGTCTCTGGCTTCGGGGCTGTCTTTTTCCGGTTCCTGCTCCATGATTTCCAGGAAGCGCTGAAAGCCGGTCACGCCGTTCTGGTACTGTTCCATGAAGTTGATGAGGGTTGTCACCGGGGTGATGAAGATGCTGACCGAGACGATGAAGGCGGAATAGTCGCCGAAGGTAATCCGGCCGGCGTACATAAACAGACCGCCGGCGATCAGGACGATGACATTGAAAATATCGGTCACGAAGGAGGTGGTGGAGTTAAACTGGCCCATCGCCAGGTAGGATTCGCGGCGGGCTTCGATGAACTCCTGGTTGCCGACTTCAAATTTCTCCATTTCTTTGTCGGCGTTGGTGAAGGCTTTGGTGACGCGGATGCCGGAGATGCTGCTTTCCAGGGCGGCGTTGATTTTACCGGTGGAGACGCGGCTGGCCATGTAGGCCCGGCGCATTCTTTTTCTTAAGACCAGCGACACAACGGCCAGGATCGGGACGCAGGCGAAGATGATCAGGGTCAGGCGCCAGTCGATCGAAAAGAGGTAGATAAAGGAGGTGATGATGGAGATCGAGCTGATGATAATGTTTTCCGGGCCGTGGTGGGCCAGTTCGCTGATGTCCATGAGATCGTTGGTCATGCGCGACATGATTTTGCCGGTCTCGTGGTTGTCGTAGAAGCTGTACGGAAGGGTTTCGAGATGGGAGAACATGTCACGGCGCATCTGGGCCTGCATTTTGACGCCCATCATATGGCCCTGGTACTGGATAAAAAAGCGCAAGAGCATACGCACCACGTACAAAAGCAAAAGGCCGCATCCGCCGATGAGAATCATGCGGTAGTTGCGGTTGGGGATGAGATCATTGAGCATGGTTCTGGTGATGATGGGATAGACGATCCCGATCATGGAGACGATAAAGGAAGCGGTCATATCTAAAATGAACAGCTTCATGTGCGGTTTATAGTACGCGAAAAACTTCTTAAACATGCCATCCCTCCCCTAAAAAATCGCCCTTATTTTAGCGAACGGAAGAAAAAAAGTCAATTATTTGTGATAGGGCTCATGGCTGATGATCTTGAACCAGCGGTAGAGCTGCTCGACAAAAATGAGGCGCATGAGCTGGTGGGGATAGGTAAAATGCGAGAAGGAAATGGTCATGTTAGCGCGGTTTTGCACCGCGGGACTGACGCCTCTTGAGCCGCCGATCACAAAGACGAGATCCTGACTGATGAGTGATTCGAGTTTACTTGCCATCTCTTCACTGGTGAGTTCCTGCCCGCGGATATCAAGGAGGATGACATAATCTTTGGGTGAGATTTTCCCCAGGATTCTTTCCCCTTCGACGGTTTTGATCTTCTTTTCATCATCGTAGTCTTTTTCGTCTTTGACCTCGATGATTTCCAGACGAGTATAAGCCCCAAGGCGTTTCACGTATTCCGCGATCCCCTGCTTTAAGTAGTTTTCTTTGATTTTGCCGACGGCGATGAGTTTAATTTTCATCCTGCCCTCCTGACACGAGCGCTACCGGACTGGCGATTTTGATGGCAATGCGGTCGAGATCAATCTCGTATTTCGCGAAGATGCTCTGATAGGTTTCCAGGGCTTTGGCCGGGGTGTTGGCTTCCTGGGAAAGGTGGGCGAGCACGATCTCTTTGGTTTTATCCCCGACAAGCCTGGTCATCAGTAAAGCGGAGTCCTGATTGGAGAGGTGGCCCTGGTCGGAGAGGATGCGGTTTTTGACGCTCATCGGGCGGCTGGTCGCCATCAGCATGGGGATGTCGTGGTTGCTTTCGATGATGTAGTAATCGGCGTTTTTCATGTAGCTGGCGTTTTTTCGGGAAACATAGCCGGTATCGGTCATGTAGATCAGGCGCTGCGCGCCGCAGATGATTTCAAAGCCGACGCTGTTGGTGGCGTCGTGGCTGGTTTTCAAGGGGATCATCTGAAAGGCGGAAAAGTCCAGAATATCATATGGTTTCAGGTAATGGTCCATAGCGAGATGATCGTAGCAGCCTTCCGGACTGTAGATGATGCTGTCGGGAAAAATGTGGATGTTTTTTTTGTGGTCGGTATGATCGTGGGTCAGAAAAACGTAGCGTATATCAGAAATATCGTATCCGGCTTCTTTTAAGCGGTAAATCACCTGCTTTCGGGAGATGCCGCAGTCGATGAGAAGGCCGGTTCCGTTGCAGTCGATGAAGGTGCAGTTTCCGGTGGATCCGCTGGCGAGGATATGAAAGCGCATATTGTCAACTTCCTTTCGCAAAGAAAAAAAGCATCCGAGGATGCTCATGGCCAGACTACTTCAGACCGTATTTCTTATTGAACTTGTCAATCCGGCCATCCGCTGCGACAAAGCGCTGCTTGCCGGTATAAAAAGGATGGCAGTTTGAGCAGGTATCGACACGGATCTCATTCAATACGGATCCTGTCTCAAAGACACTGCCGCACGATGTGCAAATAACCTTAACCTTCTTGTACTCTGGATGAATACCTTTCTTCATATGTTCTTATCTCCTTCCGCCTTGTTTCGATTTGTTTACTTCAAAGTAAGGACTCTGTATAGAGTTTAGCATTTTTGGTCAGGGAAAGCAAGTCCCATTCGCTCATCATCAAAAAAATGTCTCCCCTGGGGCACATCGCTGAGAGGTGCGGGGAGTCCTGTTGCTTATAT
>CAZQRT010000041.1:2691-12635 GCA_964596105.1 uncultured Erysipelotrichales bacterium | reverse complement strand
TTTATTGTTATTATATCCTAAATCGGTTCAGAACTCAAAGTTTTTTGTTGCGATTCAGAGTTCTCTGAATAAAATATGGCTATTTCTTAAATATATGAGCTTGATTATTTCCTGCCTGTATTCTTTTCGCCGAATTACAGGTTCGGGACTGCCAGAGATGGCAGGCGGTTAGCCCTCTTCGGAGGGACTGTGACCCTCCGTTTACATAGAAACCCGCAAGGGAATTGAATGGAAACGCCTATGTTGACGCTTGAAGGACTAGTGTCAGTGTTAAGCTTTGCCTTAACATGCATTGGTTTCGGATACCATTGGGCGTTGTGATAACCATCATACACAGAAATAGCCGCCCTAGACCAAATATTGAGCGGCTATTTCTATAGATAACTCAATCCGGGCTAACCGTCTACCGGTAATTCCAGAGGACGTCTGTTTTGTGCAGGCGTCCTTCTTTATTTCATTATACCCTAAACTGATATAGAACTCAAACTTTTTTCGCTGCTTCTCAGTGCCGCTTACGGATATGCCGCGTTGCCAGCAAGAGCGCCCCCGTCAAAACAACAACCGCCCCGACCGCCAGCGACGTCCTGATCAGATCATCGCCCGTCATTCCCGGCTGTACTCCGGTATATCCGGCTGCCCAGGCCATGATCGAAGTGCCGTCACGGCTTTGCGGGATATTATTCAAAAGATAAATCCACGCCCAGTGATCGGAATACTTGACAATCTCCTTCTGACCGTCCTGATCATAATCCTCATAAAAAGTCAGCTTGCCGGATTCGTAAGGCTTGCCGAAGGCATCCGTCTGGGTTTCGCGGTCCGTGGTCATAAACAGACTCAAACGGTACTTGCCGTCATCTGTCTCACTCGTGGTGAAATCAGCGATCTTCGGACGGTGGAACTTCTTCGTCTTCACCGCCTGCCCCGCAGTTAAAATATCAAACATGCGCTGACCGCAGGCATCAGTATGAACAACCCCGTCGGTCTCCCCCTGCACCAGCCAGACCGCGGTGCGCGAGCGCCTTAAACCGGCCAGTTCCTCATCGCTTGGCGTCTTCCCGCCGCGCAGATCCGCGATATCCAGAGCCGGACAGGCAATCATGGCCGCCGCGAATAAATCCGGATAAGCGATCATCATGCGCGTCGTCATATAGCCGCCGGCCGAACAGCCCGCGACAATGATCTTGTTGGCATCAACCTGATACTTGGCGACCACCGCCATGATTTCCTCAAACGCCTTTTCGAGAAGATGATCCGCCTGCGCCAGATACCATGTATCCGGAGCCTGAAAAGCCATGACATGAGCCCCGTCGAAACGCTTCTGGACCGCCTCATCAGCCCAGGCCACCGTTCCGCGGTTCGCCAGCATCTGGGCGACATTGTTCTGGCTGTGCCGGAAATCCCCCTCGCCGTTGCCGTGAAACCAGACAATCAGCGTTCTGGCCTTGTCCGCCTCATAGAACTGATAATTCAGACCGCCTTCAACCTTGACCTCATGAAACTTAATGGTCTCCTCATTGATGATCCCCGTGGCACAGACATATTCGGCCTCAACCGTTCTTTTCAAGTGACGACCGTCCGCGGCCCGGCTGACAACCTCTAAAGGCCTCAGCTGCTTTAACTCATAACTGAGCTTCACCGGGACATTGCGCCCGCTGGAAAGATAAGCCGTCGTAAACCCCTCGTCCTTGCGAAAACGCAGCCGGGCATAACGGCCGGCGCATTCCCAGCCCACAATCGTCCGCGTGATCTCATAATCCCCGTAACTGACCACATCGGTGCCCTCGGTATATTCCGCGCTGCTGGCTTTGGCAGTCACCTGGAAACTGTCCTTATCGATCTTTTCCACCTGATCCTTGCCAAAATCAATCATCAGCTCATCAATCACTTCGCCGGCATCCGTGATACAGCCGTGAAGATAATAAGTATAAGTCTCTGCCATATCATCTTCCCCTTTCAAAAAGAGGACAGGATTCACATGTCCTCGACATATTCGTCCTGACCTCCGGTGATATCATCCGCGGAATACATATTGATATTATCCGCCAGCATCTCGTCCTGCTCCTCCAGCTCCCGCTTCTCAGCGGCGATCTCCTCCGGGCTTCTTAACGGTCCGCGCATGCCGGTTCCCGCCGGCAGAAGCTTTCCGATAATGACATTTTCCTTCAGACCGCGCAAATGGTCAACCTTGCCCTTGATCGAGGCATCGGTCAAAATTCGCGTCGTCTCCTGGAAAGAAGCCGCCGACAGGAAAGATTCCGTCTCGAGGCTGGCCTTCGTGATACCCAAAAGAATCGGGCGGGCCACCGCCGGCCGCTTGCCCTGCTTTAAAATCGGGTCATTCAGCTCGGTGAACTGACTGATATCGATATGCGTGCCCGGCAGCGCGCCGGTATCGCCGCCCTCGACGATCCGCATCTTGCGCTGCATCTGCTTGACAATCACTTCAATGTGCTTGTCGGAAATCTCAATACCCTGCAGGCGGTAAACCTGCTGGACTTCCTTCAAGATATAATTCTCGACCGCCGTCGCGTCCGCCACCGTCAACAGCTCCTTCGGATCGATAGAACCCTCGGTGATCTTGCCGCCGATCGCTACCGGATCCCCCGGTTCGACCCTCAGCTTGGCGCCAAACGGCGTGAGATAATTTTTCGATTCCAGATCATTTGAAACGACGACTTCCATGCGGCCGTTGACATCGCGGATCTCGCTGACCTCACCGTCAATCTCGGAAATGATCGATTTCGCCTTCGGATTACGCGCTTCAAACAGCTCCTGAATACGCGGCAGACCCTGCGTGATATCGGAGTCACCGGCAATACCGCCGGAGTGGAAAGTCCGCATCGTCAGCTGCGTGCCCGGCTCGCCGATAGACTGCGCGGCCATGATGCCGATCGCCTCGCCCAGCTCGACCTGTTCGCCGGTCGCGAGATTGCGGCCGTAGCACTTCGCGCACACCCCGCGCTTCGCGTTGCAGGTGAGCACCGTGCGGATCTCAACCTCTTTGATACCCGCCGCGACAATTTCCGACGCCTTCGCCTCATTGATCATCTCATCGTGATCGATGATCAGCGCCCCGGTCACAGGATGGTAAACCGGCTGTTTGGTATAACGGCCGACCAGACGGTCATATAAAGGCACGATGATCGAACCGTCATTCTCATTGACAAGTTCGGTGACCACAAAGCCGCGATCCGTGCCGCAGTCATCCTCGGTGATGATGACATCCTGAGCGACATCGACCAGACGCCTCGTCAGATAGCCCGAATCGGCTGTCTTCAAAGCGGTATCAGTAGATCCTTTTCTGGCTCCGTGGGTGGAAATGAAGAACTCCGAAGCGGTCAGTCCCTCGCGGAAGCTTGACTTAATCGGCACCTCGATCGTCTCGCCCTTCGGGTTGCTCATCAGACCGCGCATGCCGACCAGCTGGGTAAAGTTAGCCAGCGAGCCGCGCGCTCCGGAATCCGACATGATGAAGATCGGGTTCATGATGTCCCGTTCGAAGTCTTCCTTGACGACTTCCTGGACCTCGTCTTTAATATCGGTCCAGATTCTGACAACCGCGGCCTTGCGCTCATCCTCGGTCAGCTTGCCCTTCCGGTAGTTGAGCTTTTGCTGTTCGACCATACGGTCGCCTTTCTGCAGGATCTCATATTTCTTCTCCGCGACCTGAATGTCATTGACGGAAACCGTGATGCCCGCCACGGTGGAGTAATAGAAACCCTGATCTTTCAATTTATCAAGCATGACCGAAATATTGCGAATCTCGCTGACCTTGAAAACCTGATTGATGATATCGCCCAGGGTTTTCTTGGTGAACGGTTTAATAATCGGCTGCATGCGGATGAATTCTTTAATATTGGTGCCGTAAGGCACAAAGTAGCGGTCCGGGGTCGCGATCAGATTCTCCTGGCTCGGCTCGTTCATGTAAGGGAAGTTGCCTTCGAAAATCTGATTGAAGATGACCTTGCCCACGGTCGTGATCAATAATGAATTGTTCTGCTTTTCCGTGAAAGTTTTGTTGTGAAGGGAGCTGGCCGGGATGGCGATGCGGGTATGAAGATGCACGGTTTTCGCGTTGTAAGCCAGAAGCACTTCGTTATAATCCCGCAGAATGCTGCCTTCGCCGATCGCGTCCGGCACTTCCAGGGTCAGATAGTAGTTGCCTAACACCATGTCCTGGGAAGGGGTGACAATCGGCTTGCCGTCTTTCGGACCGAGGATGTTGTTGCTTCCCAGCATGAGCTGGCGGGCTTCCTGAATGGCCTCCTTGCCTAATGGCACATGGACGGCCATCTGGTCGCCGTCAAAGTCGGCGTTGAAGGCGGTGCACACCAGCGGGTGGAGACGCAAAGCCCGGCCTTCCACGAGCATCGGTTCAAAGGCCTGAATGCCCAGGCGGTGCAAAGTCGGCGCGCGGTTCAAAAGAATCGGGTGGGCTTTGATGACTTCCTCGACAATCGGCCAGATCTGATCATCCATGCGGTCGATGAGACGCTCGGCGGCTTTGATATTGGTCGCGATCTGCTTGCCGACCAGACCGCTGATGACAAATGGCTTAAACAGATTCAGGGCCATCTCGCGGGGAATGCCGCACTGGTACATCTTTAAATTCGGACCGACGGCGATAACCGAACGTCCCGAATAGTCGACGCGCTTTCCTAATAAATTCTGACGGAAGCGGCCCTGTTTGCCTTTCAAAGTATGGCTTAAAGACTTTAACGGACGGCCCCCGGCGCCGGTAATCGGCTTGGAGCGGCGGCCGTTATCGATCAGGGCGTCAACGGCTTCCTGCAGCATGCGCTTTTCGTTCTGCACGATGATGCTCGGGGTGCCCAGTTCCAAAAGTTTCTTTAAACGGTTGTTTCTAGTGATGACGCGGCGGTAGAGATCATTGAGATCGCTGGTCGCGAAGCGTCCGCCGTCAAGCTGCAGCATCGGGCGCAGATCCGGGGGAATGACCGGGAGAACATCCAGGATCATCCATTCCGGCTGGTTGCCCGAGGCGCGGAAGGCCTGAATGGCCTCAAGGCGCTTGATGAGCTTGGCGCGGCGCTGGCCCTGGGTATCTTTCAGTTCGCGGTTGACATCCTCAAACTCCTGATCGAGATCGATTTTCTGTAACAGGATCTTGATGGCCTCGGCGCCGATCTTCGCTTCAAACTGGCGGCCGAAGCGCTCATAACAGCTGCGGTATTCTCTTTCCGAGAGCACCTGTTTATACTCTAATGGCGTCATGCCGGGATCGGTGACGACATAGGATACAAAGTAAATGATTTCTTCCAGCTGCTTCGGGCTCATGTCCAGAATTAATCCCATGCGGCTGGGAATGCCTTTTAAATACCAGATGTGGGCGATCGGGGTCGCCAGGGCGATGTGGCCCATGCGCTCGCGGCGCACACTGGATTTGGTGACCTCAACGCCGCAGCGGTCACAGATCACGCCTTTGTAGCGGATCTTTTTGTATTTGCCGCAGCTGCATTCCCAGTCTTTGCTGGGGCCGAATATGCGTTCGCAAAACAGCCCGTCTTTCTCCGGTTTCTGGGAACGGTAGTTGATGGTTTCGGGCTTTTTAACTTCCCCGTAAGACCACTGCAGGATCTTCTCCGGGGAGGCCAGTCCGATCTGTATAGCGGAAAAATGATTGCTTTCAGTCATCGTTTTTTCCTCCTGTTTCCTCATCAGGCAAAGCTTCATCAGGCTCATCTGAAGATTCGTTCTCTTGTTTATCCGCTTCTTCAGCTTCCTCAGCTTTTTTCGCTAATTCCTGATCAGCGGCGCGGTTGACCTCCTCGATCGTGGTCGGGAAGGTGCGCTCCTCCTCTTCGATCTTGCGCATGTCAACCTCATTGCCGTCATCATCAAGCAGCCGGATATCCAAAGCCAAGGCCTGCAGTTCTTTTTTCAGGACGCGGAATGATTCCGGGATGCCCGGTTCCGGCAGTTCCTGACCTTTGACGATGGCCTCGTAGGTCTTTACGCGGCCGACGACATCATCGCTCTTGACGGTCAGGATCTCTCTTAAGGTATAAGCGGCGCCATAGGCTTCCAGAGCCCAGACTTCCATCTCGCCGAAACGCTGGCCGCCGTTCTGGGCTTTGCCGCCTAACGGCTGCTGGGTGACTAAAGAGTACGGGCCGACAGAGCGGGCGTGCAGTTTGTCATCGACCATGTGGGCCAGTTTGATCATATACATGACGCCGACGGAAATCTCGGAGTCAAACGGTTCGCCGGTGCGGCCGTCAATGACCACGGTTTTGCCGTCTTTCGGCATGCCGGCCTCATCCATGATATCTTCGAGGTCGGAACGGTGCACACCGTCGAAAACCGGGGTCGCGATATAGAGTCCTAACTGCTTGGCGGCATATCCCAGGTGCAGTTCCAGCACCTGACCGAGGTTCATACGGCTCGGGACACCTAACGGGTTAAGCATGATATCAAGAGGGGTGCCGTCCGGTAAATGCGGCATGTCTTCAATCGGGAGAATTTTCGAGATGACGCCTTTGTTGCCGTGGCGTCCGGCCATCTTGTCGCCTTCCGAGATCTTGCGCTTCTGGACGATGTAGACTTTGACGACCTGGTTGACACCCGGGGACAGCTCATCGCCGTTTTCGCGGCTGAAGATCTTGACGTCATGGACAATGCCGGCGCCGCCGTGCGGCACTCTTAAACTGTTGTCTTTCACCTCGCGGCTCTTCTCGCCAAAGATCGCCAGCAGCAGTTTTTCCTCGGCGGACAGTTCCGCCTGTCCTTTCGGGGTGACTTTTCCTGCTAAGATGTCGCCTTCTTTGACTTCCGCGCCGACCATGATGATGCCGCGGCTGTCGAGATACTTGCGGGCTTCCTCACCGACATTAGGGATGTCTCTGGTGATCTCTTCCGGTCCCAGTTTGGTATCACGGCATTCAATGCTGTATTCTTCAATGTGAATCGAGGTATAGACATCCTCTTTCACTAAGCGTTCACTCATGATGACGGCGTCTTCGTAGTTGTAGCCGTCCCAGGTCATAAAGCCGACCAGGACGTTTTGTCCCAGGGCCAGTTCGCCTTGTTCCATGGCCGGGCCGTCGGCGAGGACTTCACCTTCGACAACATGGTCCCCGGCGCTGACGATCGGCTGCTGATTAACGCAGGTGCCGGCGTTGGAGATGGCGAATTTGATTAATTTATATTCTCTCGGACCGTCTTTTTCTTCCACGACGATCCGTTTCGCGTCAACGTAGCTGACGGTGCCTTCCCCTTTGCATAACAGCGCGGATCCTGAGTCATGGGCGGCCTGGTATTCCATGCCGGTGCCGACATAAGGGGCGTGAGGATTGAGCAGGGGCACAGCCTGACGCTGCATGTTCGCGCCCATCAGGGCCCGGGTGGCGTCGTCGTTTTCCAGGAACGGAATGCAGCTGGTCGCGACCGAGACAATCTGTTTCGGGGAAATATCGATAAAGTCAACGTCCTCGCGTTTCGCCGTGATGTAGTCTCCCAAATAACGGGCGGTCACCTGCTCATCGATGATCTCGCCGTTTCTGGTCTGGACGTTGGCCTGGGCGATGACGAAGTTCTTTTCGACATCGGCGGTCAGATAGCGGATATCGTTCTCGTCGATCATGCAGTGGTTGACTTTGCGGTACGGGGTTTCAATGAAGCCGTACTGGTTGACTTTGGCGTAGCTGGCCAAAGTGGTGATCAGACCGATGTTGGGACCTTCAGGGGTCTCGATTGGGCAGATCCGTCCGTAGTGAGAGTAGTGCACGTCACGGACTTCGTAGCCGGCCCGGTCGCGGGAAAGTCCGCCCGGTCCGAGCGCGCTTAAACGGCGCTTGTTTGTTAATTCGGCCAGCGGGTTGATCTGATCCATGAACTGGGAGAGCTGGCTGGAGGCGAAGAATTCTTTCATGGCCGCGGTTAACGGGCGGATGTTTGTCAAGGACTGCGGGGTCATGGCATCGGCTTCGGATAAGGACATTCTTTCCTTGACGACTCTTTCCATGCGGGACAGGCCGATCCGAAACTGGTTTTGGACCAGTTCGCCGACGGTGCGCACGCGGCGGTTGCCAAGGTGGTCGATGTCGTCGAGCAGGCCGAGTTTCTCCATGGATTTGATGCGGTCTTCGCTGGCGTAGTCATAGTCGTCAAAGATGTCGACGAGGTTGAGCATGTATGAGTAGGCCGCGATCATATCGGAAATGGTGATGTACCGGCATTTTAAGGACAGGTCGGTGCCGATCACGCGCATGATTTTTGAGGATCCTTCGCTGACGTAGACATCGACGACCTGAACTCTGTCCGGGCTTTCCAGGCGCGGATTGGAATGGATGCTGAAGGAATGGGCGCCGGCTTCAAAGACCGGGCGGAGAATGTCGAGTTTGGCGTGATCGAGGTAGGTGCCTTTGGTCATCACGAGGTTGCCGTCAACATCGTAGATGTCCTGGGCTAAAACCCGGGTGTAGAGCCTGTCTAACAGGTTGAGTTTTTTCCCGAATTTAAAGCGTCCCGCTTTGGCCAGGTCGTAGCGTTTGTGATCGAAGAACTTGGCGTAGAGCAGGCTGATGGCGCCTTCCAGGGTCGCCGGTTCTCCCGGTCTTAATTTATTGTAGATTTCAATTAAAGCTTCATCGGTATTGTTTGTGGTATCTTTCTGCATGGTGTTCAAAAGATACTCATGCGCGCCGAACAGATCAATAATATCTTTATTGGTCTGCAGGCCGAGCGCCCTTAACAGAACCGTGCCGGGTATTTTCCTGGTGCGGTCGATGCGGACGCTTAAAACATTTTTCACATCGTTTTCAAATTCCAGCCAGGTGCCCCGGGAAGGAATCACGCTGCCGGTAAAGACGGTGCGTCCGCTCTTGTCCACAACATCATTGAAGTAGGCTCCCGGGGAGCGCACCAGCTGGGAGACAATAACCCGTTCCGCGCCGTTAATCACAAAGGTGCCGGCTTCAGTCATCAATGGAAAATCCCCCATAAATACTTCATTTTCCAGGATGGCTCCGGTCTCGTGATTGACCAGGCGCAAGGTTGCCCGCAATGGTGCCGCGTAATTGGCATCACGGTCTTTACTTTGTTCCACAGAATACTTCGGCTTGTCGAAACGACAGTCGACAAATTCCAAAGACAGGGTTTCCGCGAAGTTGGAAATCGGATAGACATCGTTGAATACTTCGCGGATGCCCTCTTCGCAAAACCAACGGTAAGAGTCCGTCTGAACTTCCACCAGATTCGGCAGTTCCAAAGAACCGCTGATACGGGAATAGTCACGGCGCTCTATCTTACTACTTAGCTTGACATGATCTGTCACGCACATACACCCCTTCATCTCACCACTTATTTGACTTTAATAGCGCAAAAACACCTATTTTTAAAAGACATTTAGGCATCTTATGATACTACCACAAGCCCCGGCCGCTGTCAAATAAAAGCAACGGGAAAATAGGAAGTTCAGTCCAAAAGCAAATCCAGGGAATATAAATGACCGCAAAAAAAAAAGCCCCAGGTCTGGAACGACTTTTTAATAACATGATCACATTTGATTCACAGCAATTCGATAAAGCTGGCTTTTTATTGGACTGTGATACGCTGACAGACGGTTAGCCCTCTAAATAGGGACTGTGACCCTTTATAAAACCCGAAAAAGAAAATCAGACAGAAACGCCTGTGTTGACTATTCACGGTCTTATCGCAGTGCTAAGCTATGGTTTGGTCTGCTTTAGTCTTGGACTTGCACTTGGGCGTAGCATACAAAAAACACAGAAATAGCCGCCCCGGTCTAGAAAACTAAACGGCTATTACTGCTTACTTTTCGGGCTAACCGTCTATCGGTATTCTCAGAGGACGTCTGTTTGCCGCAGATGTCCTTCTTTAATGTCATTATACCGTAAACCAGTCCGGGATACAAACTTTTTCCCGCCTGTTTGCGAACCAAAAGTGATATTTTCTCAAAGCAAATT
>CAZQRT010000041.1:0-2591 GCA_964596105.1 uncultured Erysipelotrichales bacterium | reverse complement strand
CGTCTATCGGCAGTCTCAGGGGACGTCTGTTTGCACAGGCGTCCTTCTTTATTGTAATTATACCGTAAACCGGTCCAGGATGCAAACTTTTTCCCGGTTCTTTCTGAATCATATGTGATATTTTCTTAAGCAAATGAGTTTAATTATTTCCTGTCTGTATAATGACAGGTATACTTTCTCATAATCAGCCTTCTGCCCCAGCGATCATACTGCTGCCATTCCTGCCGGACTGTGTTGCGATGAGTTCGGGACTGCCAGAGACGGAAGACGGTTAGCCCGTTGTAAAAGGATTGTTACTCTTTGGTTACATAGAAAACCGAAAAAGGAAATCATATGGAAAAGAGGATGACGCCTTTGTTGATGATTCAGGGACTTATTAAAGTGCTATGCCCGGTTGATCTGCATTGGTTTCGGATACGCCATCGGGCTTAACAATAATCATAAATCATAAGGCACAGAAACAGCCGCCCCAAGTCTGGAAAACTAAGCGACTGTTTCCATAGTTATTTTTATACGGGCTAACCGTCTGTCAGCAGTCCCTGGAACGTCTGTCTTTGCGGGCGTCCCCTTAATGTCATTATACTAAAGACCGGTTCATGATTCAAACTTTTTCCGTGTTTCCTTTTCTCTGTTCTTATCAGCACCCCCATCCTTCCAAATTATATTTAAGCATAAAAACACCCCGTCCCTTTTAAGGATACAGGGTGTTTGCGATATTTTTTGGTTTGATCAAAACCAGTTCAAAAAGAGAACGGTGTGATCTAGAAAAGATGGTGCCAGCGCTCGCCGGTGACAGGACTGCTTGAATTTTGCGGATCTGCCGGGTGCTGTGGTGTTTGCGGGGTTTCCGGCGGCTGCGGATTATCCGGTTTCCAGTTCTCGAACCGGACATGAGCAGTCACAGTTTCCGAAATGGTTCCGGTTTCCCCGACAGAAGTAGTGAAGTATCCGTCCTGATCAGCTTCCTTCTCGGTAACCTTGTAGGTGATTCCGGAAGGAAGATCAGTAGCAGTCTTGGTCTCGCCGGATTTTAAGGTAAATTCCGCGATGCCATCCTTAAAGGTCATTTCCCCGTACCGGCCGTTGACAGTCTTGTCGCTCAACTCGACGCGGAAATGCCACTCTTTATTGATATCGCCAAGAGCGCCGGATACATGCTTCTCTACCGCCAGGCTGCCTATGCCCTTGTGGTTGGTAAACCGGGCATGAGCGACCTCATCCTGCACGATCTTTCCGGAACTGTTTTCCGGCGTGGTGACATAGCCGTCCTGGTTGGCCTCTGTCTCGGTAACCGTGTAGGTGATGCCATCCGGAAGTCCCGTGGCGATATGAGTCTCGCCCGCTTTCAGGGTAAACTCCGCCACGCCATTTTTAAAGGTCATTTCTCCGTATGTGCCATTAATGGTCTTATCGCTTAATTCCACCCGGAAATGCCAGTCCTTATGACGGTCCCCGGCAGAACCATTCACAACCTTATTGACAGACAGACTGCCGCGATGCGGTCCGGAAGGCTTCTCATTCAGGAATTTAGCCGTCGCCTGGCCGTCCTCCGGAATCGTACCGGTGTCATGAGACGGCACCGTGAGATAACCGTCCTGATTGGCCTCTTTCTCCGTGACGGTATAAGTTATTCCCGCAGGAAGATTCACAGCGGTCTTTTTCTCTCCGTGTTTCAAGGTGAATTCCGCGACGCCGTTCTTGAAGGTCATGTCTCCGTAGGTGCCGTTAATGCTCTTATCGCTTAACTCCACCCGGAAATGCCACTCTCTCTGGCGGTCTCCTTCAACCCCTGTGACAACTTTAGTAACCGTGAAGGCGTCTCCGCTGCGGTGGTTGGTAAATTTGGCCTCAGCGTTTTTGTCCGGCTGAATTGTTCCGGAACTGTTTTCCGTGGTGGTCGTATATCCGTCCTTGTTCGCTTCGGTTTCCGTGACGGTATAAGTAATTCCGGCCGGCAGTCCGGTGGCGACCAGAATTTCCCCGGATTTTAAGGTGAATTCCGCGACACCGTCTTTAAATGTCATCTCGCCGTAGGTGCCGGTGACTGTTTTATCACTCAAGACAACCCGGAAGTGCCAGTCTCTGGTTTTATCTCCCGCTAATCCGGTGACAGATTTTGAGACGGCGAGAACTCCGGTGTCTGGTTCCGGCTTCGGTTTTTCGTTCACGAATTTCGCGAAGGCTTCTCCGTTTTCCGGAATGGTTCCCATGCCTCCAAATACAAAGGTTCCATAATCATCCTTACCGGCTTCGACTTCCGTGATGTTGTAAGTGATTCCGGCAGGAAGGCCGGTGGCCTTTTTTGTTTCTCCGTGCTTCAGAGTAATTTCAGCAATACCATTTATGAAGGTCATGTCTCCGTAGGTGCCGGTAATGGTCTTGTCACTCAGTTCCACGCGGAAGTGCCAGTCTTTGGTTTTGTCTCCCAGTGTTCCAGTGACGGATTTTGTGACAGAAAGATCACCTGAGCCAGGAGGTACAGACGGATTGCCGATCGTCACGGTATCTCCATTGACTGTAATTCCATCCTTGCTATTGTCTGGAATGGGATCTCCATTTTTATCTAAAAGTACAACCTCTTTACCTATCGA
>CAZQRT010000040.1:0-12671 GCA_964596105.1 uncultured Erysipelotrichales bacterium | reverse complement strand
TTGCACAGCCGCCACAACCTGATCCAGATGATGATCATAGCAGTGGGTATCCCCGGGGATGATGACAAGCTTCGCGTTCTCATACAGCTCAGCCGCTTTTTTCGCGTAAGACAGAGGCACCGCCTCATCCGCGTCGCCCTGGACAATCAAAACCGGTTTCGTGAACCGTTTGATCTCTTCCTCAACATGGATCGTCTGCGCGACCCGCGCGTAATTGCCGTTCAGGCGAAGGAATCCGTTGCCTATAAACTCGGGAATATGCAAAGGATCAAAATTGATGCCCAACAGCTGTCCTTCCCGTGCCCCGTCAGGAATCATCCAGCCCGGTGACAAAGGAATAATCGCCTTGAGATCATCATTTTTCATGCCCCCGGCCAGCATCGTCACCAGGCCCCCTTGAGAATGGCCGCATAAATAAATATCGGTAACAAAATCAAAAGTTTTCGCGTAATCGATGACATCGAGCGCGTTCGTGACCCACTTGTACAAAGTGTGATCCTCAAATTTTCCCTCGCTCTTGCCGTGCCCGTACATCTCCACCCGCAGCGTCGCGAAGCCGATCTTCAAAAGCGCCTCAGAGACGGCGATGATATGCCTTTCCTCCATGTGTCCGGTGAAACCGTGAATGATAATCACCAGGGGTTCTTTTTTATTTCCCACCCGTTCCAGTTTGCAGTGCAGCTTGATGCCCTCACTGATCATATAAAACTCTTCCACTATTTTTCCTCCCCTTTTTTGATATTATACCTTATTTCCCGGGAAATGGACATTTTCAAGACGCAAAAAAACAGTGCTCAGCACTGTTTTACACGCCCCGCGGCTTCATCTGCGGGAACAGGATAACCTCCTGAATCGACTCCTGACCGGTCAAAAGCATCACCAGACGGTCAATGCCCATGCCCATGCCCCCGGCCGGCGGCATGCCATACTCCAGCGCCTCCACATAATCGATATCCATCTCATTGGCCTCATCGTTACCCAGCGCTCTTTCCTTCAGCTGATTCTCAAACCGCTCATACTGATCGATCGGATCATTCAGCTCGGTAAAGGCATTGGCATACTCATTGCCGCAGATAAACAGCTCAAAACGCTGGGTAAAGCGCGGATCCTCCGGATTCTTCTTCGCCAGCGGACTGATCTCAATCGGATGACCGTAGACAAACGTCGGCTCGATGATCGTATCCTCCACATACTTTTCAAAAAACGCGTTCACGATATGACCATAGCCAAAATGCTCCGCCACCTCGATCTCATGTTCGCGGGCCAACTCTTTCGCTTCTTCAAAAGAAATATCCCCGGCGAAATCAATCCCCGTCTTTTCTTTGATCGCCTCTGTCATAGACATCCTTTTAAAACCCGGCGCCAGAGAAAACGCGTGGCCCTTATAGGTGATCTCATACGTGCCGCGGATCTTCATGGCCACACTGGAAATCAGCCCCTCGGTAAGATCCATCATGCCGGCCAGATCACTGAAAGCCTTGTACACCTCCAGGGTCGTGAACTCCGGGTTATGCGTGCGGTCCATGCCCTCATTACGAAACAGCCGGCCGATCTCATAAACCCCGTCCATGCCGCCCACTAACAGGCGCTTTAAATTCAGCTCCGTGGCGATCCTCAGGTAAAAATCAGTATCCAGGGTATTGTGATGGGTGATAAAAGGACGCGCCGCCGCTCCCCCTAAAAT
The DNA here is from genome assembly GCA_964596105.1 of uncultured Erysipelotrichales bacterium. Lineage (GTDB taxonomy): Bacteria > Bacillota_I > Bacilli_A > Erysipelotrichales > Coprobacillaceae > CAJUOR01. Next base: position 10,987 of record CAZQRT010000040.1, on the reverse strand, counting down.
AGGATTCAAAACCGGCGTCTCCACCTCGACATAACCGAGATCATCCAGATACCGCTGGATGGCGCGGATGATTTTCGGCCGTAAAAAAGCCGTGCGGCGCGCCTCCTCATTCATGATCAAATCCACATAACGGCGCCTGTAGCGCTCCTCGGTATCACTTAAACCGTGAAACTTCTCCGGCAAAGGCCTTAGCGCCTTCACCAGATGCTCATAATGATCCGCCTTGACCGAAAGCTCCCCGGTATTCGTGAGAAAAACCGTGCCGGAAATACCGACAATATCCCCGATGTCCGCCTTTCTAAACAGCTGATAATTATCAGCGCCGACATTATCCTGACGCACATAAATCTGAATCTGCCCCTCGCGGTCCTGAATATGCATAAAACCGGCCTTGCCCTTGCCGCGCTTGGTCATAATGCGCCCGGCCACACGCACCGGCACATTCATTTCCTCCAGCTGGTCATGACTGTACTGCCCGTACTGCTCCTTCAAATCGCGGGAAAAATGCGTGATCTCATAGCGGTGTCCAAAAGGATCAATCCCCATGTCGCGCAGCGCCTGCGCCTTCTCCCGCCGCACTTCTTCCTGCTGTGTTAAAACTCTTGCCATTTTTATGTCTCCTTGACTGTTTAATCGGCTGTATTATACCCCGTTTCCCCTAGCTTGCCAAGATAATCGTCGAGAATCCGGTTCATATCAGCTAAACTCTCTATCTTTGTCAAAGCATTTTTCACTCTGGCACTGTTGGGAAGACCCTTCAAATACCACGGCGCCAGCCCCCGCATAATGGCGGCCGCCGGCTTTTCCGGCATCAGCGCCGTCAAACTCTGACCGTGCTCTTTGCACAAGGCGATCCTCTCCTCATAACCCGGCTCATCTAAAAGCTCCCCGCTTTCCAGATAGACGGCGATCCGCTTTAACAGCCACGGATTGCCCAGCGCCGCCCGGGCGACCATGACACCATCCGCCCCGGTCTCATCGATCATCCTTCCGGCATCCTCGGGGCTCGTGATATCGCCGTTACCAATGACGGGAATACTGACGGCCTTCTTCACAGCGGCGATGATATTCCAGTCCGCCTTTCCCTCATACATCTGCGTTTTTGTGCGCCCGTGCACCGTAATAGCCGAAGCCCCGGCTTTTTCCACAATCCCGGCGATCTCTACCGCGTTCATATGCTCATGGTCAAACCCGGCACGGATCTTCACCGTCACCGGGAGACGCACCGCCGAAACAACCGCTTTCGTGATTTCATAAACCTTGTCCGGTTCAAGCATGAGTCTGCTCCCCGCCCCGGTCTTCACGACCTTCGTGACCGGACAGCCCATGTTGATATCGATGATATCCGCTTTAGTATGCGCCTCGATATAGCGGGCGGCCTGCGCCATCGTGACCGCATCCGATCCGAAAAGCTGAAGCGCGACCGGCCTTTCCTCTTCTAATACCGCGAGCATCGCCAGGGTTTTCTGATTGCCGTAGCAGATCGCCTTGTCACTGATCATCTCGGAGACACACAAACCGGCCCCGAAACGCTTCGCCATCAAACGAAAAGCGCAGTTCGTCACCCCCGCCATAGGCCCCATCACCACCGGACTGGACAGCCGGATCTGACCGATTTTAAGCATATCATCATCTCCCCGAATATGAACAATTCCTTTTATTTTCCCATGAAAAGCGATAAAATAGAGACAAGGAGGAAACACAACGATGCTTACCATTGGATATATTGGCAACGGCAAAAGCGCCAACCGCTACCATCTGCCCTTTGTCAGACAGCGCGAAAACATCAAAGTCAAAGCGATCTATGACCGCCATCCCGATGTCATCAAATGGCCGCGCATCCCCGGTATTCATTACACCGCTGACCTGGACAGCATTTTAAACGATCCTGACATTGAGCTAATCGTCGTCTGCACCCCGGTCATGCATTACGAATACGCCATGATGGCGCTGAATCATCATAAAAACGTGCTCGTCGAGAAACCTTTTACCGATACCGTCGCCCAGGCCGAGGAAATCTTCGCGAAAGCCAAAGCCGAAAATCTATTCGCGGAATGCTATCAGAACCGCCGCTACGACAGCGACTTCCTCACCGTGCAGAAGGTGATCGCATCAGGCAAACTGGGAGACTTAATCGAAATCGAGATGAGCTTTGACTACTTCCGGCCCGAAGTGCCGCAATCCGTGCAAAGCGCCTCCTATACCCAGGGCATGCTTTACGGGCACGGCTGTCATACCCTCGATCAGGTCATTTCTTATTTTGGCATCCCCCAAGATGTCACCGGTTCGGTCCGCTCCCTGCTGGGTAAAGGGCGTTTGAACGATTACTTTGATCTCGACCTTGATTACAACTCCTTTAAAGTCGCCGTGCGCTCCAGCTACTTCCGCATCAAACCGCGCCCGAGCTTTGTCGTCTACGGCCAGAAAGGCATGTTTGAAAAAGCCGGCAAAGACCGCCAGGAAGAGCATCTGAAGCTATTCTATATGCCTGATCATCCCGACTTCGGCATCGATCTGCCCCAGCACTACGGGACCCTGACCTACATGGATGATGACGGCGTTTATCATGAAGAAAAAGTCGTTTCTGAAAAAGGCGATTACGGCCGTGTCTACGACGCCATCTACGCTCACCTTAAACAGGGCGCCCCGCGCGTCGTCAAGCCGGAACAGACCCTGGCCGTGATGAATATACTGGAAAGGTTTGGTAAAAAGTTATGATTAAAGCGATTATCTTCGATATGGACGGTCTCATGATCGACAGCGAGCATGTCACCTTCCAGGGTTATCAGAACATCATGGGCGACATGGGTCTGACCATTGACGAGACCTTTTATGTGAGTCTCTTAGGCAAACCCGTCCCCGGCATCTATCAGCGCTTCCATGAGGTTTACGGTGAGGACTTCCCGATTGAAACCGTCATCGGCCAGGTCCATCAGTACATGGCGGATCTCTTTGAAACCGAAGGCGTTCCCCTCAAACCGGGACTATTGGAGCTTCTGTCTTATTTAAAGGAAAACAACTATTTGACGATCGTGGCGACCTCATCCAACCGCGACCGCGTGGATCATATTTTAGACCTTGCCCATATCACGAACCTATTTGATGATTCCATCTGCGGCGATGAGGTAAGCAAAGGCAAACCGGATCCCGAAGTGTTCTTAAAAGCCTGCGAGAAACTTGCTGTCACCCCGGAAGAAGCCCTCGTGCTGGAAGACTCCGAGAGCGGCATCCTGGCCTCCTGGCGGGCTCATATCCCGGTCCTGTGCATCCCGGACATGAAATATCCGGAACCGGAATATGCCGAAAAAGCGACGAAAATTCTCAAAGACCTCAACGAGGTCATCACTTATCTGAAAGAAAACAATACCGCATCATGATGATGCGGTTTTTTTCAGGCCATAACATCCTTGCGGCTTTGCGCGTTCACGGCGACGATCTCATCAAAATAAGCGTTCTGACTTAAATCCCCGCGCGTGATCGTTTTCGTGATGCGCCCGTCACTGATGTACACCAGCCGGCTGGAGTAACTGGCGATCATGGCGTCGTGGGTGACCATTAAAATCGTCACCCCCGCCGCGTTCAAACGGGAAAAAATGGTCATGACGTCATGGGAATTCTGCGAATCGAGATTTCCCGTCGGCTCATCGGCCACGATCAGCTCCGGCTGCGTGATCAGGGCGCGGGCGATCGCGGCGCGCTGCCGCTGGCCGCCCGAACACTCCGGCGGATACTTGTTTAACTGATTCGTCAGCCCGAGCTGTCCGGCGATGTCTGTCACCCGCTCCTGGATCGTTTTTGAAGGCACCCCGGCCATCGTTAAAGGCACCGCGATGTTTTCGTATATGGGCAGGGCTTCGATGAGGTTAAACTCCTGGAAAATAAAGCCGAGATGCTGATAGCGGAAAGCGCAAATCTGCGCCTCGGTCATCCTCGTCACCTTCTGGCCGGCGATTTCCACGCTTCCCGAGGTCGGGGCGTCAATCGTGGTCAGCACATTTAAAAGCGTTGACTTTCCGGCCCCCGACGGCCCCATGACACAGACATAATCGCCGGAAGAGATTGTTAAATCGATATCAAAGAGCGCCTGCACCTGAAATTCTTTGCGCATGCCGTAGATTTTATTGACACCTTTCGCCTGAACTACTTCATTCATTGTCTTATCTCCTTTAAAACCCTGTTTTGATAAGCCCGGCAGGAAACCAGGCTGATGACAAGCAAAGCCAGTATTAAGATGGCGTTACTCATGAGCCTCATCCCCGGTACCAGCAAGGCCGGAAGTCCCGCGTACAAAAGCAGCGTCACGGCCAGGACACCAAACAGCCAGGCCATTTCAAGAACAATCATCTTCTTTAAATCGGAAACCTGATAGCCGAGCTGATAAAGATGGCGGAATTCCTGTTTGCGGTGATCAGTTTCCAGTAACAGCTTGTAGATCACGCTCATCCCCGCGCTGATTAAAAGCGCCGCGTAATTCACCAGCACCAGAGCCGTATTCTGGGCATTCTGTAAATTGGTTAGAAGCATGCTGTTCATGAGCAGGCAGATCATCGCGAAAACCGTCAGCATCGTCGCCAGTCCGGAGACCAGCTGGCTGAAATGACCGGCCGCGACCAGGGCGATTTTGCGGGTTAAAAAGGCTTTGCGCTCCAGTTTTCTCATGACGGCCGGCAGTACTTTATGACAGATGCCGGGAAATCCCGCGAGCAAAGCGGCAAAACCGACAATCCCGAAACTGCCGGGATCCCATCGCTGGAAAAGCGCTACGAGCGGCGACAGAAAAACGATCACGTAAAATATCAGCGGCAGCTTTATAACCCGGGTGTCTTTTTTCTCCGCTTCCTGATTCATCCCGAGCAGATTGTTGATGTCGTGGCGGTAGACAAATCCGGTCGCCACCATGGCTAAATAGACAATGAGCAGCAGGCAAATCAAAACAACTGCCATCATGGCGGTGAGATTATAGCGAAACAGGGGCATGTCTAAATGGCAGAACCAGTTGATAAAAAGATAAACCAAAGGTAAAACGGCAAATCCCAAACCCAGTCCTAAAACCATGGCGAAGCCGAATATCACCACGTTCTGGACAAGCAGGTACCAGAAGATGCGGCTGAATTTGCTGCCGGAAAGCATGAAGATGCCCAGCTCATTGGTCTGGTTTTCCAGATAGAAGTTGTAGGCGTAAAAAGCCATCGCGACGACGAAGGCCATCGATAAAAAGGCCAGCATGACGGAGAAGATCTTATTGTAGGATTCCCAGGTCATATAAGCCCCGCCGGCCAGATCGGGATTATAGATGATGTGAAGTAAAATGAACATGATGAGCACCGCAAACGTGCAGCTGAAAACATAAAACAAGGCCTGATGTTTCTGTTTTCTCAGCATGTGTAACGAAAAACGCGCCGTCGCTATCATGATGATCACTGCCTTTCTAAAGACGATTATAGTGATTTTTTCCATAGACTGTCAAGCCTGAAAGCGTTATAGTTAACAAGGTGATAACGATGATTCAAACGATGGAACAGTTAAAAGAAACCATCCGGCATTTTGGCTTTCTGCCTTTTTTCCCCAATGACATTCCGGGTTTTTCCATCATGGAGATGAGTGATGTGCCTGATGGTCAGGACGGCCCCTGGGAGTGGAAGGGTCCAATCGCCAGGGAAAAACAGTTTCTTTACGGCAAGTTTTTTGAAAATAAGGCCGGCTTTATCAGCCGGGATCTGTTCGCGGATTTTTTAAACTACCGCCGCGACGGCTATGATATGGATGCCCGCTACGATGACGGGCTGGCCAGCACCAGTCAGCTGGAGCTGTGGGAGATCATCGTCAAAAACAAGGAGATCAACACCAGGCAGTTAAAGAAAATCGCGGGCCGGAAAGGCTTTGACACCCTCATCACCAGGCTGCAGATGCAGACTTATGTCATCATCGGCGATTTCGACTACGGCATCACCAAAGACGGCAAGGTTTACGGCTGGGGGATGTCGCGCTACACGACGCCGGAAGAATGGCTGGGAAAAGATTTTGTGAAAGCCGCGTATCAAAAAGATCCCAAGGATTCTTATAATACGCTTTATGCCCGGCTGGAAAGCGTATTATCTGAGCGGTATGAAAAAGAGATTTCGCGTTTATTAGGCTAAAAAAGCGGAAGCATCACGATGATGCTTCCGTTTTCTTACGCTGATGCAGGGGGCACGTCTTTTTTAATTCACAGTCCTGGCAGCGACTGTGGCGCAAGGCGCGCACGGCAAACCATACCCCCAGCACTAATAGCGCAATCAGGATTCCGTCTGCCATGATAAAGCTTCTTTATCCTGACGAGGACGGCGCAACAAAAGATAGACGGCAAAGATCACAACTGCGATCGCGAGAATCGTCATGAACCCGAAGTTCAGATCGCCGGTCAGCACGCTGCCGATCTGGTAAACAACGAAGGCGGAAAGATACGCGAACACGGTCTGATAGCCAATCGCGATCATGGTCCACTTCGTGCTGTTCATTTCATTGGCAATGGCGCCGATGGCGGCAAAGCAAGGCGCGCAAAGGAGGTTAAAGATCAGGAAGGAATAAGCGGATACCGGGGTAAACATGTTCGCGAACTGTCCCCAGATTTCAGCGCCGTTTTCCGCGACTTCTTCAAAGCCGTAGATGACGCCCATGGTGGCGACGACATTCTCCTTGGCGACTAAGCCGGTCACGCTGGCGACGGTAGCCTGCCAGTTGCCAAAGCCGAGCGGCGCGAAGATCCAGGAGAAGGCATTGCCCAGACTGGCGAGAATAGAATCATTACTGGAATCAACCATCTGTAATGAGAAGTTAAAGGACTGCAGAAACCAGATTACGATGGTGGAAAGGAAGATGATGGTGCCGGCTTTTTTCACAAAGGCCTTGCCTCTTTCCCAGGTCTGCCTTAAGACATTGCTGATCATCGGCAGATGGTAGGTTGGCAGCTCCATGACAAACGGGGCGGGATCGCCGGCGAACAGTTTGGTTTTCTTTAAGATAATACCGGAGATGACGATGGCGGCCATGCCGATAAAGTAAGCCGAGACGCCGACCCAGGCGGATCCGCCAAACAGGGCGCCGGCAATTAAGGCGATGATCGGCAGTTTCGCGCCGCACGGGATAAAGGTCGTCAGCATGACGGTCATGCGCCGGTCTTTTTCGTTTTCGATGGTTCTGGTCGCCATGATGCCCGGCACGCCGCAGCCGGTTCCGACCATCATCGGGATAAAGGACTTGCCTGATAATCCCAGCTTGCGGAACATGCGGTCAAGAATGAAGGCGATGCGGGACATATAGCCGCAGTCTTCGAGAATGGCCAGCAGGATAAACAAGGTCAGCATCTGCGGCAGGAAACCGAGCACGGCGCCAACCCCGGCGATCACACCGTCGAGGATCAGGCTTTGCAGCCAGGCCGAGACATGCATGCTGACTAAGACGTTCTCCACCGCCGGCGGGATAATGGTCGTAAACAGGACGTCGTTGACCCAGTCGGTCATCGGTCCGCCGACGCCGGTCATGGCAATCGTATAGACGAGATACATGACGAGAATAAAGATCGGGATGGCCAGGTAGCGGTTGGTGACAATGCGGTCAATGCGGTCCGAGAGAGTGGTCTGACTGTCCTGATGGCGGGTAAAGGCTCCGGACAGAAGTTCCGCTACCGCCTGATAGCGGGCGGCGGTGATGATGCTCTGGGAATCGTCGTCTTCCGCTTCTTCCAGCTTTTGGATGACGGTGTCCGAGTCTGTCACCTGGCTTTTGATCTTGTCGTCTTTTTCCAGACATTTAATGGCTTCAAAGCGGGAAATGCCGTTGCTGTCAGCAATTTCCGTGATGGCGCTCTCCAGGTTTTTACCATATCTCAGCGGTTTTGGCTGCGGAATATTCTGCTTTTCCAGCACCGCGATGATGTCTTTGATGCCCTGGTTTTTCGCGGCGCTCATGGTCACCACCGGAATGCCGAGGCGTTCCTGCAGCAGGGCGGCGTTTAACTGATCGCCGTTTTTCTTCACGGTATCCATCATATTGAGGGCCAGAATCAGCGGTTTGTTTAATTCCAGCAGCTGCATGGTCAGGTAGAGGTTGCGCTCCAGGTTGGCGGCATCGACAATATTGATGATGGCCTGATAGTCGTCGCTCAGCAAATAGTCGCGGGCGACGACTTCTTCGAGTGTGTAGGGGGACAAAGAATAAATACCCGGCAGATCCTGAATGGAAATATCATGGTGATTTTTCAGGGTGCCGGCTTTTTTCTCAACGGTGACGCCCGGCCAGTTGCCGACATGCTGGTTGGAACCGGTCAGAGCATTGAACAAGGTGGTCTTGCCGCTGTTCGGGTTGCCGACCAGCGCGTAACGATAGCTCATTTCGGGTACTCCTTTCTAGTTAGCTTTGTCTAACTTTTTGACTTAAAAAATCAGGCAACCTCGATAAAGGCTGCTTCATCTTTTCTTAATGTTAATTCATAACCGCGCAGCATCACTTTGATGGGATCTCCTAAGGGTGCCACCGACAGCACATCGATGGTGACGCCTTTAACCACGCCAAGATCACGAATGCGCTGGGTCACGGCGCGCTGGCCATGAATCTTTTTCACCACGGCCTGCTGGCCGGGCTGAACGTCTCTTAAAGTTTTCATGGAACCACTCCTATACGTAAATCTTTCCGGCGAGTTTATCATCCAGGGCGATACGGATGCCCTTCACCTCAACGATCACACCCTCACCGACATGAGAAACCACACGAATTTTGTCTCCGACAACGAAACCTAAATTATTTAAGTGGGTTTTAATGGCATCTTTGCCGACAATCGCTTTAATTTCGGAAAGTTCACCAACTCCTGCAAATGACAATGGCATAAGAATCCTCCTTCCGAGTTAGTAATGTCTAACCCTGAATGCATTATATCAACGGGAAAAAGAAACGTCAACCGTTTTTGGTTAGTTTTTGCTAATTTTTGTTATCGTTAGCTTACTGTTTCGAGTCAGGGGATATCTATGACATTCGGTAAAAAAAAGCGGATATGAAATCCGCTTTTATTATTCCAGTAATTTCAAAAACTCTTCCAGAAGCGTGCTGTACCGGCTTTCAAAAATGCACTCCTTGGCCAGCTCAATATTGTCCGTGACAATGTTATCAACATTTAAGGAAATCATTTTCATGATGCTGTCTTTGGTGTTGACCGTCCAGACATACAGTTCCTTGCCGGCATTGTGGACAGCGGAGACCAGTCTTCTGGTGACGTTGGTCGCTTCCACGCTGAAATGGTCCGCCGCGGCGAGCTGATTAATATCTCCGTAAGCCACGCTCATCACATAGACGGTCTGCAGGGACTCGTCATAGTCTTTAATATTTTCCAGGACCCGGTAGACCTGGGAGGTAATCACGCAGTCTTTCTCAAAATCGCCGGCGCGGATCACATCGACGACATCTTTCTCAAAATCGGTCTCGTGTCCGGTCGGTTTTAATTCGATGTTGAGGCGCATCCCGTTGTCTTTGGCGTAGCTGATCACTTCGGAAAGCAGGGGCATTTTCTCGCCGGCGTACTGCTTGTCGAAGAAGCTGCCGGCATCCAGTTGTGATATTTCATCATAGGTCATCTCCCAGGCATTGGCGTTGACCCCGGTGGTGCGAATAAAATTGGTGTCGTGGGCGACGAAGATCTGGCCGTCCTTGCTTTGCTGGACATCCAGTTCAATCCAGTCCGCGCCCATTTCTTTGGCCCCGACAAAAGCCGCCATCGTGTTTTCAGGATAAAAGGCGGAGGCGCCGCGGTGGGCGGTGACTTCCATGGTGCGCAAATACTCAATCTCAGGATTAATTTTGCCGGTTGAAAGCAAATATCCCAGGGTGAGGCTGACGACCGCCACGACAACCGCGAGAATGGTTGTCGCCGCTTTGGAGAATTTTTGGAAGCGGGGATTGACTCTTACCTGAGGTGCTTCGGCATGGATGACCGGTTCCTGCACTTCTTCTTTTCTCCGGTAATAGAGGATGGCAATGCAGCTGTAGCCCAAAGGAACAGACAGGGCGGCAATGATCGCCAGGGCCAGGACCACGGCCAGCCAGACGAGCGTGGAGCCAAGCCATTTCAAAAGGAATATTCCCGAGAACAGTTTTCCCGCAAAGAAGGCCGCCAGGATCAAAAGCAACAAAAAGACGATGTAAACAAGGGCAAATATAACCTGCATCACAAGCAGCTGGGAAAAGTCGCGCACTCTTTTGCCTTTTCCGAGGCGGACGCTTTTTTTGCGGGCCTCCTGAAAGTTGCAACCCTCCAGGGTGAAATAAAAAAAGGCATACAACCAGCGCACAGCGACAAGTGTCAATAAAACAACCGCAACAGCGAACAAAGAAGAAAGCAGGGTATTGGCCTTGATGTAATCAAGGATAAATTCCGGAATGGATACCGTCGAGAAGAAACCCGAGGCCAGGCCGATGCTCACAAACGGCAGCAGCAAGAGCACGACCGGGACGAGCAGAATGTTTTTCGGCAGCCAGACGCGGATGGAGTTTTTAACCGAAAAACTCACAATCTGCCCAAGCGTGACGGTCTTTTCCTGTTTGGACTGATCAATCACGAACACCGTGGCGCTGATGTCGATCATCGCGTAGATGGCGGCCAGCACCAGGATCACCACAAGCATAGCTAATGTCACCGGTTTGGAAATAAAGGAGAAAATATTTTCCATCGTCAGATAGGAATATCCTGTCAGCTTCATCGCCAGATTAAACATTCCCAGTAATAGCGGAACAAAGAATACCACGGATGCCAGTTTGTAGATGATCTCGAACCAGGCCAGCGGTTTCCAGTTATAAAAGACAAGTTTTGTCGCTTTCCTAAGTTTTTTCATAAAAGTCTTTCTCCTAAAAATTTGTTTGTTGGAATGATGACATTATACCTTTTAATCTCACATTTATGAAGTTTTTTCTTGATAACCTTATTACGACAGATACTTTATAGATGAATACTAAAATCAGAATG
>CAZQRT010000039.1:0-13042 GCA_964596105.1 uncultured Erysipelotrichales bacterium | reverse complement strand
CATCAAAGAGGAAATCAGAATTGTTTTCTCTTTTTCTATAAGTATAATAAAAGCAAGATTTAATGCTTTGGAGGTTATGAGAATGAAAGTCGTAGTGATATCAAGCAGTCCGCGCCGGCATGGCAACAGCGAGATTTTAGCCGATCAGTTTATCAAAGGGGCGCGAGACGCGGGTCATGAAGTCGAGAAAATTGTTTTAAGCCAGTATTCGCTGCATCCTTGTCTGGCGTGTGAATACTGCCGCAGCCATGATCATCAGTGCGTGCAGAAAGATGACGCCGATGAGATCCTAAAAAAGCTGGTGGCCTGTGATGTGATGGTTTTCGCAACCCCGATCTATTTCACCAGTCTCTCGGCGCAGTTAAAGATTTTAATCGACCGCATGTTTTCCCGTGAGTATGAGATCCGGGAAGCGCAAACACGCAAGAAAGCCTATTTGATCGTCACCAGCGGGGCGAAAGATCTCGATCAGATCACCGGGGCTGTCAGCAGCTTTGAAGGGTTTATCAAGGTGTTAAGAACCGTGGAAAATGGCGGGGTTATCGCCGGGCTGGGAGCTTTCTTGAAAGGCGACGCCAAAACTCATCCCGCCTATGACGAGGCTTATCAGGCCGGTCTCAATATCTAAAAAAAGTACGATTCAATCGTACTTTTTTATTCTTCTCCACCAAGCAGTATGGTCATGATAGCGATTTTGTCACTGGTGGACATGTGACTGGCATTGCGGGCAATCAGCTGTTTGGCATAATCGATTTCCTCTAAATATCCTTGAGGGGTACCCTGCATTAAATAGTCGGCGGTGGTATCCAGAGCCTCGGCGATTCTGTTCAGTACCGCGGCCCGCGGGGTTCGTTCCCCTTTGATATATAGAGAGATGGCGGCCTCGGTGACACTGGCTTTTTCCGCCAGTTTTTTTTGTGTCATATGATGCTCTTTTAACAGTAATTCCAGCCGCTGGCTGAACGTATATTCATTGATGGCCATCGTATTCCTCCTTGTCTGTATTATATAATCATTGCGATCTTTTTGTCAAAAAGAGTGCTTGACCGGAATTTTTTCCTGTGTACTTTTTTTATGGTTTGGTGTATATTTTAGATAAGCTTTCGATAGGAGGAATACTCATGAACGATAAAATAAAAGGGAGCCTGTACGGATTATTAGTGGGGGACGCCCTGGGTGTTCCCTATGAATTCCGCGACGCGGCTTACCTTGCCCGCCTGCCCGGCATTGACATGCTGCCGCCCATTAATCACGTCCGCACCTATAAAGACGCCAAAGCCGGAACATGGTCGGATGAAGGGGCGATGGCGCTGTGCATGATGAATACCTTAAACGACTGCCATACCTTCAAGCCCGAATTCTATATGCGTCAGTTAGTCAGCTACCAGACCCAGGGCCTGTACACCGTGAACCACCATGTCTTCGGCTGCACCCGCCACTTTGAACAAGTGATCAAGAATTACCTCGACGGCGGCAAGCTCTTCCAGCTCGATGAAAAGATGGACAGCCGTGACTCCTCAACCCTGGCCAGAATGCTTCCCTTAGCGATCTTCGATGCCCAAAATGACGCCTCCAGCACCATCAAGCTCGCCCACACCCAGTCCTTGCTCACCCATGCCCATCCCTTAAACGGGATAGGCGCCGCGATCTATGGGCAGTGGGTCAAAAACTTAATAAACGGCGTAAAAAATCCCTTTGTGAAAGGGGTCGCGATGCTTCTGCATCTCTATAATGAAGACTGCCGGCAGCTGATCATTGAAGATATCATCAAACAGAATCACTCCACCGGCCCCAATGATGTGGCGGCGGTTTTAATGAACAGTTATCAGGTTATTTCCCGCACCACCTCCTTTCACGGCGCGCTCCGCGAGGCGGTCCTTTTAGGAGGGCAGACCAGCGCCACGGGCGCGGTGGTAGGCGGCATCGCCGGACTCATGTACGGTTATCAGGAGATCCCGGCGGCCTGGATGGAAATGTTAAGAGGCCGGGAAGTGGCCGATCAGGTTATTGAACGCTTCGCGGTAGAAATCGGTGATCATTTATGAAAAAATATGTATTAGCAATCGATCAGGGCACCACCAGCACACGCGCCATCCTCTTCGATCATCTTGGCATGCCCTACTGCGTGACCCAGCGCGAATTCACCCAGTACTTCCCGCACTCCGGCTGGGTTGAGCATGACGCGATGGAAATCTGGAACTCGGTACTGGAAGTCGTCGGCGAGCTGTTCATCAAAAGTGATGTCAAACCGGAGGAAATTGAAAGCATCGGCATCACCAATCAAAGAGAGACCGCGGTCGTCTGGGATAAAAACACCGGCCTGCCCATCTACCACGCCATTGTCTGGCAGTCCCGCCAGTCCCAGGAAATCTGTGAAGACCTCATCAGTCAAGGTTACACCGATAAAATTTACGAAAAGACCGGCCTCGTCATCAATCCTTACTTCTCCGCCAGCAAAGTGCGCTGGATCCTGGACCATACCAAATCCGATCCTGAGAACCTTCTGTTTGGCACCATGGACACCTGGCTGGTATGGAAACTCACGAACGGCAAAGTTCACATCACCGACTATTCCAACGCCTGCCGCACCATGCTCTTCAACATCCACACCCTCGACTGGGATGACGAACTGCTTGATTTATTTAAAATCCCAAGAAACATGCTGCCCGAGGTAAAACCGACCAGCTGTATTTACGGCTATAGCGATGAGACCAGCTTGCAGGGGCTGCACTTCCGCTGCCCGATCGGCGCGGTTGTCGGCGACCAGCAGGCCAGCCTCTTCGGCGAGACGTGCTTTCACAAGGGAGAAATGAAAAACACCTACGGCACCGGCTGCTTTTTGCTCATGAATACCGGATCAGAAGCGGTCAAAAGCGAAAACGGCCTGCTGACCACGATCGCCTGGAAGCTTCAGGATGAAGTGGTCTATGCCCTGGAAGGTTCCGTTTTTGTCGCCGGTTCCAGTATTCAGTGGCTGCGCGACGGCCTGGAATTTTTCCGCCAGGCCAAAGACAGCGAAGACCTCGCGCGAAGTGTCCCTAACAGCCAGGGTGTGATCGTCGTGCCGGCCTTTGTCGGTTTAGGCGCCCCGTACTGGGACAATGACGCCCGCGGCGCGATCTTCGGTTTAACAAGAGGCACCACCAAAGCCCATATCACCCGCGCCACCCTGGAAAGCATCGCCTATTCCAGTATGGATGTCATCAAAATCATGAGTCAGGAAGCGCACAGCCCGATCGAGATGCTCTACGCCGACGGCGGGGCGACATCCAACGCCTTTCTGATGCAGTTCCAGGCCGATATCGCCGGGCTCGAAATTCACATTCCTAAAGTCCAGGAAACCACCGCTTTAGGAGCGGCTTATCTGGCCGGTCTGGCGACCGGTTTCTGGAAAGATGAGGAAGAACTGAAAAACCTGGCGCAAAGCCAGAAAATCTATTTTCCGAAAATGACAAGAAAAGAAGCCCAGAAGAAATATGAGCAGTGGGTGAAAGCCGTGCAGGCCGTCATCAGCTATAAACCTTAATAAGACCCGGGATATTCCCGGGTCTTTTATTCAGCCTTATAAACGATTTTTCCTTTCGCGACGGTTAATGTGACCATGCCGGTTAACTCATGATGTTCAAACGGGCTGTTGCGCGCTTTGGAAGCCGCGGTTTCATAATGCCAGATCCGCTCAGGATCAACCATGACCAGATTGGCCTCTTCCTGAAGCATAAGGCCAACTTTGATGCCTAGCATTTTAGCCGGGTTGAGCGCCATTTTTGATACCAGCTGACTCATGCTCAAAATGTGCTTTTTCACTAAGTGAGTGTTAGCCAGGGCGAAAGCCGACTCCAGACCGATGATGCCGCTCGGGGCTTTCGCGAACGGCTGATTTTTTTCATCTTTGTGATGAGGCGCGTGATCCGTGGCGATGATATCCAGCGTCCCGTCACGAAGGCCTTCCAAAATCGCTATCCGGTCTTCTTCCGTTCTTAACGGCGGATTCATTTTCGCGTACGTGCCGTAAATACTTACCGCGCTGTCATTGAGACTGAAATGATGCGGGGTCGCCTCGGCATGCACATCCAGGCCCTGCTTTTTCGCCTCGCGGATAAGATCGATTGATTCTTTGGCGGAGATGTGCTGAAAATTCACCGTACAGCCGGTTTCTTTCGCCAGGCGCAGATCACGCGCGATCATCGTGATCTCGGCCTGGCGGTTAGCCCCGTGACAATTGCATAAAGTTTGCGCCAAATCATCATCGATGCCCGCCAGCCCGATATAGCGGGGATCCTCTTCATGAAAGCTTAAAGGCACCTGAAGCTGTTTGGCCATATGCATGGCGTTTTTCACCAGCGCTTCATCCAGTAACGGTTTGCCGTCATCGGTAAATAACAGGACCCCGGCTTCTCTTAAAGCCTTCATGTCCGTCAGTTCCCGGCCTTCCAGACCTTTAGAAATCGCGGCGGCCTGGTAAAGGTGAATATCTGATTCATCCATTTTTTTCTGATTACGTAAATAAAGTTTGACATCATCAATGGCCGGGGTGGTGTTGGCCATGGCCACGACATGAGTATATCCGCCTCGGGCCGCGGCCTTGCCGGCCGTTTGGATATCCTCTTTATGAGTCTGGCCGGGATCGCGCACATGGGCGTGCACATCGACAAAGCCGGGCATGACGATCTGCCCGGTGCCGTCTATGCCGGGAAGATCATTTTTCTCCAGGCTTAAAAGCGTGCCGTCATCCGCGATCGTCACATCCCCAACGCGGTCCATATTTTCCGTGATGATGCGCGCGTTTTTAATGATGATCATGGCATACCCTCCAGAATGCTGATCGCCCCGGCGATATCGTCAACCAGATAATCCGCGTGCTTTTGCACCGCGGCGTCGCTGGTATGAAAGGTAAAGGCGTATTTCGCGGCATCCATCATGCTGATGTCATTATAAGAGTCGCCGATGACGGCAATTTCCTGACACTGATAAAGTTCCGCTAACGCGGCAAGGGCATTGCCCTTGCTGGTGTTTTTCGGCGTGACATCGAGGTTGAGAACATTGTGATGGATCTCGCAGACATCATGAAAGCGCGCCTCTAAAATCTTTTTATCTTCCAATAGATCCTTCATGTTTTTATAGGCGAGATGCAAGGAGTCATAATACTCAAAAGGAGCCTCCGCGATGGCTGTGACAACCGTGGCGCGGTTTTCTTCGTCCCAGGGACGAAAACGGTAGTAATCCTCATCATGGCAGAACAAAGCCGACCCGCTGATCATACTTTCACAAATATCCGCGATCAGGCTTTTTGGCAGCAGATGGCGGTAAATGTAATGGCGGTTCTCATCAAGCAGACTCGCGCCGCTGACCAGGATGTAGAAGTTTAAATGCACATCCAGGCCGTTTAAGGCGTGATCGACCCCGGCCAGGGTGCGTCCGCTGGAAAGCCCGAAAAGATTGCCGTGATTTTGAAACTGGTGAATGGCCAGGACATCCTGCTTTTTTAAATATCCCTCGAGCTCATGAAAATAAAGCGTCCCGTCTAAATCACTGGCCAGGATTTTCATCGTATCTCTCATCCACTAAAAATTTCGCTACCCCGGCATCATAAAGCCAGGCCTGGCGGTCGTGAATCGCGGTTAAAGACGGAGTGATTTTACCGGCCAGAATGTCTCTGGCGCCGCTGATTAACTGCGGGATCAGATCCGGGCTTACCGGATAACTGCCGTGAGAAGGGTAAATCACATCAAAACGGGACCGGTGTTTTGCGATTAACCGCTCCAGACTCTGCTCGTAGGCCTGAAGATTGCGCATGGCTCCAAACATAAAGATCGTGCCGTCTTGAATGGGATCGCCGGAAAACAGCATTCGCGACTGGATATCCAGGATGGCGATGCTTCCCGGGGTGTGGCCGGGCAGGGCGATGATCTCCAGCGGCCGGTTTCCTAAATCCAGCACCTCGCCCTCATAGATGGCATTGACCATCTTCGCTTTGGGGCGCTGATTGTAATAGTTGGCAAATTCGCTCGGATGCATATAGATCGTATCAAAAGCGTCATTGCCGGCGATATGATCGCGGTCGGCATGGGTGTTGATCAAAGCGACTGGCAGGGTTGTGAGCTGAGCGGCGATTTCTCTGCCGTTAGGCACGTTCATGCCGCTGTCAATCATTAAAGCGCGCTTGTCTCCGGTCAGTAAAAAGAAACGCACGCCGCCCTCATCAATAATCCAGGTATTCTCATTTACTTTGATGATTTCATAATTCATAATAGTACCTCCCTGGGGGTATTATACCATGTTCTTAAAAGCAAAGACAATTTTCTGATTTCGTGTTATACTGAAACGCGGTGATAGACATGGAAAAGAAAGCTATCTTTTTTGATATCGACGGCACCCTGACCGCGCGAAATCCTGGCGGCGTCATTCCCCAAAGCACTTTGGAGGCGCTTGGGCAGCTGCAAAAAAACGGTCATTTTGTCGCGATAGCCACCGGCCGTTCGCAAAAGTCCGCCGCTCCTTTTGCCCGCCAGTGCCGCATTCACAGTTATGTGCATGACGGCGGCTTTGGCATGACGGTGGACGACCGGCTGATATTCAATAAACCCCTGGATCACGACAAGTCCTTAAAGATCATCGCCGAGTGCGTCAAGAAAGATATTCCCCTTTGTGTCGCGATAGACAACACCTACACCCGCCTCAGTCATAATGACCGCTTTAATGTCGAGGATGAGATGACCCGTCACGATTATCCCGTGACCGTGATTCCCGGTCTGGATTATGCCGGCCTGGCGGAAATCCACAAGATTTATATCGCTTTGAAGCCGGGCGAGGAAGGCCGCCTGGAGACCTTGTCCCTGCTTAATTATTCGCGCTATTTTCCTGAGTATCTGATGGTGGAACCTAATGACAAGATCGGAGGAATTATGGAAATGATGAAGTATCTGAAGTTAAAACAAGACAGCCTGGTTGTTTTTGGCGACGGCCATAATGATCTGTCCATGATCAAAGCGGCCCCGGTCAGCGTGGCCATGGGGAACGCGGCTGACACAGTTAAAGCGGCCGCGACCTTTGTGACCAGGTCCAGTGACGATGACGGCATCGCTTTCGCCTGCCGCCATTTCGGGTGGATCTGATGAGCGCGCGAATCGTGGTCCGGGCCATGAAGCCGGAAGATTTAGACGCCGCCTGCGCGGTTGAAAAAAGCGCCGTGCCCATGGGAAATCATTATTTGCGGGACGCTTACCCTTATTACACCACCACCCAAGGCGAGTTAAGTGTCGCTTTAATAGACGATGAGATCGTCGGGGTCGGCAAGCTTTCCGTCCTGTTTGACGGCAGCGGCTGGCTCGAGATCCTCAGAGTGCGCCGGGAATTTCAAAAAAAGGGCATCGGCACAGCCATATACCACCGCTATACGACCCAGATGCGAAAGTATAATCTTCATCATGCCGGGCTTTATACCGGCCAGAGAAACATCGGCAGCACCAAGCTCGCCACCCGTTTCGGCTTCAGGCCGGACGCCTTTTATGTGAGCTACTCCACCGCCATCGATATGAATCAGACCTATGAGTCCTGCTACCGGCTTTGTGACAAAATGCCATCCATATTGCCAGATATCAAACACCTCAGCATCAACCACACCTTTTATCCCAATAATGAAAGAACGCTGGCCGGGATGCTGTCGCAGGGCTGGCTGTTTCATGACGGGGATCATATTATCGTGATGGGGTCGCGTTTTCAAGCCGCAAAGGCGCTATATGTGGCCTATATGGAGCCTGATGAGAAAGCTTTACGCAGCGCCCTCGCTTACGCCCGTCTATTGGGAGTCGCGAAGCTGGTCTGGCATTTTCCTGAAGAGATGCCTTTGCCATTAGAGCTCTTGGAAAAATATTCCTTCACCAGAGATCCCGGCACCGATATGGTGATGAGCTTTGAAGAATGAAAAAAGAGTCCATTTCCGGACTCTTTTTATAATTTTAACAGCCGCTTGGTATCGCGGGCGATGATCAGTTCCTCATTGGTCGGAATCACATATACTTTAACTTTGGATTCCGGCGTGGAGATCAAACATTCCTGAGCCCGCACCTTGTTCTTTTCCTCATCCAGCTCAATGCCCAGGGCGTCTTTGATGTTATTGATGATGTCGCGGCGCGCGGTTGAGGAATTTTCCCCGATGCCGGCGGTAAAGCAGATGGCGTCAAGCCCGCCGAGCTGGACAAAGTAGCTGCCGATGTAATCAGCGACGCGTCTCGCGAACACTTTTAAGGCCATCTGGGCGCGGTGATTACCCTGATCGGCGGCCGCTTCCACATCGCGGTAGTCGCTGGAAATACCGGAAATGCCTAACAGGCCGGATTCTTTGTTCATGATCTGGTCCATCTGGTCCGGGGTTAGTCCCTTTTCACCCATCAGGTAGGTGACGATGGAAGGGTCAATGTCGCCGCAGCGGGTGCCCATGACGATGCCGGCTAAAGGCGTGAAACCCATCGTGGTGTTGATTGATTTTCCGTCTTTAACCGCGGCCAGGCTGCCCCCGGCACCGAGGTGGCAGACGATGATATTGCTGTGGGCGGGATTTCCTAACAGTTCGCGGCAGCGCTCTGACACATAGCGGTGGCTGGAGCCGTGAAAGCCGTAGCGGCGGACGTGATCGTTCTCATAGTATTCATAAGGCAGCGGGTAGAGGAAGGTCTCCTCATCCATGCCGGAATGAAACGCGGTATCAAAGACAGCGACATGGCCGACTTTCGGCATGGCCGCTTTAAAGGCCTCATAACCGGTGATGTGGGCCGGGTTATGCAGCGGGGCCAGGCTGGACAGCTCGCGGACGCCCGCGGCTACTTCATCATCGAAAATCACCGATTCCTTATAGCGGTCGCCGCCCTGCACGACGCGGTGGCCGACCCCGGCGATTTCATCGAGGCTTTTTACGACGTGATATTCGATTAAGCTTTTCAGTAACAGTTCGACACCTTTTTTATGATCGGGGATAGGCTGCTCCCAGACATATTTTTCCCCCTGATACTTCAAAGTGTAAATGCCGTTCTCTAAACCGATGCGCTCCACAACGCCGGACGCGATGACCGATTCATCATCCATTTCAAACAGCTGAAACTTCAATGAAGAGCTGCCGGCATTGACGGCGATAATTTTTGCCATTACAATCCTCTCCTTTTTTCCCATTATAAAACGGTTAGCGGGCTTTTTCCATGATTAAATATGAAAAATGAATTGCCAACAGACCCGAAATAGCATACAATACCCGTGGCAAAGGGGTGCCGCGAGGCTGAGAGAAGCACAGGCTTCAACCCATTGAACCTGATACGGGTAATACCGGCGAAGGGAAGATGCGCGCTTTTTTTGACGTCTGGCCTTTGTCCCGGACGTCTTTTTATTTTTCGGGAGGAAAGACATGAAAAACGAAAACTTAAGAAAACTGGTTTTAACGATGATGGGGGCGGCCATGGTGATCGTCCTCGGGTATCTCAACAAGCTGATCCCGGAAATGCCCCAGGGCGGGACGGTTTCCATTGACATTATCGCCATTTTCATCATCGCTTATCTGTGCGGCGTGAAGTACGGCCTGATCTGCGGGCTTTTGGCTTCCGTGCTGCAGTTTGTTTTGGGACTCGCCACTTTTTACGGCTGGTGGTCGGTGCTTTTGGATTATGTGCTGCCCTTGATGGCGTGCGGCCTCGCGCCGCTCATTCAAAGCGTGAAAATCAAATCCTTTACGCTTTACACGGGGATCATTTTCGCCATGACTTTGAAATTTGCCTGCCATTATGCCAGCGGGGCTTTCCTGTTTGCCTCTTACGCCCCGGAGGGCATGAATCCCCTGCTTTACTCTTTATACTATAACCTGCCTTATAATCTCGCCACGCTGGTCGTCATGTTACTTTTGATGCCGCTGGTCTATCCGCCGATTGAAAAGGCCGTAGGCAAACGTTAATGCTCCGCCATCTCCATTGACAAACCCGCACCCCTTGTTTACAATAGGAACACAAAGATGAGGTGCTTCGGGATGAGAAAATGGGGATGGTTTTTTTTATGCGGACTTTTGGCGCTGAGCGGGTGTCGCAGCAACGGGCGGCAGATTTCCGCGGATTTTGATGAGGATTATTACCATGATTATATGACTCCGGACACAATGATCACGAGTTTGAATTATCTTGTCGATAACAGTGAGAACAGCGCCCGGCTTTACGGCAATCTGGTCGACGGCCTGGTCGAGACCGACCGCTACGGCAACTTAAAAAGCGCCCTGGCCCAGGATATCGGCGTCCCGAATGACGATGCCTCGACCTGGGATTTCATGATTCGCGAGGGGGTCTCCTGGGTGAATTACCAGGGCGAGCAGACCGGGGAGAATGTCAAGGCGGATGATTTTGTCTACGCCATTGAGTATGTTCTTGACGCGAACAATCACAGCGCCTACCGCAACCAGGTGGCCGGCCTTTTAAAAAACGGCGCGGCTTATGTGAATGGCGAGGTTGATTTTGATGAGGTGGGCGTCAAGGCGGTCAATGACTACACCGTGCGCTATACTTTGGAAAAGCCTTGTGTTTATTTTAACACTTATCTTTTAAACGGGGGCTTTTATCCGGTGAGCCGCAATCTCGTCGCGCAAAGCGCGGAGCGCTTCGCCCAGAGTCCGGAGTATCTCTGGTATAACGGGGCCTATTTTTTAACGGGATTCTCGGATAAAAATATCACGTACTCGAAAAATGAGTACTACTGGGATGTCAGCCAGACGACCTTCAACGGCGGCAGCATCGTCCAGGTCGAAGATGATGACGAGGCGCTGGAAATGTTTAGGAAGGGCGATTTAAGCTACGCCTATGTCAGCGACAGCTATGCCAGTGACCACGGCAGCGAGATTGACACTCATCTCTTCGCCGATGCCGATAATGACGCCAGCTATTTCTATATATTTAACTTTGACAGCGAAAATGAAAATGTGAAAAAGGCCCTGGATAATGAGAATTTCCGCAAGGCGCTGTTCTACGGGCTCGATACCCGCAATGTTCTTGGGGTCAAGAAGGCCAACGGCGAGGATGAGATCAGCAATCTCGACACGAGCGCCAAGTCCACCCTGATTCCAAGCGGTTTCGCGACGAACAACCGCGGGACTGATTATCTCATGCTCGGGAGTTTGAGCCAGTATACGACGAGCCCTAACTACAACAGTGACAAACAGGTCGAGTATCAGGGTAAGGCGATGGCGGAACTGGCCGATACCGTGACCTTCCCTTTGGAGATCCGGGTTCCAGTGCAGGCTGACAACCAGCGGTCGCTGGCTAATTTTTCCTCGGTTTTCTCCAATTTTGATCCTAATTTTGTCAGTTTCAAGGCCGTTTCCTACCATCTTGACAACCATGACCAGAGCGAGGATTCCGTCAGTTTCGACAAGCTTTTGAAAGACAATGATTATGATCTCATTTTAACTTCCATCTACGCTTCTTGCGGGGATCCTTCCACTTATCTGGACAAACTGCAGTCGGACGGCTATGTCAACCGCATGTACGGGCATTTTCAGGACGAGATCTACGACAGCCTGTGCGCCGCGGCCAGCCAGATGACCGATCTCGACAGCCGCCTGCAGGCTTACGCGGAATGCGAGTCGTATCTGTTGTCGAAGGCGTATATCATTCCTTTCTCGCACGGCTATCAGCGCTACAAGGTCACGAGCATTAACGATTATACCCGCCTGCAGGGCAGCTACGGCCTGGCCAAGTTTAAGCTGAAGGGCGTTTCCGCGACCAATCAGGCGGTGACGATCAATGAGCGGCAGGCTTTTAAAGCGGCTTACGAGGAAGCCAAATCAACCGGGGTATAAAAAAAGCGCCTGGCTAGAACAGCCAGGCGGCGATGAAGAAGATGACGGCGCTGATGCCGTCGGATATGATTTTGATTTTCTGCTTCGCTTCATCGCTGAACCGGCCGTCCCCGTAAATCGGGGAGTTGACATAATCGATGATGGTTTTGACGCGAAATTTTGAGGCCGGTTTTTCCGGCTTCTTTTCCACCTTCAAAAGGGACATTTTATCGTATCTGAGATAAGCGAACCAGGCGAACAGCACAAAGACCGCCGCGATCGCCGCGCAGGGCCAGGAAAACGTGTAAGCTTTGACGGGTCTGATCTGCATATAGAGAATGGCCAGAACCGCCGCGATCATCGTCTGGTAGAAGGTTTTGCGTATGATGGCCTCCTTCATGAAATCACACCCTTTCCCCATGATTATATCATGAATGGGGAAAAATGCCAAAAGATGTTGCTGCCGTCAGTCCGGGAAAAGTTGACATTCATGATCGAATTTTATATAATAGGGTCGCGCTAGTTGAGGTGATTCTTTTGAAATGGAATTTATCGTGGCTGATGCAGCATCCGGACTTCACATTTGATGAAACCGTGGCTTTTCCCAAGGAGAGCTACCGCAATGTGAGTGGTCTAAGAGACTTGAGCGAAATCGCGGTCAGCGGCACCGGATCATACCGGGAAAAAGAGAATCGTCTTTACGTGGACTTAAAAATTTCCGGCCAGATGGTTCTGGCTTGCGCGATTTCCAATGAGGATGTCGACTATCCGTTTTCCGCGCAGTCTACAGAAATCTTCGCCTTTGATAAACCCGCTGAGGATGAGGATGTTCATGAGGTGAAAAAAGATACCGCCGAGCTGGCCCCGATCGTATTTCAGAATGTGATTCTGGAAGTTCCCTTGAGGGTGGTCAAGGATGGCGCGACCATGAAACGGGAAGGCAAAGGCTGGCGGGTTGTCGATGAGAATGATGAACCCGGCGTCGACCCGAGGTTAGCGAAGTTGAAGGATTATTTCAAGTCATCGGATGAAAGGGAGGTTTAGAGCATGGCAGTACCATTCAGGCGAGTTTCGAAAGCCGCGAAAGGAAAGAGAAGATCTCATATTCGCCTGGCCGCACCGACGCTGGTGAAGTGCCCGAACTGCGGTGAATATACCGTCGCTCATCAGGTTTGCAAGAGCTGCGGCTATTATAACAATAAGCAAATCATCTAGAAATCATGCCTGGCATGATTTTTTTTGTTT
>CAZQRT010000038.1:0-13072 GCA_964596105.1 uncultured Erysipelotrichales bacterium | reverse complement strand
ATCGCCACCGAAGACGGCAGCGCCGGGACGAAGGGATTTGTCACCGATGTCTTAAAAGATTTACTGGCTGAGCCGCTCACGGAAGTAATCGCGATCGGCCCGGTAGCGATGATGAAAGCGGTAGTCGACGTCACCAAACCCCGTGAGATCCCGACGATGGTCTCTTTGAATCCGATCATGATTGACGGCACCGGCATGTGCGGCTGCTGCCGCGTCAGCGTCGGCGGCAAGATCCGCTTCGCCTGTGTCGACGGTCCTGATTTTGACGGCCTGCAGGTCGATTTTGCTGAACTGGCCAATCGCCAGCGGATGTTTAAACATGAGGAAGGCTGCCTTCTGGCAAAGCTGAGAGGGGAATAAAGATGGCGAATATGAGAAATGACAAGGTTCCGATGCCCGAGCAGGAACCGGAAGTTCGTAATCACAACTTCAGCGAAGTCGCGCTGGGATATACGAAAGACATGGCGATGGAGGAGGCGGGCCGCTGCTTAAACTGCCGTCACCGCCCGTGTGTGAAAGGCTGTCCGGTCGGGGTTCCCATCCCTGATTTTATCGCCCGCGTCGCCAGCGGTGATTTTGCCGGCGCGTATCAGCTGATCAAAACCGAAAACGCCCTGCCGGCTATCTGCGGACGGGTCTGCCCGCAGGAAAACCAGTGCGAGGGGCAGTGTGTGCGCGGGATTCGCGCAGAGCCCGTCGGCATCGGGCGTCTGGAGAGGTTTGTCGCCGACTGGTATCTCGCAAATAATCCGGAAGAAATTGAAAAAGTGCCCGGCAACGGCCACAAGGTCGCCATCGTGGGCAGCGGTCCCTCAGGCGTCACGTGCGCCGGGGAACTGGCAAGGCGCGGCTATGAGGTGACGGTCTACGAGGCGCTGCATCAGACCGGCGGGGTCTTAAGTTACGGCATTCCCGAGTTTCGTCTGCCTAAGGACCTCGTGCAAAAAGAAATCGCGGCGGTCGCCGCGTCCGGTGTCAAGTTTGTGACCAATGTCATCATCGGCCGCAGCATGACGGTCGACGAGCTTCTGGATTCGGGTTATGAGGCGGTCTTTATCGGCAGCGGGGCGGGTCTGCCGCGTTTCATGAATATTCCCGGCGAGAATTTAAACGGCGTCTATTCCGCTAATGAGTTTTTAACAAGAGTGAATCTCATGAAGGCCTACCGTTTTCCTGATGCCCCGACCCCGGTTAAAATCGGCCGCACCGTCGTGGTGGTCGGCGGCGGGAATGTCGCCATGGATGCCGCCCGCACCGCGAAGCGTCTCGGCGCCGAAAAGGTCTATATTGTCTACCGCCGCGGTCTGGAGGAGCTGCCGGCCCGCCGGGAAGAAGTCCATCACGCGAAGCAGGAAGGCATCATCTTTAAACTTTTGAATAATCCTATCGCGGTTCTGGGTGATGAAAACGGCTGCGTCAAGGGCATCGAGTGTCTGGAAATGACGCTCGGCGAACC
This sequence comes from uncultured Erysipelotrichales bacterium, assembly GCA_964596105.1. Classification (GTDB taxonomy): domain Bacteria; phylum Bacillota_I; class Bacilli_A; order Erysipelotrichales; family Coprobacillaceae; genus CAJUOR01. Next base: position 11,616 of record CAZQRT010000038.1, on the reverse strand, counting down.
TGATGACTCGGGAAGGAGAAGACCGGTTGAGAAGCCGGGTTCCAATTTCATCATTGCCTGTGAGACCTTTATTGAGGCGATCGGGCAGAGTCCGAATCCTTTAATCCGCCAGACCACGCCAAACCTCGATACACAGCGCTGGGGCGGCATTATCGTTGATGAGGAAAGCATGCTCACAAGTAAGCCTTGTGTTTACGCCGGGGGCGATGCCGTGACCGGCGCGGCCACTGTTATTTTAGCGATGGGGGCCGGAAAAAAGGCGGCCATCGCGATCGATAAAAAAATCCGGGGTGAATAAGATGGAATATGTCACATTAAATACCGGCGCGAAGATGCCGATGGAGGGCTTCGGGGTTTTCCAGATCAAAGATCTTCAGGTTTGCGAGGACGCCGTTTACGAGGCGATCCAGTGCGGTTACCGTCTGATTGATACCGCCGCGGCTTACATGAATGAGGAAGCGGTCGGCAAGGCCGTGCGCCGCGCGATTCGGGACGGGATCTGCACCCGGGAGGAGCTGTTTATCACTTCGAAGCTTTGGGTGCAGGATATGAAAGACACGGATACGGCGCGGCAGGGCATCCAAGCCTCGCTGGAAAAATCGGGGCTGGAATACTTTGATTTGTATCTATTGCATCAGGCTTTGAATGATTATTTTTCCGCCTACAAAGCTTTGGAGGAGGCTTACGACCAGGGGATTTTAAAAGCAATTGGCGTGTCGAACTTTTATCCGAACATCCTGACTAACTTCTGCGAGATCGTGCGCGTCAAGCCGGCCGTGAACCAGGTTGAGCTGCATCCTTACTACACGCAGGAGGACGCCTTAAAAACCATGGCTTATTACCATGTGGTTCCCGAGGCCTGGGCGCCGCTGGGCGGGGGTAGGTATGATCCTTTCAGCGATGAGATGCTCAAAGGTATCGCGCAAAAATATCACAAGACCGTCGGCCAGGTGATCTTACGCTGGAATGTGCAGCGCGGCGTGGTCGTCATTCCTAAATCAACCCATATAGAAAGAATCAAGGAAAACATCGATATCTGGGATTTCGCTTTGGATGATGAGGAGATGAAGGAGATCGCCAGCCTTGACATGGGCTACTCCGGTTCGCGCGCCAAGCATTTTGATCCCGATTTTGTCCGCATGTGTCTGAATAACAAGATTCATTAAGAAAACAAATTAAAGAAGAAAATAAAAAATGAGGCATCGCTGCCTCATTTCTTTTTATTTGCAAGCTTCTTCAATAGCGACCGCAACGGCTACCGTCGCGCCGACCATCGGGTTGTTGCCCATACCGATTAAGCCCATCATCTCAACGTGAGCAGGCACGGAGCTAGATCCCGCGAACTGCGCGTCAGAATGCATACGGCCCATGGTATCGGTCATGCCGTAGGAAGCCGGTCCGGCTGCCATGTTATCCGGGTGTAAAGTACGTCCGGTTCCGCCGCCGGATGCGACAGAGAAGTATTTCTTGCCTTGTTCCAAACGCTCTTTCTTATAAGTTCCGGCAACCGGATGCTGGAAACGGGTCGGGTTGGTAGAGTTGCCGGTAATGGAAACATCAACATTTTCATGATGCATGATGGCTACGCCTTCACGAACATCATCGGCACCGTAGCAGTTAACCTTGGCGCGCGGGCCGTTTGAGTAAGAATGACGGTAAACTTCTTTTAACTCACCGGTGAAGTAGTTGAATTCAGTCTCGACATGCGTGAAGCCGTTAACGCGGGAGATGATCTTGGCGGCGTCTTTGCCTAAACCGTTCAGGATGACACGCAGCGGTTTCTGACGAACTTTGTTGGCCTGCTCAGCGATCTTGATGGCGCCTTCGGCTGCGGCGAAAGATTCATGGCCGGCTAAGAAAGCGAAGCACTCGGTATTCTCATCAAGCAGCATGCTGCCCAGGTTGCCGTGGCCTAAGCCGACTTTGCGGTCATCCGCAACGGAGCCCGGGATACAGAAGGACTGCAGTCCGATACCGATCGTCTTGGCGGCGTCAGCGGCTTTAGTGTCACCGTTTTTGATGGCCATAGCCGCGCCCACGATATATGCCCAGCAGGCGTTCTCGAAGCAGATCGGCTGGGTGGATTTTACGATATTGTAAACATCGATGCCCTTGTCATCGCAGATTTGTTTTGCCTCTTCGATGGAGCCGATGCCGAATTTTCCCAGCGCTTCATTAATCTGGTTGATTCTTCTGTCATAACTTTCAAATAATGCCATTGTTGTACCCTCCTATTATTCCTTTCTTGGATCGATGTACTTTGCGGCTTCAGCGAAACGGCCATAAACTCCGGTAGCCTGCTTCAAAGCTTCATTGGCATCCATGCCGGACTTGATCATATCCATCATGCGGCCTAAATTTGTGAACTCATAACCGATGATTTCATTGTTTTCATCCAGCGCGATACGGTCGATGTAGCCCTCGGTTAATTCCAGATAACGAGGTCCTTTAACCTTGGTCGCATAGTTCGTGCCAACCATGCTGCGCATACCTTTGCCCAGATCTTCCAGGCCGGCGCCGATCATTAATCCGCCTTCCGAGAATGCTGACTGAGTACGGCCGTAAACGATCTGTAAGAACAGTTCCCGCATCGCCGTGTTAATGGCATCACAAACCAAGTCCGTATTTAAACCTTCCAGCAGTGTTTTGCCGACTAAGGCTTCACTGGCCATCGCTGCCGAGTGGGTCATTCCGGAGCAGCCGATCGTCTCGATTAAGGCTTCCTCAATAATACCCTCTTTGACATTCAGGGTCAGCTTGCAGGCTCCTTGCTGCGGTGCACACCATCCGATACCGTGAGTCAGGCCTGAGATATCCTTGATTTCTCTTGAGTATACCCATTTGCCTTCTTCAGGAATCGGCGCGCAACCATGGCTTGCGCCGATTTTTACAGGACACATTTGTTCTACTTCATGTGAATAAATCATTGTTTTGACTCCTTTCATAGTTTTAATGATTTCCATGAGCGTTGGGTGCCGTCTTGCGGTTCACCTAGGAATAGTATAATCTAAAACGGTTTCAAAGTCAATAAAGCATGAAAAGGCAATTTGCCCTAACCCCAAAAAAATCAGGTTTGTAAGCGTTTAAACCAATGGCTTTTATTGAGATTTGCGGCCGTCTGTGATATAACGGGAATGTAAATCTGGAAAGGATGTGCTTAAATGAAAACAGACGTGCAAATCGCGCAGGAAGCGGAAATGCTTCCGATCAAAGATGTCGCGAAAACAATCGGATTAGAAGAGGATGACCTGGAGTTTTACGGCAAGTACAAAGCGAAAATTTCCATGGCGAAAATTAAGGAGCTGGAAAGTAAACCGGATGGCAAGCTGGTTTTAGTGACGGCGATCAACCCGACTCCGGCCGGCGAGGGCAAGACCACGACGATGATCGGTCTCGCCCAGGCGATGAACGCGATCGGCAAGAAGACCGTCGTGGCGATGCGCGAACCGAGCCTCGGACCGTGCTTTGGTGTCAAGGGCGGCGCGGCCGGCGGCGGATACAGCCAGGTTGTGCCGATGGAGGACATCAACCTTCACTTTACCGGCGATATTCACGCCATCACGGCCGCTCACAACCTGATCAGCGCCATGCTTGACAACAGCATCCACCAGGGAAATCCCTGCCATATAGATGTCCGCACCGTCGTGTGGAAAAGAGTCGTCGATTTAAATGACCGCGCTTTGCGCCATATTACCGTCGGACTGGGCGGAAAGGCCAACGGCGTGCCGCGCGAGGACGGTTTTGATATTACTGTAGCCTCTGAGATTATGGCCATTTTATGCCTGTCGAGCGACCTCATGGATCTCAAACAGCGGGTCGCTAAAATCATCGTGGCTTACGATACGAGCGGCAAGCCGGTGACCGTCGATGATATTCACGCCACCGGCGCGGTGACGATTCTGCTCAAAGACGCCATCAAGCCAAACCTGGTGCAGACCCTGGATCATACCCCGGTCTTCGTTCACGGCGGCCCGTTTGCCAACATCGCGCACGGCTGCAACTCCGTGATCGCGACAAAACTGGCCATGAAGCTGGGCGATTACGCTTTAACCGAGGCGGGATTCGGCGCTGATCTGGGCGCGGAGAAATTCCTCGATATCAAATGCCGCTACGCCGGCTTAAAACCGGATGCGGTTGTCCTGGTCGCGACGATCCGCGCTTTGAAGATGCACGGCGGCATGGATAAAAAATCACTGGACACGGAAAATCTGGAAGCGCTGCAAACCGGCATGGGAAATCTCATCAAGCATATTGAAAACATCCAGAAATATCATGTCCCGCTGATTGTGGCCATCAACGCTTTCCCGAGCGATACCCCGGCGGAAATCGAACTGTTAAAAAAGAGCTGCGAAAAGCTTGGCGTCAAGGTCGCTTTATCCGAAGTCTTCGCCAAAGGGGCCCAGGGCGGCATAGAACTGGCGCAGGGACTCGTCTCCTTACTGGAGAGCGAAACGAGTCATTTTGCCCCGATCTATGATCTGGACGGCTCGATCGAAGATAAAATCACCACCATCGCCAAAGAGATCTACGGGGCCGATGGCATCATCATGGAAAAAAAGGCGAAAACCATGGCCCGCCGTCTAACCAGGCAGGGTATGTCTAAACTTCCGATCTGTATCGCCAAAACTCAGTATTCCTTGTCGGATGACCCGAATCTGTTAGGCCGTCCGGAGAACTTTAAAATTACCATCGCGGATTTAATTCCATGTGCCGGAGCCGGCTTCATCGTCGCCCTGGCCGGAGAGATCATGCGCATGCCGGGTCTGCCGAAAGTACCGGCCGCCGATCATATGGATATTCTCGAGGATGGTACCATTATCGGATTATTCTAAGTGACATTTTTATGTCACTTTTCCATTGAAAGGGGAAAAATAACATGAAAATCGCTGTGATCATGGGCTCGAGCAGCGACGCGCCGGCTTTAAAAGACATGGTGGCGCTGCTGAGAGACTTTGGGGTGACGGTGGAAGTGCGCGCGCTCTCGGCGCACCGCGCTTTAACCGCGTTACAGGACACGATCGCCAGACTCGATCAGGATGAGACCGAGGTCATCATCGCCGCCGCCGGCAAAGCGGCTCATCTCCCCGGCGTCATCGCGGCCATGACCGTGAAACCCGTGATCGGGGTGCCCGTTAAAGCCAGCACCCTGGACGGGCTAGACGCCTTGCTTTCGATCGTGCAGATGCCTTCGGGAATTCCGGTCGCCACGGTCGCCATCGACGGGGCGGTGAATGCCGGGCTTTTAGCGCTGGAAATCATGGCCAATAAACATGAAGAGTTAAAAACCCGCCTGATCGCCTACCGGGAAAATCTCAGGGCGGACTGCCTGGCCAAGGATGAAGAGATCCAGGCGCAGTTTGCAGTATGAAAACCATCGATTATAAAGCCAGCGGCGTGAATATCGATGAAGGCAACCGCGCCGTCGCGCTCATGAAAGAAGTCGTCAAAACCACCTATGATGAGCATGTCGTCGGGGATCTCGGCCTGTTCAGCGGGGCTTATGAACTTAGTGACGCGAATATGGATCAGCCCGTGCTGCTGGCGGCGACCGACGGGGTCGGGACCAAATTAATGATCGCCCAGAGCATGGGAATCCATGACAGCGCCGGCATCGATTTAGTGGCGATGTCTGTGAATGATCTGATTTGCCAGGGGGCGAAACCGCTGTTCTTTCTGGATTACATCGCCTGCGGCAAAACCGACGCAAACCGTATCGCCAAGATCGTTTCCGGCATCGCGGCGGGCTGCCGCCAGGCGGGCTGCGCCTTGATCGGCGGGGAAACCGCGGAAATGCCCGGCATGTATCAAAGCGAGGAGTATGATCTGGCGGGATTTGCCGTGGGCATCGCCGAAAAGTCGAAAATCATTCGCGGTCAGGATGTCAAAGCCGGCGATGTCCTTCTGGGCATCTCTTCCAGCGGCCTGCACAGTAACGGGTATTCTTTAGCCCGCAAGCTGTTTTTTGAGGAACTGCGATATGGTGTCGATACAATTATGCCGGACGGCAAAACGCTGGGTGAGCTGCTCCTGGAACCGACGCGCATCTACGTCAAAGTTGCAACGGCCCTTATGGAGGAAGTTCACTGCAAGGCCATCGCGCATATTACCGGCGGCGGTCTGATGGAAAATGTCACCCGCGTGATCCCGGAAGGTTTAGGCATTCAAGTTGAGACCGAGAAGATTCCTTTACCGGATATTTTCACTTATATCAAAAATACAGGGCTCGTTGATCGTACGGAGCTGTACCGTACCTTCAATATGGGTGTCGGCCTGGTTGTCGTTTTAGATAGCGAAGATGTTCAAAAAGCCCTCAACATCGCGAACCGCTATTATCCGAGTTTTGTGATCGGGGAAGTCACCGCTAGTCCGGGGGTGCGGTTATGATTCGCATCGCGGTCTTTATTTCCGGCAACGGCACGGATCTGCAGTCGCTCATCGACGCCCGTGAGGATCTTACGCCGGGAGAAATTGTCCTGGTTGTCTCCAACCGCAAGGACGCCTACGGGCTGACGCGGGCTAAAGAAGCCGGCATCCAAACGGCGGTGATCAGAAACCAGGAGAAGCTGCTTTCATATCTTCAGGAAAATCATATTGATCTTGTCGTTTTGGCAGGATATCTGGCGATTTTATCGGAGACATTTGTGAAGGCCTACGAGGGCCGCATCATCAATATTCATCCTTCGCTCATCCCGGCTTTTTGCGGGGACGGCATGTACGGCTTAAAGGTCCATGAGGCTGCCTTGAAGCGCGGGGTCAAGGTCAGCGGGGCGACGGTGCATTTTGTCAATGAGATCACCGACGGCGGGCCGATCATCATTCAGGAAACGGTCCGGGTAGAGGATGACGATACGCCGGAAAGCCTGCAGGCCAGAATCCTTGCGGTGGAGCATGAGATTTTGCCCCGGGCCGTCCAGTATTACTGTCAGGGACGCTTAAGTATTGAATCAGGAAAGGTGATTGTGAAATGAGAAGAGCGTTAATCAGTGTTACCGACAAAAGCGGTATTGAAGAATTTGCCAGAGGACTGACTGAGCTGGGCTTTGAGCTGGTATCGACCGGCAACACCCACAAAAAAATCGTTGAGGCTGGGCTTCCTTGCAAGATGATCGATGAGATAACCGGTTTTCCGGAAATTCTCGACGGCCGCGTCAAGACGCTGCATCCGATGGTGCACGGGGGATTGTTATTCCGCCGCGATGTGCCGGAGCATGTCGCGACAATTAAAAAAATGGGGATTGAACCGATCGATTTAGTGTGCGTCAACCTCTATCAGTTTGAGAAAGCGCTAAGGGAAAACAAGCCTTTAGCGGATATGATTGAAAATATCGATATCGGCGGCCCGAGCATGATCCGCTCCGCGGCGAAAAACTTCAAGGATGTTCTGATCGTCACCGATCCGGCTGATTACGAGGGCGTTTTAGAGGCTTTGCGCAACCATACCGATACCCAGGAATACCGCCGTTATCTCGCCTACAAGGCCTACCGTCTGACAGCCAGCTACGATGCCATGATCTCGCGCTATTTCGGCGATTTGTGCGGGGAAACATTCCCGGATATCCTGAATATCTCTTTGAAAAAGACGGCTGAACTGGATGAGGACACAAGCCTTTATCAGGATGCCTATCTGGCTTCCACTCCGCTTGATAGAGAAACATTAAGCGGCCCGGCGCTGACCGCTTCCCAGCTTCAGGATTTGTATCAGGGCGTCGCCCTGGTTAGGGAATTCACTAAAGACAGCATGACCGCCGTCATCAAAGAGGGTGAACTGGCAATGCTGGCGGTAGGGGATGAATGCTGTAAAAAAGCCCCGGTCTCTTCCGGTGTAGCGGTGGCTAATCATCAGATTAGTAAAGAGACTGCCATTAAACTTAAAGAAATGTCCACGGCGGTCATCGCCGCTCCTGATTATACCGCTGAGGCGCAGGAGATTCTATCAGCCAGTGAAGATTGCTCGGTTTTGCGCCTGCAGAATCTCAACAGCCGGGAGGCGCTGTATAATCATATTCAGTATCTGGAAGGACAGGTGCTGGTGCAAAAATCCGGCGATAAGAAACAATGAATGTGCTCGTGATCGGTTCTGGCGGCCGGGAACACGCCATCTGTTATTCGTTACGGAAAAGTTCTGTGGTAGATAAATTGTATGCCATGCCGGGAAATCCCGGTATGGCAAAAATTGCTGAAATTGTTTCCGGCAATGTTGAAGACATTGCCCATATAAAGGAATTCTGTCTGGATCATGAGATCGGGCTGTGTGTGGTGGGACCGGAAAACCCGCTTTGTCTGGGCCTGGCGGATGTCTTGCGGGAAGCCGGTATTCTAGTATTCGGGCCGAGTCAGAAAGCGGCGATGCTGGAAGGAAGCAAAGCCTATGCCAAAGACTTCATGACCAGACACCATATTCCGACCGCTTCTTACATAGAGGCGGATGATTACGATCAGGCCTTAAAAGCTATCAAAAAGTTTTCTTATCCGCTCGTCGTCAAGGCTGACGGTTTAGCGGCCGGCAAAGGGGTCGTCATTTGTGAAAATGAGGACATGGCCAGAAAAACCCTGGATGACATGATGAACCGCCACAGCTTTGGCCAGGCCGGAAACAAGATCGTGATCGAAGAGTATCTGGAAGGTTTTGAATGCTCTTTGCTTTGCTTTACCGACGGGAAAACGATTGTCCCGATGGTCAGCGCCAAAGATCATAAACAGGCTTATGACGGCAATACCGGACCGAATACCGGGGGCATGGGATCGGTTTCCCCGAATCCATTTATGCCTGAAGGCATCAACGAAAAGCTGGAAAAAGAGATTTTACAGCCGTTTATGGCCGGTTTGAAAGAAGATCAGCTGGATTACCGGGGCACCCTTTTTATCGGCCTGATGATTGATAAAGACAAAAATCCGAAGGTGCTGGAATTTAATGTCCGCTTCGGCGATCCCGAAACGCAGACCGTCCTTTTGCGCCTGGAAAGCGATTTAGGAAAAATCATGGCTGATGTCGCCAGCGGCTGCCTGGATCCTGATGCCGTGGTTTTCAACGACAAGAAAGCCGCCTGCCTGGTGTTATGCAGCGCGGGTTATCCGGGATCTTACTCCACCGGAAAAGTGATTACCGGCCTGGATGATCTCGCAGATGATATCGTCGTGTTCCATGCCGGCACGAAAATGGCTGACGGCAGACTAGTGACAAGCGGCGGCCGGGTCTTGAATCTCTGCGCCCTGGCTGATACGCAACAGGAAGCGCTGGATAAAGTCTATGCCGCCAGCAAAGCCGTTCATTTTGACGGGATGTTCTACCGCCATGACATCGGTTTGATCTAGGAGGATAATCATGTCACAGGTATATCGAGTGTATGTGAAAAAGCGTAAAGAAAACGCCGTGGAGGCGCGCGCCCTGCGGCAGGATCTAAGAACGCAGCTGGGGATCACGAAGCTGGAAGATCTGGAAGTGGTGCACCGCTATGATGTCCAGGGGATCAGCGCCGAGGTTTTCAAGATGGCCGTTCCGACCATTTTCAGTGAACCGATGGTCGATGATGTCTATGAGGAGTCTTATGATTTTTCCGGGCATCATGTGCTGGCCATGGAGTATCTGCCCGGCCAGTATGATCAGCGCGCCGATTCCTGCGCGCAGTGCATCCGCATTTTAGCGGGCAGCCACGATGTCAAGGTCCGCTGCGCGAAACTGTTCGTGATGACCGGCGATTTAACTCAGACGGATCTCGACCGCATCGCCGCCTATGTCGTGAATCCGGTCGATTCCCGCCTGGCCTCATTAGACAAGCCTGATACGCTTGATGAGGAAGCGGTAACCGTCAAACCGGTTCCGGTCATGAGCGGTTTTCGCGACTGGGATGACGAAAAGCTCAAAGACTGTATCGCGCGGATGGGGCTGGCGATGAATCTTGATGATCTAAAAGTGACCCGCGATTATTTTATTGCCGAAAAGCGCGATCCGACGGAAACCGAGATTCGCGTGCTGGATACTTACTGGTCCGATCACTGCCGCCATACGACGTTCGCGACCGTGATTACTGATATTGCGGTGGACGAAGGACCGTTTAAAAAAATTGTGGAGGAGGAGATCGCCTCCTACCAGGAAAGCCGCAAACTGGTTTATGACACGGATCATCCCATGACCCTGATGGATCTCGCGACCATCGCCGCCAAGGCGCTTCGTAAGCAGGGCATGCTCGATGATGAGGAAGTGTCGGAAGAGATCAATGCCTGCAGCATCGCTATCACGGTTCAAACCGACCGCGGTCCGGAGCAGTGGCTTTTGATGTTTAAAAACGAAACGCATAATCATCCGACCGAGATTGAGCCGTTCGGCGGCGCGGCAACCTGTTTAGGCGGCGCCATCCGCGATCCTTTGTCGGGGCGCGCTTATGTCTATCAGGCGATGCGCATTACCGGCGCGGGCGATCCCCGCGCCAGCCTGGATGACACTTTGGAAGGGAAACTTCCGCAGCGTAAAATCACGACCGAGGCGGCCCAGGGCTTCTCCTCTTACGGCAATCAGATCGGGCTCGCGACCGGGTATGTGCATGAGATCTATGATCCCGGCTATATCGCCAAGCGCATGGAAGTCGGCGCGGTCATCGCGGCGGCTCCTAAAGAGCAGGTCATCCGGTCCGTGCCAAAACCCGGCGATATTGTCCTTCTCATCGGGGGACGCACCGGCCGGGACGGTATCGGCGGCGCCACCGGTTCCAGTAAAGCCCATAATGTCTCGTCGCTGACGACCGCCGGGGCCGAGGTGCAAAAGGGAAATCCCGTCGAGGAGCGCAAGATTCAGCGCCTGTTTCGAAATCCCGCACTGGCGAAAAAGATCATCCGCTGCAATGATTTCGGGGCGGGCGGCGTCAGTGTCGCGGTCGGCGAGCTGGCCGACGGTCTGGATATTTCCCTGGACGCGGTTTTGAAAAAATATGAAGGCCTCAACGGCACGGAGCTGGCTATTTCCGAATCGCAGGAACGCATGGCGGTTGTCACCGCAGCGGAAAACTTCGCTGAATTTGTCCGGGCCTGCCATGAGGAGAATCTCGAGGTTGTCAAGGTCGCGGAAGTGACCGCGGAAAGGCGCCTGGTCATGCATCATCAGGGGCAGACGATCGTTGATCTGAAAAGGGATTTCCTTGATGAGGCCGGCGCGAAACGCTATCAGAATGTTCATGTTACCCTGCCGGATATGAAGCACGCCCCGTTTAAGCGTCCTGTGGAAAATAATTTCACAGATTTAACCAAAAATACATTGAGTGATCTCATGGTGGCCAGTCAGAAAGGACTGGTGGAGCGCTTTGACTCCACGATCGGCAACGGCAGTGTCCTGGCGCCGTTTGGAGGCAAAACATACGGAACCGAGACGGAAGGCATGGCCGCCCTCATCCCGGTGATGGATCACGAGACGACGACGGTCAGTCTCATGGCTTACGGCTATAACCCGCAGATCACAACCTGGTCGCCGTTTCACGGCGCCGCTTTAGCGGTCGTGGAATCGGTGGCGAAGATTGTCGCCATGGGCGGCGATTATAAGAAAATCCGCTTCAGTTTCCAGGAGTATTTTGAGAAGCTCGGGGATGATCCGGATAAATGGGGAAATCCGTTTCTCGCGCTGCTCGGGGC
>CAZQRT010000037.1:0-13591 GCA_964596105.1 uncultured Erysipelotrichales bacterium | reverse complement strand
TCCTCCCTTTTTGTCTCACTTAGTTTACCATTTTTTTCTTTGCGGCTCAACCCTAAAGATTTACTTGACGGGACGATTATGATATAATCCCCTTTATAAAAGGAGCGAGTCTATATGAAAACCTACAAAGAAATCAAACAGGAAGCGAATCTGATCTACACCCGCAGCAGTCACTACATCACCGGCACATTTATCGTGGTGTGCACGATCACCGGCATCGCCACCGCGATTTTGCAGCTGATCGGCACGGAAATCCATATGCCGGCGATCATCCTTTTATCTTGTCTGTTCTCGCCTTTTGAATACGGCATGGTCCATGCCTGCCTGCGTTCCTATGTCCGCAAGGCGCGCGAGATCACCACGAATCAAACCCCGTGGCTGGGTCTGAAATACTACGGCGCGATTTTTCTTCCCTATGCCGGAAAAACTTTGATCTTGACGGTTTCCCAGGGCTTGCTTTTAGCGCTGTTTGTTTTCATCGGCGGCCGTTACTGGGATGAGTTCTGGCTGTGCTTCGGCACGGTTTTGACCGGCAATGTCGATTATTTGATGCAGGACGGCCAGTTCACTGTCACCGTATCGTCGCTTTTAGGAATCGTGACCGCGATCATCGCCGGCTTTGTCATGGAAGGTTATTTCGCTTTCGCCTATTATCTGGTCAATGAGGAAAATCAGGGCCTTCTGGAATCTTTGACGACGTCCTACCAGATGATGAACGGACATTTCATGACGTATTTAAAAATCCGCCTGAGTTATCTGCCCCACGCCATTTTGACGATGGTGGTGGTCAATATCTTCTCGATCTCGCTGACGACGATGTTTCAGCAGCTGGCGGCTTTGCTGCCGGGTATCCCGCTGTTCGTTTTCAATATCCTGCTCAGCGCCATCGTCGCGGCCATCAGCGCTTTTGCCGGCGTGATGTTCTATCGCGAAAAGCAGATGCTGGCGATCACGGTATTATATGAGGATATCAAAAAAGAGGCCTGAGGCCTCTTTTTTATAACGCGAAATAAACAAGGAAGATGGCTACCAGCACCCAGATCGTCGGTTTGATCTCTTTGATTCTGCCGACACCGACCATCGCGATCGCGTAAGTGATGAAACCTAAAGCGATACCGTTGGAAATGCTGTAGCATAAGATCATCATCAGGATGGTGACAAAACCGGAAGCGGCGGAGACAAAGTCGGACCAGTCGATGCCGCCTAACTGCTGGGCCATTAAGATGCCGACAACGATTAACGCCGGGGCGGTCACAGCGTTGGTGATGACTTGCAGCAATGGATAGAAGAAAACCGATAATAAGAACAGGACACCGGATGTGACGGCGGTTAAACCGGTGCGGCCGCCGGCTTCGACACCGCTGGTGGATTCCACGAAGCTGGTGACGGTACTTGTTCCCATGACGGCGCCGACCGTGGTACCGATCGCGTCAGATAACAAAGCCTGCTCGATGTTTTCCAGTTCGCCGTCCTCATTCACCAGGTTGGCGCGGTTGGCGACACCGAGTAATGTTCCCGCGGTATCAAAGAAGTCGACAAACAGAAGCGAGAAGATCGCCACGAAGAAATTCGGGTTGGAGAACAGTTCCTTAAATCCGGATGTAAAGGCCATAAAGGTCGGCATTTCAAAATCGAACGAAATGATGGCGGTAGGCAGCTGCGGCATGCCGGGCACGCCAAGTAATCCCATCACGACGCCGACCACGGCGGTTATAACCAGACCGACAAAGACCGCGGCGCGCACCTTCATCGCTAACAGGAAGATCGTCAGGACGACCCCGACAATCGCCAGGATGACAGCCGGATCACTCAGGTTGCCTAAGGTCACGCCGGTTGACTCGCTGTTGACGATAATACCGGCGTTTCTCATGCCGATAAAGGCGATGTAGAAGCCGATGCCGGCGCCGATCGCCAGTTTCAACTGGGCGGGGATGGCGTTGATGACCATCTTGCGGATACCGGTGACAGAAATCACGATGAAGATGACACCGGAGATGAAAACCGCCGCCAGCGCGGCCTGCCAGCTGAAGCCCATCGCGCCGCACAGCGTGTACGTAAACAGGGCGTTGACTCCCATGCCCGGCGCCAGAACAACCGGATAATTGGCCAGCAGTCCCATGACGATACTCGAGATGCCGGCGGAGATGGCGGTAGCGAGAAAGACGGACTGATAGTTCATGCCGGTTTCACTCAGCATTCCCGGATTGACAGCAAGAATATAGGCCATCGCCAGGAATGTCGTAAGACCGGCAATCAGCTCAGTGCGGACATTCGTGTTCTTTTCCTTCAGTTTAAATTGTTTTTCAAGCATAAGTAACCTCCTTCGTTTACCATTATAATCATTTCAATTTAGAACACCAAACAAAAACGTCAAATGTTCCGAAAATATTTTCTAATCGTGAAGAAAAAAAGCCAGCGTTTTACCGCTGACTTCTCAGAGCCTGAATGACGCTCGCGACATTGTCGTGATATCTCGCGAGCATTTCCTCACAGGTGGTGATATCCTGACCGGACAGGATCACCGTGATCGCCAGTTTAGTGGACAGGTGGCAGGCTTTCAGGGTCGATTTCGCGACATCCAGGTCACACCCGGTCGCCTCTACAATGATGCGGGCGGCGCGGTCGACCAGTTTCTCATTGGTCGGCTGAACGTCCACCATGAGATTTTGATAGACTTTGCCGGCTTTGACCATCAGGGATGTGGAAATCATGTTTAGAATGAGCTTCTGCGCGGTGCCGGCTTTCATCCGCGTGCTGCCGGTCACGACCTCCGGGCCGGTCAGGGGATTGATTTTATAATCCGCGTCCGCGAAGATCGCGGGATTTTTCACACAGGCGATCGCCGCGGTTAAGGCGTGAACCTCGCGGGCGTAGGCCAGACCGCCTTTGACATAAGGGGTGCGGCCGCTCGCGGCCAGCCCGATCACAGTATCATTTGAGTTAAGATTATGCTCTTGTAAATCTTTAACCGCGGCCTGTTCATCATCCTCGGCGCCTTCCACGGCTTTGGTGAAAGCCGTTTGTCCGCCCGCGATCAGGCCGATAAACAGATCGCTTGTGACCCCGTAGGTCGGCGGGCATTCACTGGCGTCCAGCACGCCCAGCCGGCCGCTCGTGCCGGCGCCGATATAAAACACCCGGCCGCCCTTTTCCATCCGCTCATGGCAGGCGTCGACCAGTCCCGCGATATCCTCCAGGCACGCCCGGACCGCGCCGGCTACCGTGGCATCCTCGGAGTTGATCAGAGTCAGCATCTCGAGGGTGCTCATGGCGCTCAGCCGCGTGCTTTTGGGGTTACGCGTCTCGGTTAATAAAGTATCGATGTTTTTCATACCCGGTCGTAATAGGTGATGCCGCGCTCTTTGACATTTTCCTCGATCAAATCGCGCAGCAGCTTGCGGACTTTATCGGCGTTTTTGATATTTTTGATCCTGACCGGATCGCGGTCCGTATCGCGGTCAATATGCATGTCCGGGCTGAGCCGAATGGTGCCGATCTTCAGCATGCGCTGGATGAAGCTTTCCTCGAGATCGGGATCTTTCAGGGTATAGAGCTCATACGTGTTATGGCGGCGGGAGAAGAATCCCGTCGTGATGCATAATTCATCTTTGGTGATATGGTAGCTGGTGAAGTTGATATGGAAGAAGCTTTTGACGCGGTCCCAGATGCCCGCGGGCTGATCCTGCCAGAGGATGACTTCTTCATGTTCATCAAATGCTGTCATGATGATCCCTCCTTAATTTAAGTATACAAAAATTTGCCTGCTTTGACTACCATTTAAACGACTTCAGATAAATGTTTCCGCTTTCAAAAAAATATAAAAATTCTATGTTTCCTGATAAAAATATGATATGATTGTCTTATGAAATCAAGAAGTGAGGAGGGTTTCTATGTATAATATTGTGGTATGCTGTGTTTCCGCGCTTTCCAGTAATGTCCTGGTGGCCAAAATGAAAGAAGCCGCCAAAGAAAAGGGCATCAAAGCTTTGATCTGGACCGTGGGCGAGGCCGGGGTTGAACTGGCCTGGGCGGAGGCTGACGCCGTCCTGTTAGCTCCTCAGGTTCGTCACTTGAAAGAGAAGCTGGAAGCTAATGAAGAGCGCAAAGTTCCGGTCATCTGCATCGATGACGAGGATTTCGGAAAGATGGACGGAGCCGCAGTACTGGAAAAGACACTTGCCGTCATTGGATAACGCCGGGGGATCCGGCGTTTTTTTTGAAAGGAGGAGCCGATGAACGATTTTAAAGGACTGGGACTGTCGCAAAAAAGAATGGCCATGTGGGAGCTTCTCGATGTTCATGACATTGACGGGATCCTGAGTTACTACCCTTACCGCTATGACACGCTGGTCTACCACATGCCCGATCCTGACTTCTGCCTGGACGGCCGCGTGGTCGGCCCGGCCAAATTAATCTACCATCGCGGCTATCAGTCGCGCATGAATTTTAGCGTGGCGATCCAGGATCACGTTTATCAGGTGGCGATTTACAACCGCCATTTTCTCTTGAACAAATTAAAACCCGGCCAGTGGGTCACCATGAAGGGCAAGCAGAGCGGCCCGGATGAGCTGGTCTGCGCGGAGCTTCATCTCGGGAAACTGGAAGACCTGAACGCCCTGACTCCGGTTTATTCGCAGCGCCAGGGCTTCACCAGCAAACAGATCTGGGGTGATGTCAAAAAGGCCCTGAAATATAAACGCGGCCAGATTCCCGATTTCATTCCCGAACCATACCGCCAGCGCTACCGCCTGATCTCTAAAGAGCAGGCTTTGAACTGGATCCACTGCCCGGAAAATGAGAGGCAGGCCAAAATGGCGCTGCGCCATTTAAAATACGAGGAGTTTTTAAAATACCAGCTTTTATTATGCTATGTGTCTTCGAACCGCGATGAAACCGTCAAGCCGGTCAAAGATTTCGCTATGGATGAGGTGCGGGAGTTTGTGAAGGGGCTGCCCTTTACCTTAACGGCGGATCAGAAAAAAGTCGCTCAGGAGATTTTAAGGGATCTCCACCAGGATCACCGCATGAACCGCCTTGTCCAGGGTGATGTCGGCAGCGGCAAAACCGTCGTGGCCGTGATCGCGATGTACGCCAATTATCTGGCGGGATATCAGAGCGCGTTTATGGCGCCTACCGAAATCCTGGCCCGCCAGCATTTTAAAAATCTCCAGGATTATTTTCAATCAGAAGAAATTCATCTCGCGCTTCTTGTAGGCGGGATGACCGCCAAGGAGAAAAAAGCCATCTATGACGGGCTGGCCAATGGGGACATCGATATGGTGGTCGGCACCCACGCCCTGATCCAGGACCCCCTCACTTTTCAAAACCTGGGTCTCGTGATCGCCGATGAGCAGCAGCGCTTCGGGGTGCGGCAGCGCCAGGCCCTCGCCGCCAAAGGGGAGGCTGTCGATCTGTTGATGATGAGCGCGACGCCGATCCCGCGCACCCTGGCGATCACGCTATACGGCGATATGTCGCTTTCCGCCATCCATACCATGCCGGCCGGGCACCGTCCCGTGAAGACAAAGTTTTTCCCCGGGCAGTCGATGAAACCTTTTCTTTCTTTTCTAAAGGGGTATTTAAAAACCGGCCAGCAGGCTTATGTGGTCTGTCCCCTCGTCGATGAAAGCGACGCCCTCGCGATCCGTGACGCCCAGAGCATTTACGAAGGCATGGCTTCTTATTTTGACGGTCATTATCAGGTGGGACTTTTGCACGGGCGCATGAGCGAGGCGGAGAAGGACGCGGTCATGGCGGATTTCCGGGACAACAAGCTGCAGATCCTGGTGGCGACGACGGTCATCGAGGTCGGGGTGGATGTCGCCAACGCCAATCTCATCGTCATCTATAACGCCGACCGTTTCGGGCTGTCGCAGCTTCATCAGCTGCGCGGGCGGGTCGGCCGGGCCGGCCAGCAGGGCTACTGCATCCTGCTGTCTGACGCGGACAATGAGGCGGCTTTGGAACGGCTTAAATATCTCGAGAACAACGATGACGGTTTCGCGATCGCCGAGTATGATTTAAAGGTCCGCGGCCCCGGGGAACTGTTAGGAGAGAGGCAGTCGGGGCTGCCGCGCTTTGCCGTCGCCGATATCTATGAGGATTATCACATCCTCGAAACGGCGCGCCGGGACGCCCGCGACATTCTCGCCAATCTGGCGCAGTACCCGACCTGCCAGGGGTACCTTCATGATACCCTGACTTGCATAAAATCGTCCGGGTGACTATAATAGTAACGAAATGAGGTGTCTAGTATGATCAAGTTAGCGATTGACGCCATGTCCGGAGATCTCGGCAGTCCCGTCGTGATCAAAGCCTGCGAACAGTTTATCAAAGATTTTCCTGATACCAGCCTGGTGATCTGCGGTAAAGCAGAGGATCTGAGTCCTGTGCAAAATGTGCCGCAGATTGAAACGGTTGTTTGCTCAGAAGTCATCAGCATGAATGATTCCATCATCACGATCCGCCGCAAAAAGGATGCCAGCATGAATGTCGCCGTATCCCGCGCCGCGAAGGACTGCGACGCCGTGGTTTCGTGCGGGTCGACCGCCGGCTTTTACGCCAGCGCGATGTTTTATATGCCGCGCCTGGAGGGCGTTGAGAAGTGCGCGCTTTTAGCGACCATGCCGACGAAAAACGGGAAGGGCGTGAGCCTTTGCGACGCCGGCGCCAATGCCTCCAGCACCCCGGAGCAGCTGCGGACGTTCGCGATCATGGGCTCGTGCTATGTCGCCGCGGTGCGCCAGATCGCCAGCCCGAAAGTAGCCTTGTTGAATATTGGGGCGGAAGAGAAGAAAGGCGACGAGCTGCGCAAGACGACCTATCAGCTGTTAAAAAAGGAGCCTTCCATCAATTTTGTCGGCAATATCGAGGGCCGCGAGATTCTTGAGGGCGATGTCGATGTGATTGTCGCCGACGGTTTTTCCGGCAACATCGCTTTAAAGACCGTGGAGGGCGCCGGCAAGGTTTTGATCGACATGTTGAAGGAGGCGCTGTATTCCAGCTTCCGTTCCAAGATGGGCGCGCTTTTAGCCAAACCGGCTTTAGCGTCATTAAAGGAAAAGTTTGATTATAAAAGTGTCGGCGGCGCCTTTATGGCCGGTTTTGTCAAACCGGTTGTGAAAGCTCATGGCGCCAGCGATGAGAAAGCCTTCTACAACGCCATGAAACTGGCCCGGGATATGGTCAGTCAGGACAGCATCGGCAAGATGAAAGCGAGTCTGAACCGGCATGAAGCTTCATGACTTTCTCGCCAGGCAAAAGATTCCTTATCAAAACTACGCGCTGTATCAGGAGGCGTTTACCCATCCTTCCTATGTCAATGAGGCCAGCGGGCGTCATTATGAGCGCCTCGAGTTCATGGGCGACGCCGTCTTGCAGCTGTTTGTCTCGGAGTATCTCTTTACTCATTTTCCCGATGTTCCCGAGGGTACACTGACGACGATGCGGGCCAAGCTCGTGCGGGAGGAATCGCTGGCGCGGTTCAGCCGCGAACTGAACATCGGCCCGTATATCCGCTTCGGGCACGGCGAATTGAAAAACGGCGGACCCGAGCGGGCCTCGGTTTTGGCGAATGTCTTTGAGTCTTTTGTCGGGGCCATCTATCTGGATCTCGGCAAAGGCGAAGTGATCAAGCTTTTAGAGCGCACGATTTTTAAGCATATCGACGATATGGACAGCGAGGATATCCAGGATTACAAGACGATGCTGCAGGAGCTGATTCAGGCGGATTCGCGCAAGAGCGTGACCTATACCTTAATATCGAGCGCCGGTCCCAGCAACGCCCCGACCTTTGAGGTGGCGGCGATGATGGACGAGCTGTGTCTGGGGATCGGGAAGGGTTCCAGCAAGAAGCGCGCCGAGCAGCAGGCGGCGCATGCCGCGCTAAGAAAACTGGCTGTCAACAAGAGCGAATGAAAAAGCGGTTCATTCGCTTTTTTTTGGTTGTCAAGCGGTTAAAAAAGACTATAATAATGAAGACTTAAAGGGGGAACGGTCATGGCGAAAAACAATGTCGATATGCTGCATGGACCGATGCTTTGGAAAATTATTCTTTTTGCTTTACCGCTGGCTTTATCGAGCATATTACAGCTTTTATTTAACGCCGCGGATACCGTGGTGGTGGGGCAGTTCGCCGGGCGCCAGGCGCTGGCGGCGGTCGGCTCCAACGGCGCTTTGATTAATCTGATTGTCAATGTTTTTATGGGGCTTTCCATCGGGGCCAATGTCATCGTCGCCCGTTACCGCGGCCGCGGTGATGAGGCTCTCATCAATAAAGCGGTGCACACCGCCGTGCTTTTAAGCGTCATCAGCGGCATTCTTCTGGCTTTCATCGGTTTTTTCGTCGCTCCGAGGCTTTTAGGGCTGATGGCGACGCCGGCGGATGTGATTGATCTTTCAGCGCTGTATCTGCGCATCTACTTTTTAGGGATGCCGTTTATGATGCTTTATAATTTCGGATCCGCGATCTTGAGATCGGTCGGGGACACGCGCCGTCCGCTGTTCTTTCTGACGGCCGGGGGCATCGTGAATGTCATCCTGAATCTGATTTTTGTCATTGTCTTTAAGATGAGTGTCGCCGGGGTGGCGATCGCGACCGTGATTTCCCAGATGATCTCGAGCTTTCTCGTCACGCGCACGCTTTGCAAGGAAAAGGGGTCTTTGCATCTTGATCTCAGACATCTCAAGATTGACAAGGGCTGCCTGTGGGACATGGTGAAGGTCGGCATGCCGGCCGGTTTGCAGGGCTGTGTCTTCAGTCTGTCTAATGTCGTCATTCAGTCTTCTTTAAATACTTTTGGCTCCATCACGGTCGCCGGCAATTCCGCGGCGGCCAATATTGAGGGTTTTATTTATGTCAGCATGAACGCTTTTCACCAGGCCGCGGTGACTTTCAGCAGTCAGAATTACGGCGCTGAGCAGTATGACCGCTGTGACCGGGCCTTGTTGATAAGCGGCGGGCTGGGTTTTTCGATCGGCACCATTCTCGGCTTGGTTTTTATGGCTTTCGGCCGTCCGCTGTTGTCTTTGTACACGCGCGATCCGGAAGTGATCGCGGCCGGTCTGGTGCGCATGAATTTCCTGTTTCGTTATCAGGGCCTGAACGGCCTGATGGATATCATGGTCGGGGGCCTGCGCGGGATCGGTTATTCGGTCATGCCGACGGTGGTTTCTTTGACCGGGGTCTGCGCTTTCCGTCTGCTGTGGATCATGACGGTGTTTAAAGCGCAGCCGACGCTGAATATCCTGTACCTGGTTTATCCGGTCAGCTGGGCTATCACAACCTTCGCGCATCTTGTCACTTATGTCTGGGCGCGGCATAAAATGAATCGCCGGGCATCATCGTGATAGACTTTTGGCAATGTTTTGTGATAGAATAGCTACGTATAAATGAGGTGAAAAAGAAAAAAATGGCTAAACAGGTATTCAGTATGGATTTTTGCGGCAAGACGCTGCAGATCGAAACAGGCGAATTAGCCAAACAGGCCAGCGGGGCAGTGCTGGTGCGTTATGACGACACGGTCGTCTTATCAGCCGCGGTGAGCGGCAAAGAGCCGAAGGATGTGGATTTTTTCCCGCTGACGGTGACTTATGAGGAGAAGCTTTATTCGGTCGGGAAAATTCCCGGGGGTTTTCTGAAAAGGGAGGGCCGTCCCAGTGAGCACGGCACGCTGACGGCGCGGATGATTGACCGTCCTTTGCGGCCTTTGTTTGCCGAGGGTTTTCGCAATGAGGTCCAGGTGGTCAACACGGTGCTGTCGGTCGATCAGGAGGCCGCTCCGGAGATGGCCGCGATGCTCGGGGCGAGTCTGGCGCTGAGTATTTCCGACATTCCTTTCCAGGGTCCGATCGCCGGCGTTGTCGTGGGCCGGGTTGACGGCGAGTTTGTCATCAATCCCGGGCCGGAACAGCTGGAAAGAAGTGAGATGAATGTCGAGGTGGCCGGCACCCGCGAGGCGATCAATATGGTCGAGGCGGATGCCCGCGAGGTCAGCGAGGAGATCATGCTTGAGGCGCTGATGTTCGGGCATGAGAAGATCAAGGAGCTGATCGCGTTTGAGGATAAAATCATCGCCGCGGTAGGGAAACCGAAGCAGGAGGTTCCGCTTTTCACGATTGATGAGAAGCTCCAGGCGGATGTTTCACAAGCGGCGGCAAAGAATATCGCTTTAGCGGTGGCGATTCCGGGCAAGCTGGAACGGGCTGACGCGATTGAAAATGTCAAGAAAGAAATTTTATCGGCTTATGAGAATAAAACATATGGCGATGAAGCGGAGAAGAAGAACGTTTTAAAGCAGGTCGGCATGGTGCTGGATGATTTGGAGAAGCGGGAAGTGCGGCGTCTGATCACGCAGGAGAAGCGGCGTCCGGACGGCCGGCGGCTGGATGAGATCCGCCCGCTGGATGCCCAGATTGACCTTTTGCCGCGCACCCACGGATCGGCCCTGTTTACGAGAGGCGAGACGCAGGTTTTATCGGTCTGCACATTGGGCGCGGTTGGTGAACATCAAAAGATTGACGGATTAGGTCTCGAGGATCAGAAGCGTTTCATGCATCATTATAATTTCCCGCCTTACTGTGTCGGCGAGGTGGGGCGCATGGGCGCGCCGGGACGGCGCGAGATCGGCCATGGCGCTTTAGGTGAGAGGGCTTTGGCGCAGGTCATTCCGAGCGTCGAGGCTTTCCCTTATACGATTCGACTGGTCAGTGAGGTGCTGGAGTCGAACGGTTCCAGTTCCCAGGCTTCGATTTGCGCCAGCAGCATGGCTTTGATGGCGGCCGGGGTACCGGTTTCGAGCGCGGTGGCCGGCATTGCCATGGGGCTTGTGAAGGACGGCGACAATTACACGATTCTGACGGATATTCAGGGCATGGAGGATCATCTCGGGGATATGGATTTCAAGGTCGCGGGAACGCGCAAGGGAATCTGTGCTTTGCAGATGGATATCAAGATCGCCGGGATCACGAAGGAGATCTTGCAGGAGGCGCTGGCGCGGGCCAAGGTGGCGCGCAACCAGGTGATGGATGTCATGACGGCCGCGATCGCCAAGCCAAGGCCTGAGGTTTCCCAGTACGCTCCGAAGATTTATCAGATGCAGATTGATCCGGATCAGATTCGCGAGGTGATCGGTACCGGCGGCAAGACGATCAATGAGATTATCGAGAAGAGCGATGATGTCAAGATCGATATCGAGCAGGATGGCCGGGTGGTTATTTACCATGCCAACAAGGAGTCGATCATGAAGGCGGTCGCGCTGATTGAGAAGATCGTGCGCAAGGCCAAGGTGGGCGAGATCTATGAGGGCCGCATCACCAGAATTGAGAAGTTCGGGGCTTTTGTCGAGCTGTTTGAGGGTACTGAGGGGCTGCTTCATGTCTCGAAGATTTCCTATGAGCATGTCGACAGTCCGGCCAGTGTCTTCAAGGTTGGCGATATTGTCAGGGTCAAGGTCGTGGAGATCGATGAGAAGGGCCGGGTCAATGTCAGCCGCAAGGCGCTGCTGCCAAAGCCGAAGAAGCCGAAAGTAGAGAAGAAGGAAAATGCCTGAGCTCATTCTGGCTTCGGCTTCGCCCAGGCGTCAGGAGCTGATGCGTCTGGCGGGGCTGAAATTTCAGGTGATACCGGCTAATATAGAAGAGAAGATGGATCAGAATCTCCCTATCACAGCCCGGCTGGAAAAGCTGGCTTATGAGAAGGGCAGACCCATACATGATTTGTATCCTGACGCGGTGGTGGTTTCCGCTGATACGGTGGTTGTTTTGGATGATGAGGTGATCGGCAAGGCGGCTGACCGCGCTATGGCCGGCCAGATCATCAGAAAGCTTGCTGATCGCACTCATGTTGTTTATACCGCAGTCTGTGTCCAGGTTTCTGATCAGAGGATCGCGTTTACGACTTCCAGTGAGGTGACGTTTTATCCGGTGACGGATGATGAGCTGGAGGACTATCTGGATACGGATGACTGGATCGGCAAGGCGGGGGCGTACGCTCTGCAGGGGGCGGCGTGCCGTTTTGTCAGGGAGATTCACGGCGATTATACGAATGTGATCGGGCTTCCTATTGCCCGTTTGTGTCAGGTTTTGAAAAAAATTACAGGAGGAATAATATGACAGTAAAGAGAATTGCCTTGTTGACGGGCGGGGGAGACTGTCCGGGACTGAACGCGGTGATTCGGGCGATCACCAGAACCGCGATATTGAACTATGGCTGGGAGGTTATCGGCTATGTGTTTGGCTACCGCGGGCTTTACAATAATGATTATATCGAGCTGACGCTGGATAGCGTGGATAATATTTATAAAGAGGGCGGCACGATTCTCTACAGTTCAAACAAGGATAATCTGTTTGATTATCTGGTGGAGGAAAACGGCGAGATGGTCAAGAAGGATGTCTCGGATGTCGGCGTGCGGAATTTGCAGGCGGACGGCGTGGATGTCCTGGTTGTTCTTGGCGGGGACGGCACGCTGACTAGCGCCCGGGATTTCTCAAGAAAGGGTGTCAAGGTGATCGGGGTGCCTAAGACAATGGACAACGATCTGTCGGCGACGGATTTGACTTACGGTTTTATCAGCGCGATGTCGGTGGGGACGGAGTTTATCGACCGTTTGAACACGACGGCCAAATCGCATCACCGTGTCATCTGCTGTGAGCTGATGGGCCGTGACGCCGGCTGGATCGCTTTGTATGCCGGACTGGCCGGCAATGCCGGGGTGATTCTGATTCCGGAGATTCCTTTCTCGATTGAGAATATTGTGAAAAAGGTGCGTCAGAGGGATGCTGACGGTTATCCTTATACCGTGGTGGCGGTCGCCGAGGGCGCGCGCTACGCGGATGGCACCAAGGTAATTGGCAAGATTGTCGAGGATTCCCCGGATCCGATTCGTTATTCGGGGCTGGCGGCCAAGGTCGCGGATGATCTTGAGAAGGCCTTGCCGGAGCATGAGGTGCGTTCCGTGAATCCGGGCCATATTATCCGCGGCGGCGATATCACTCCTTATGACCGTGTCCTTTCCATTCGTTTCGGGGTCAAGGCCTGCGAGATGATCGCGGAGGAGAAGTTCGGCTGCATGGCCGTGATCAAGGGCGACAAGATGGAAGAGGTCACTCTGGAAGAGGTTATCGGCCAGGCCAAGATCGGCAAGCAGAAGCATGTTGATCCGAATGGTGAGCTGGTGCGGGATGCCAAGGCCCTGGGTGTGTGCTTCGGTGATGAATAAATAGGTGAATTTTCTTTCTTTTCACCGTGTTAAGTTGTATAATGAATGTAGAGAGAAGGAGGAATTTAAACCATGGTTAAATTAATTATCAGCTGCGCGATGTCTGATAAGATCACAAGCTTCTACAATGATTATCAGGATGACAAGGTAAAATTGACCTTTGTGAAAAAAGTCGGCATTAAGCATTATTACAATTGCGAGACGGAGATGGCTCCGGATGCTGCCGCTTCTTATGTTAAGCGTTTATTACCGGATGGCGGCGCGGTTTATTTCTCAGTACAGCCTGACGGATTTTTCGGTTAATTACTACCAGAACTGCCCAGTGGTGGGCAGTTTTTTGGTAGGAGGACAAAAAGCAATACTAGAAGAGAGTA
>CAZQRT010000036.1:0-13778 GCA_964596105.1 uncultured Erysipelotrichales bacterium | reverse complement strand
ACGTTTCAAAAATGATTGCTAAAAAGTATCGGTTTGAAGTAAAATAAAGGCGAGGTGAAGAGTATGAATGATGAAAATCTGCAAACCTATCTGTATCAGCAGTTAAATGATATACTTGACAGCAATGCCAGCCACGAGGACAAGCAGGACCGTCTGGGAAAGCTTTTTATCACCACTTCCAATTCGATTTCCTCGATCTATCTGGTTAATCATGAGGAGCAGGCGGGCAAGATGATAGAAGCCATGGGCGGGCAGGCTTTGAACTTCAAAAGCCTGTTGAAAAACGAGTGGTACATTTACACCAATATTGAGATATGGATCGATTTCCTATACGCGCTGGATGAGGAAATCGATGACAATCATCCTCAGCACGAGTTTTTTGAGAAGATCATGGAAACGCTGCATGTTATCGAAAATGAACTGGGTATTCAAAAAGGGCCGGTTAACTGACCGCCCTTTTATTTTATGACCCACAGATGATAAATCAAAATCCGCACGATCATAACGTTTAGAAAAATTCCCGCGCGCACGGCCTTAAGCTGTACTTGGCGATGAGAACGCCAAAAAGAAGCCAGACTAAAAAATATTGCCAGGTTTGAGGCTGTATATGTCAAACAGCTTGGATGCCGGTGATCAATATGACAAATGGATTGAGTAATATTTTTTTTATTTTCATTTCCCGCCTTAAGGTGACAGCCGTCAGGCGGATAATATCGCGGTGAGATATAAATTTCCAACCCGCAACAGTCACGGGTCAGGAATTTTTCATGAAAAGTGTGATGGTCGGATAATTTTTTATAAACATTTATTTCAATTTATGTTATAATGCCAAGCAGGAAGGTGATTTTGTGGATAGAAGAGATGCGGTAAAAGACTTGAGCATCTACCAGAAAAAATTTGAGGAGGATATTCATTCGTTTCGGGAATTCGAAGCGATGGATTACATCAAGTCTTTAAAGAATCAGGATAGATTGGACGAGGCGATTGAGGTCGGCCGGACATTTTTGGAGGTTCGTCCTGATTTAAAGGTGTATATCAACCAGTATGGATATGCCCTTTACAACAAGTATTTAAAGAACCCGAATGAGAATCAGGTCAGTGAGGAAACATTTTACGAGATCGTCGATGAGATCCTGGAATTATGCAAACAGGAGCGTTTCTCACCTTATGAGACGGCGTGCAACGCGGCGATGCGCTATGCCTTAAGAAAAGATCCGGTTGATTATGACAAGATCAATACGTACTTGATGAAGCTGGATCCGACCCTGCTCAGCAAAGAGCCTTACGTGCGCGACAACAAACATGAGGGAGAATCCAAGTTCGAAAGATGGTATCGTTTAGGGGTTCGTTCTTTATATGAAACCGGACAGTATGAGAAGTGCATCGAGCTGGCGAACCAGGCGATGGCTTTGAATATCACCTGGCATCATCGCAACGCCCTGCAGATCCGGCTTTATCGCGCGAAATCCAATCTGGCGTTAGGCAACTACGAGGAGTGCGAAAGAGAGTATCTGACCTTGCAGTACGCGTTCTACAATGTCAATTTCTACAAGGATCTCTACCGGATTTATGCCGGCATCGGCGAGGATCAAAAGGCGAACGCATACCTTCTGTATGATGTTTACAACAGCGGTTATGACAAGAAACAGACCGAGCTTTACAACCTGCTTCTGGAGGCGGCCAAAAAAGCCGACCAGCCAAAGATTGTCGAACTTTTGGAAGCGATGCTCGCGGTCTTTGAGAAAGAGGACGGCAAAGAGGTTGAGGTTGATGAAAAGTACGCGTCCCGTACCAGCGGCGATCTCTACGACCTCATGATTGATGAAGTCACACGCCATCTCAACGCTTTCGTGGAAAGAAAACACGGCAAAGTCGTTCATTACAACACCGAGAAGATGCTGGGAACGATCGCGGTGCAAGGCGAGCAGTCAACATTCTTCCGCCAGGCTGATTTCATCTACGATGAAGAAGTCCGCCGTTATGAACGGGTTGACTTCACCAAGATTCAAACCTACGACGGCAAGAAAGACGTCATCACCACCAAAGCCATTTTGATTCTGGAAAGTGAAGACGACGGTTTCAACTTCCGCTTTGATTATTAAAGAAGGCCAAAGCCTTCTTTTTTTTATGAAAAAAAGCATAGAGCGGAAACTCTATGCGTACTTTTCTATCATCCTGGCCACCGCTTCCATGTAGCGCTCATGCTCATCATAAATCGCGTCGGCATGGCCGGTATTTTCCATCACGAGCAGCTCCTTAGGCGTCGGGCAGGCATTGTAAAGATCATAAACCATATCGCCAGGCACGACATCATCCGCCAGGCCGTGAATAAACAGCATCGGATACTTCGCCCGGGCGACATGGACCAGACCGTTACTCTCATTCACGGAATAGCCGCAGTCCTTCTTGATGTAATGAGCGACACTCGGATAAAACGGCGCCAGCCCGAACGGCGTCTTCTTATGACACTGGAAATCCAGCTCGTCATACAGATTGGAATACCCGCAGTCCTCAATCAAAAGTTTGACATTCGGCATCTCGACACTGCTTAACAGATTCACCGTCGCGCCGCCCATCGATAAGCCGAAAATGACAATCGGCAGATCAGGCATCTCCTCATGCAGAAGATCCACCCAGCGCGCGATATCCTGATGATCCGGATAACCGTAGCCGACATAATTGCCCTCGCTCTGGCCGTGACCGCGCAGATCCGGCAGGAAGACATGGCAGTCAAAAGCCTCATAGAAACACTGGCCGTAGTAGCTCATCTCGATGCCGCTGCGCCGGTAGCCGTGAATGACGATAAAGATAAACTTGGCATTCTCCTGCTTCACCAGCGACCCGTGCAGCTTTAAGCCGTCCGGACTGACCAGATATCTGTCCTCATAAGGCATCGTTTCCAGCCAGAGTCCCTTTTCCGGCTCATGACGGCCGGTCTTAAAGGCATCCTGATACAACAGTTTACCCGCTTCCCAGAAAGCCAGCGCTCCCCCGGCAATTCCAGCCGATACCCCGGCGACAATCCAACTTTTTTTCATATCAAAATCACTCCCTTCCTCTCATTGTACCATAAAAAACAGCTTTTGGATAATGATTTCATACGCTCAAAGCTGATCTAAAATCCTTTCGGCGGTTTTCAGAAAATGATCCACGGCAATGCTTTGCTTATCCTGCCGGGAATGAACATAGATCTGATGATTGTCATACGTGAAGCGGTTGGAGTGAATCAGGGCGTTCACATCCTCGCGGTCCTCCCCGCTCAACTCCACAAACTGATTTTCCGAAAGCTTGCGCCAGATCACCGCGAGAAGCGCCATCGCCAGCTCCAAATCACAATAAGCGTCAGCCAGCCTTTCGGCTTTGTTCTTCTCATCGATATCAGGATAGCCGTCCTCCAGCCGGTCAATCTGATTGAGGATGATCCTGATCTCCTGAATGGCGCTCTGCAGCCGCTTTTTAAAGCTCTGCTTTTTGTCAAGACGCTGATTCATACCGAAAAAAGCGGACAAAACTGTCCGCCTTCATTTTATCCGAGATTTTTAATCATCGCGATGTAGGAATCAACCTGCAGGCTCGCGCCGCCAACCAGAGCGCCGTCGATATTCGGCTGCTCAAGCAGAGTCTTGACACCTTCCGGTTTTACCGATCCGCCATACTGGATGCGAACCGCTTCCGCGGTCTCCTCACCAAACAGCTTCTTCAGCTCATCACGAATGATCGCGCAAGTCGTTTCCGCGATTTCGTTCGTCGCGGTTTTGCCCGTGCCAATCGCCCAGACCGGCTCATAAGCGATAACCACTTTCTTCATGCCCTCAGCGTCGCAGCCCTTGAAAGCCTTCTTAGTCTGAATGCGCACAACCTCTTCGGTGATGCCCGCCTCAAACTGATCCAGCGTCTCGCCGACGCAGACGATCGGCATAATGCCGTTACTCAAAGCCTGCAGCACCTTGGCATTCACGGTCTCATCCGTCTCACCAAAATACTGACGTCTTTCGGAGTGGCCGATAATCGTCCATTCAATACCGATTTCCTTCAGCATCGCGGCACTGACCTCACCGGTGTAGGCGCCGCTGTCCTTAAAGTGAATATTCTGCGCGGAAACAATTAAATTCTTGGCGGTTTTCTTCGCCTCAGATAAAGCCAGGTAAGGAACCGCTACGCCCCAGGTGGCATTGTCTTTCACTTCAGGATCCACCGCTTCAATAAAAGCCTTTGTTTCCGCGATGGTCTTGTTCATTTTCCAGTTTCCTACGATAATTGGTTTTCTCATCGCTATCCGCTCCTTATTTATCATCAATCGCGGCAATACCAGGAAGCACTTTGCCTTCCATGTATTCCAGACTCGCGCCGCCGCCGGTAGAAATATGGGAAACGCGATCCGCGTAACCAAGCTTCATGATCGCTGCCGCGCTGTCACCGCCACCGATGATGGTATTGCAGTCTTCCAGAGACGCGAGAACATCACAAATGGCCAGCGTGCCCTTGGCAAAGGTATCCATCTCAAAGACACCCATCGGGCCATTCCAGAGCACCGTCTTGGCACCCTGCAGTTCCTTCTTGAACAGCTCGATCGTCTTCGGGCCGATATCGAGACCCATGTAGCCATCCGGGATGTCGCCTTCGACAACCTTGATGTCGCCGTCCTCGGCAAACTTATCGGAAATAACCGTATCGATTGGCAGGATCAGCTTGCCCTGAGCCTTGTCCAGGAACTCTTTCGCTAACGGGATGCGTTCCTCTTCCAGTAAAGAAGTGCCGACCTTCTGACCCTGAGCGGCCGCGAAAGTATAACTCATGCCGCCGCCGACAATAACCTTGTCGGCGATCTTCAAGAGATTCTCGATGACCCCGATCTTATCGGAAACCTTGGCCCCGCCAAGAATGGCAACCAGCGGTCTCTCCGGATCATCAATGGCCTTGCCGATGTAATTAATTTCCTTCTCTACAAGGAAACCAACCGCGCTAGGCAGATGAGCAGGGATGCCCGCCGTGGACGCATGCGCGCGATGCACGCTGCCAAACGCGTCTTCCACAAACACGTCACCCAGGCTAGCCCAGTAAGCGCCGAGCTCCGGATCATTCTTGCTCTCGCCCGGTTCATAACGGGTATTCTGGACTAAAAGCACAGCCGCGTCATGGGCGTTCTTAATAGCGTTCTCCAAAGCCTCGCCGCGTGTGCAATCCACAAATGTTACCGGTTTGCCTAATAATTCCTCGAGACGGACAGCCACGCAAGCCAGATTATTTTTGGCCTTGTCTTCTTCCGTCTTCACCTTGCCCAGGTGAGAGAATAAAACAACCGCTTTAGGTTCATGTTCAATCAAATACTTGATTGTCGGTAAAGCCTGGACAATACGGTTGTCATTGGTAATTTCACCCGTATCTTTGTCTCTCGGAACATTGAAGTCAACGCGAACCAGGACTGTTTTGCCTTTGACATCAATATCCCTAATCGTTTTTTTGTTCATGATTCATTACCTCCTTAAAAAAATTATATCATTTATTGGCGTGCTTGTAAAAGTATTATTAAGCGAAAATAAGCCCGTAAAAAAGCCGTAACCTGCTCTCTTTTACACGACGCAGACCGGAGAAGGCACGTCCAGTTCAAAGATGCCAGGGGTCAGTTTTTCCGCCGCCAGATCGAGCTTTAAAACCTCGAGACAGTCACTGCCCTGGCAGGCCGCCACCAGCCACTGGTCATCCACGATGCAAAAATCACGGGGACTCTTTTTAGTATGGACCATATTGAGTAAAAACAGCTTGCCGTTTTCCGGATTCAAAGCATACATGGCGATGGAGTCATGACCGCGGTTAGACACAAACAGATAGCGGCCGTCGTGACTGAGATGAATCGCCGCGGCGCTGTTTTCCCCCTGGTAATGGCGCGGGATGGTCGCGATCATCTGAATCATCGTGAACATGCTGTCATGATAATGCATGACCATGATCGTATTGGCCAGCTCGTTAACCAGGTAGCTGAAACGTCCGTCGCGACCGAAAATCATATGCCGCGGACCCGATCCGGGCACGATTTTCTGCTTGCGGAACTCCTCCAGAACCGCCCGGTCATAGTGATAGAGCACGATCTCGTCGCTGCCCAAATCGACGCTGTATAAAAAACGGCGGTCGCTGGTAAAACCGACCTGATGAACATGCGGCCCGTCCTGCCTGATGGCCACCGGACCATGCCCCTGATGATGGGCCACACTGACCTTTTTGATCACGCGGTGATCCTTCAGCTCATAAGCGGCGGTCGCGCCCAGCTCATAATTAGCGGCAAACAGATAACGGTCATCGACACTCACACAAAGATGAGTATAACTGTGCCCGCTGGAATGATAGGAGTCGTGGCAGGCCAGATTGCCGTTTGGGTCGATGGAATAATTGGCAATCCCGCCGCGATCGTCCTGGTTCCCGGTATTTTTGCGCGCGACATAAAGCCAGCCGTCTTTTTTTACCAGATAAGACGGCTTGTCGATCATCGGTTCATGCTGGAAAAGCGTCAGACGGCCGTTTCTGGACAAGTCCAGACCGTAAAGTCCGTCGCCGCCGGCGACATAAATTTTAGCCATAAGGATCCCCTGCTTTCACCCTCATTCTATCAAAATTTCCCGGTATTTGAAAGCCCAATCACGCAAATCATGCGAAAGCTTAAAAAGAGGTTGCCTAGCGACTAAAATTGGTGGTATTTTATAGAGGAGAAGGTGATTGGTTATGAAAAAATTCGCGGTTTTGCTGTTTGCGCTGCTGCTGATTTTAAATCCGCTGCATGCCAAAGCGCTCATCACCGCCGATGATCTGCAATGCGGATCGGCCGTGCTGATGGAAGTCAGCAGCCAGAGGATTCTGTTTGATAAAAACGGCTCCGAAGCCCACTTCCCGGCCAGCACGACCAAGATTATGACAATGCTTTTAGCCTGTGAGAAGGGCAAGATGAGCGATGAGCTTTCCGCCAGCTATGACGCCGTGATGTCTATCGAATACGGCAGCAGCCATATCTCCCTGCAGCCGGATGAAAAAATCACGCTGGAAGACGCCTTGTACGCCACCAGTCTGGCCAGCGCCAATGACTGCGCCAATGTCATCGCCGAATATCTCGGCGGCGGCGACATCGAGGCCTTCGTGACCATGATGAACGACCGCGCCGCGGAAATCGGCTGTGAAAACACCCACTTCGCCAACCCGCACGGCCTGCACGATGAAGAGCATTACACCTGCGCCGCCGATCTGGCGAGGATTTTAAGCACCGCCAGCCAGAATAAACAGTATATCACCATCACCTCCGCGCTGGAGCACGTCATTCCCCCGACCAATAAAACCGAGCAGTCGCGCGAGCTTTACACCTACAACCGCTGCATGGACCCTGAGGACAAAGAAAATTATATTCCCGAGATCGTCTCAGGCAAGTCCGGCTACACCGATGAGGCGGGTTCCACTTTTGTCGCCTACGCCAAAAAAGACGACGCGGAGTTTGTCGTCGCTTTGATGGACGGTCCGGACTCCGACGCCATCATCCATGACCTGAAATTATTATTCAACAGCGCCTTTCAGGATTACATGCTCTATGAGGATGTCAACACCTTAGTCAACACTCCGACCATTAAGCACGGCTTTTTCTACGCCGGCGGATCAACCGTCCTGGAAAGCGATTTTGAAGCGCCGGCCATGCTGAAAGGACAGGAGAAAAATTTAAAAGTCGAGTATGACATCGATGCCGATGCCGCTCAGTTGCCAAAAGGAGAAAAATGCGGCACCGCCAAACTGTATTATAACAACACCCTGCTGCAAACCCGGCCGCTGCTGGTGAAAACCCCGGTACGCTCCGCCTTTAAAATCATCACCACCTTCCTTCTGAGAGCGGTCATCGCGCTGGTTATCATCGTTGTGGTGGGCGCGGTCGGCCTGGTTGTCGCCAAGAAAGTTTACACGGTTTATATGAACCGCAAGATCCGCAACAGAAAGCATAATAATAAGTAAAACTTATCATTGACCCCGGAAATCGTGATTGATTCCCGGGATTTTTCTTTTTTATAATATGAAAAGGAGGTAATAAACATGAATCACGGTTTTGAGAAGGTCAAGAAAAACTTCGGTTTCGGCTGTATGCGTCTGCCTAAAAAGGGCGACGACGTCGACCTCGAGCTGTTTAAGGAAATGGTGGACACTTTCATGGCTAACGGGTTTAATTATTTTGATACCGCGCACGGCTACATGGGCGGCAAAAGCGAAATGGCTTTACGGGAATGCCTGACCAGCCGCTATCCCCGCGACAGCTATGTCCTGACGGATAAGCTTTCCACGCATCATTTTAACCGCCAGGAAGATATCCGCCCGCTTTTTGAACAGGAGCTGAAAAACTGCGGCGTGGATTACTTTGATTTCTATTTGATGCATGCCCAGGACCGCAACATCTTCGCGAAGTATCAAAGAACGCACGCCTATGAGACCATCCTGGAATTAAAAGCGGAAGGCAAGATCAAACATTTCGGCATCTCTTTCCATGACCGGGCTGAGGTTCTGGAACAGATTTTAACCGCCTATCCGCAAATTGAGGTCGTGCAGATGCAGTTTAACTACGTCGACTATGAGGATGAGGCGGTGGAGAGCCGCAAGGTCTATGAGGTCTGCGAGAAGTTCCATAAACCGGTCATCGTCATGGAGCCTGTCAAGGGCGGCAGTCTGATGACCCTGCCGCCAGAGGCCCAGGAAATTTTAGATGGCTTTCACAATGGCAGCAATGCCAGCTGGGCGATTCGTTTCGCGGCCGGATTCCCGAATATCATGATGGTGCTTTCGGGCATGAGCAATATGGACATGCTTAAGGACAACATCAGCTTCATGAAAGACTTCCAGCCGCTGAATCAAGAAGAACGGGATGCTTTAAAAGAGGTTGTGAAAATCTTCAAAGCCCAGAATCTCATCCCTTGCACATCCTGCCGCTACTGCATGGAAGAATGTCCGAAGGGCATCCATATCCCTGATCTGTTCAGCCTTTTAAATGCCAAGCGCACCTTCAACAACTGGAATACGGACTACTACTACAATAATATCCATACTACCGAAGGTACAAGGGCTAAGGACTGCCTGAAGTGCGGCCGCTGTGAGCGGATCTGCCCGCAGCATCTGCCGATCCGCGAGTTACTGGTTGAGGTCTCAAAAGAATTTGATTAAAAAAGATCCGGCAAAAAGCCGGATCCTTTTTTTAGACAAAATAAAAGAGGATCGGCGCGATCCTCTACCTTGCCAATACCGGCAGCCCGTCATACCGGTTTAGCCTTGTCCAGCTCCGCTGTCAAGTGACGAACCCACTGGCACAGTTCGTCGAAGTGTCCCTCTACTTCACTCATAATCCTTTTGGCAGCAAAATAAGCCATGTCCGCGGTATCCGCGTCGATGATCCCCTGCCGCAAGGCGTAGGAGAGATCGTCCTCGTCGAGGATGATCGAATCATTTCGCGTGAACACCACGTCTAAAAACAAATCGTCGAAGCCCGGTATACCGTCCTCATTCAATTCGTTTTTAGTTACGATGTCAAAATAACACTCTACAACCTCATCCAAATCATTCACCATAACGGTTAAAGAATAGTGATCATGCTTGGGAAAAAGCATATACCAGCGATAACCGTCGTCAGCGACTTTTAATTTATTTTGATGCATATAGAAATAGAGTGGTTTTTTGACGCGCAACAGACAAAGGCGAGTCACATAACCGTCAAAATCATCGGTTTTAACCTCTTGACAGTCATAAGTTTTCTCCACAATTCTGCTCCATGACGGGCGATTAGCGAGCTTGTGTTTCAACCTCGTCCTCATACGATGCCCTCCAACACATCTATTGTACTCTTTTTTTATACAAACCTCAACCCTTAAGCCACTTTTTATGGTCGCTTTCAAGAAAAAAATCAGACATTTCCTGCTTTTTGTATAAAATGAAAGCTCCTCCCTATGGGGAGGAACTTATCCTAAAGGTAAACCTCACATTCCTTGCGCACGGAGCAGGCCTTCTTGATGGTCATGGCGGCGACAGAAACCATCGCCTGGTTGACTGTTCTTGCCCCTTGCGGGCACTTTGCCACACAGCGCATGCAGGAGATGCATTTCGCTTTATCCGTTTTTCTCATATCGGCGGCGCCAACCGGGCAGATCTTCGCGCAAAGCCCGCAGTTCACGCACTTGGAATTCGCCTTGGGAACGAGACCGGCCCCGCCGGCCTTTTTGTAAGGGCGGTTGCCGGGAATCGTGAACTCTTTCCATTGATCCGGGGCGCTTAATTTCGCGAGGATCTTTGCCCCGATCTCCTTGAGACCGGCTTCATCTTGAGCATCGGGACGGCCGGTCGCGTACTGCGGCATGATGGAGTGCTGCGCCACGGCCGCGACAGCCGCGATGACACGAAATCCGCACGAAGCGGCTATGTCCGCCATTTCCACCAGGGTATCCTCATAAGCGCGGTTGCCATAGACTCCAAGCACCACGCAAGGCATTCCTTCCCCTTTGACGGCCTTGAGGCGTTCGGCAGCCACCGCCGGCACCCGGCCCCCAAATGACGGCATGGCGATCACGGCCACACCGCTTTCATCAGGCATAAAGGACGAAGCCTGAAATTCCTGGTCAGAAAGATCATACACGGCTGTCTCACTAGAAAGACTCTCGCAAAGAATCGTCGCGGCTTTTGCGGTGCCTCCGGTCGGGCTGAATAAAATCAGTGAACTTTTCATTTTCATTTCCTCCTAAAACAGATTTAATTTTCCATGGCCAGGCGGATCCCGGCGATGCAGTCAGCCAGCGTCCCGGCGGAAAGGGAGCGGGAAAAAGTCTTTTCCATATCATTAAACAACGAGGTCAAAACCGGCTTGATGTGTTTTCCGACCTGGCACTGATCAGACGGATTCTGGTGAATATCGAGAATGTGGACATCGCCGGTAACGGCCTGGTAAATCTCCAGCAGGGTCAGTTTTTCCGGGGAGATTTTTAAGGTGTAGCCGCGCCTGCCTTTATGTCCTTCCACAATGCCGGCATTTTTTAACAGCGCCAGGACTTTACGGATATAGCTCGCGTTGGTGCCGACGCTTTGGGCAAGTTGCTTCGAGGTAATATCCGGCGCCTGGGAAATCAAAACGAGGATGTGGATCGCGACCGAAAACTTCGTATCCGTCATGAATCCACCTCATAGGTGATGATGTATTCCGTGTCCTCAGCACTGGAAATTCCGGGATCTTCCTCGATAAAATGGCCGGTTATATTCTCTTCATTCAGGGTCAGCTCAAAATGGGAAAGCGCGATCCCGATATCAAATTTTTGAATATCGCCGAGGGGATTTTTCGACATAGACGTCTTTTTCTCATAGAAATGGGCCTTGTTTTCAAAGACCACAACCCGCCAGGGCTGTTTGTTTGCCGCCGACGGGGCCAGCCGCGCCATCTCCAGGGCGTCCTGAAACATTCCGGCGTCCTCAAACTTAAGACTTGAGGCAAAGGAATTATAAAAAAAGACAGATTCAAAAGGTAAACGCTCATCGGCTTTGATGCCTTTGCGCATCATTTTCTCTCTGAGTGACGGCTTATCGGCCGGATAGCCCACCGGACTGGCCACCGGCATCACCTCATCGTCTTGAACGTCCATCGCTTTTTCCGCCGTATTGCGGCTGATGGTCCCCGCCAGCATGACGGTCCCGATGCCCAGGGTTTTCGCGTACAGGCAGAATTTCTCAAAGCTGTACCCGCAGGCTATTTCATAACGCGGGACGCGTTTGGCTTTCACGGCGACATACTCCCTGGCGCCGATGATCACGGGACTGGAGATGTCAAATTCTTTGGCATCCAGCATGCGAAAATCCACGCTGACGCCAAAGGGATTGGACAAGGTGTCAAGATAATCTTTCAGCTTCTGGCGGTCTGACGGACGAAGCGGTTCATCACGGTAGGTTCTCACGCTTTTTCTGGCGCGGATGATGTCTTTCACTGAATTTTCCATGGTCACGTCCTCCTTTACATGTATCTGATACAGATACATGTTATCACAAAAAAAGGAATTGTCAATATTGACCAGTTAAGTATCAAATGTCTTGCGGCAGGACAATTTATATGTTATTTTTATATATATAGACAATTTATGTCTTAAAGCAAATTGTTTTTTTGTTATTAAGGAAAGGCATTGCTTTAAGACAAAAAACGGGAAAGGAGTTTAAAACATGGATGAGATCAAAAAGCCCAAGAAACCGTTAATATTCTATTACATCATCGTCTTTCTGATTCTTTTGCTGTTTAATTTCATCGCCATGCCGTGGTTCGCGGAAAGCCGGATTAAGCAGGTGGACTATGGCACTTTCATGGAGATGACGGAAAAGAAAGAAATCGGCGAGGTGGAGATTCAAAGCAATCAGATCTTATTTACCGACAAAGAGGGCGAACAGGTCTATAAAACAGGCCCGGTTGACGATCCCGATTTGATCAGCCGTCTGTATGAGTCCGGGGCGGA
Source organism: uncultured Erysipelotrichales bacterium (assembly GCA_964596105.1). GTDB lineage: Bacteria > Bacillota_I > Bacilli_A > Erysipelotrichales > Coprobacillaceae > CAJUOR01. The sequence continues at coordinate 1,299 of CAZQRT010000036.1, read as the reverse complement.
ATTCTCCGGCGAGATCATCAATCAGATGTCGCCGCTGCTCAGTTTCCTTTTGACATGGGTGCTGCCGACGGTGCTTTTCATCCTGCTCGGCCGGATGATTTCTAAAAAACTGATGGAAAGAGCGGGCGGACCGAATTCCATGATGTTCAATGCCGGTAAGAGCGATGCCAAGGTTTATATCAGATCCTCGGACGGCATCCGCTTTTCCGATGTGGAAGGCGTCGATGAAGCGGAAGAGAACCTGCAGGAAATCGTGGATTATCTGCACAATCCGCAAAAGTACAAAGAGATCGGCGCTTCCATGCCTAAGGGCGTGCTCCTCGTCGGCCCTCCGGGCACAGGTAAAACCATGCTTGCGAAAGCCGTGGCCGGTGAGTCGAATGTTCCTTTCTTCTCGATGTCCGGTTCCGAGTTTGTGGAGATGTTCGTAGGTATGGGCGCTTCCAAGGTCCGTGATCTGTTTAAGCAGGCCAAGGAAAAGGCCCCGTGTATTGTGTTCATTGACGAGATTGACGCGATCGGCCAGAAGCGAACGAGCGGAAATATCGGCGGCAATGATGAAAGAGAGCAGACTCTAAATCAGCTGCTGACCGAGATGGATGGATTTGAAGAGAACAACGGCGTCATCATTCTGGCCGCGACCAACCGTCCGGAATCCCTGGATCCGGCCCTGACAAGGCCGGGCCGTTTTGACCGCCGTGTGCCGGTGGAACTCCCTGATTTGAAGGGCAGAGAAGCGATCCTGAAGGTCCATGCCAAGAAAATAAAAATCGCCAATGACGTGGATTATCTTAAAGTGGCGCGGATGGCGTCCGGCGCTTCCGGCGCGGAGCTCGCCAACATTGTCAATGAGGCGGCCTTAAGAGCCGTGCGGGACGGCAGAAAATTCGCGACCCAGGCTGATCTTGAGGAGAGCATTGAGGTCGTGATCGCCGGTTACCAGAAGAAGAACGCGATCCTCACCGATAAGGAAAAACTCATCGTTTCCTACCATGAGATCGGTCACGCCCTGGTTGCCGCCCGGCAGAACAATTCCGCTCCTGTCCAGAAGATCACCATCATTCCGCGCACTTCCGGCGCGCTGGGATACACGATGCAGGTGGAGGAAGGCAATCACTATCTGATGAGCAAGGAAGAGATCGAAAACCGCATCGCCACTTATACCGGCGGACGGGCCGCCGAAGAGCTGGTGTTCAACTCGATAACGACAGGCGCGGCCAATGATATCGAGGAGGCCACAAAACTGGCCCGGGCGATGATTACGCGCTACGGCATGAGCAGCGATTTCGATATGGTCGC
>CAZQRT010000035.1:0-13796 GCA_964596105.1 uncultured Erysipelotrichales bacterium | reverse complement strand
CTACAGCCTCTTCAGAAACTCCTTCAGGACATCATAGCAGCGGTCAAAACTCTTGAGATCCAGACATTCATCCGGGGTATGAGCGCCGCTGGATATTGGTCCGAAGGTCACAATGTCCAGATCCGGTATTTCCCCTTTGAGAACCCCCGTTTCCAGACCGCCGTGTCCGGCATGTTCAATCAGGTCCTTGCCAAAGCAGTCTTTGACCAGTTTTCTCATGATTTCCCTTAAAGGTGAATCCGGCTCATAGTTCCATCCCGGATAAGCGTTGCCGGTTTTGACCTCGGCATGGAAGATCTCGCCGAGCTCCTGAATCTCATTGAGCAGCTGCTCAATCGCTCCCGGCATCGGGCTTCTGATCGCGTAAGTCAAAGCCAGCTGACTGTCATCCATGTTCATGATGCCCAGATTCAAAGAAACCGTGGTCAGTCCCTCGATTTTCATCGACCTTGCCTTAAAGCCGTTAGGCAGCAGGTAAATCAGCCTGATGATCTCTCTGGAGAGTTCTTTGCTCATGGCTTTGGTTACGGTATCTGTTTTCGCGCATGTTACCTTTAAGTCCGGATCACTGAAAGCCAGCTCCACCTGGATTTTCTCCAGACTTTCTTTGATTAATTTTTTCATTTGGTTTTCATTGGTATCGCTGGCGAAGACGATCTCCGCCTCCCTGGCAATCGCGTTCTCCTTGGCGCCGCCTTCCAGACTGATTAATCGCAGATCAACATCCCGGATTAATAGATCATGAAGAATGCGGAAAGCCAGCTTGATGGCATTGCCGCGCTCGAGATGAATGCAGCCCCCGGAATGACCTCCTAAAAGTCCTGATAATGTCATATGATAAGTCGCCTTGTCATTGTTTTCCCACGTGAGCTTTTTATACACCATGCAGCGGGTGCCCCCGGAAGCGGAAACCGCCGTGACCACCTCGCCGCCGCCGTCCATGCTGATCATGCGCCGGGCCCGGATGTTCTCCTTTTTGATGTGCATCGCGCCGCACAGCCCGACCTCCTCCTGAACCGTGAAGAGACAGTCCAGCGGGGGATGAGGGCAGTTGGTTTCTGACAATACCGCCAGCATGTAGGCCACGGCCACCCCGTCATCGGCCCCCAGCGTTGTGCCCCGGGCATGAAGCCAGCCCTTCTCGTCAATATAAAGATCTAAAGGGTCCTTAGTGAAATCATGGTCGCTCTCGCGGATCTTTTCACAGACCATATCCATATGCCCCTGAAGCATGACCGGGGCGTGATCCTCATAACCCTCTGAGGCATCCTTGTATACGACGATATTATCCATATCATCGCGGTAATAATCTAAATGATGCTCTTTCGCGAAATTCTCCACATAGTCGCAAAGCCCCTTCTCATGGTATGAGCCGTGCGGGATTTTCGTGATTTCCTCAAAGTAAGCCTGCGCCTTTTTAGAATAATCTAAAACACTCATGGTTTTTCCTCCTTTTTTCTCATTATACGAAAATCTTTGAAAATGACAATCATATTGCCGTTAAAACTTGTTTGATAAGAAAACGATAAAGGTTATAATAAAACCAGAAAGAAGGAGAGTTGGTATGAAAGTTGTCCCGAATAAAGATATCACCTATGAGACGATGCCGGAATTTGACGAGGAAGTTCCCGGCGCGCAAACACTCATCATGACCGGAGAAGAAATCGGCGTGGAATATATTCCCGATGTCATCTACGATGAAACGCATCAATTGCGCCTGCAGATCCTGCAGCCATCCATCTTTAACGATCCTGATCATTTATTCCCTGGCGTGGTGTTTGTCCAGGGTTCCGCCTGGCGCGAGCAGAAAATTTACCGCAACGTCGCCAATTTAGGAAAACTGGCCAGCCGCGGCTATGTGTGCGCGATCGTCGAGTACCGCCATTCCGGGATCGCCCATTTCCCGGCCCCGATCATCGACGCCAAAAACGCCATCCGCTACATGCAGAAACATCATGAACTGTACCATGTCGATGTCGACCGCATGATCGTCATGGGCGATTCCTCCGGCGGTGAGGTCAGCTGCCTGGTCGGCATGACCAGCCGTACGGATTTATATGATGAAGGTGATTCACCTTTAAATCTCAAAGGCTTCATCGATCTTTACGGCGCGGTGGACGTCACCCTGCCTTACGGCTTTCCGAGCACCGAGGACCATCAGCGCGTCACCAGCCCGGAAGGCATGTTCATGGGCTTTGACATCGATGAGAACATCCCCGAAGCCTTAAAAGCCTGCGCCAAAACCTATGCTGATTATGATTATCCTCCGGCTTTGATTTTGCACGGCACCAAAGACCATGTCGTCAACTGCGAGGAGAGCGTCCAGCTCTATCAGGCGATGAGAGAAGCCGGCAAAGATGTTACCCTCTATCTCGTGAAGGCTAGCGACCACGGCGGCGCGGCCTTCTGGACTGAAGAAGCCCTCGACATTTACGACCGGTTCATGAAAAAGTGCTTTCAATAAAAGAACGCCATAGCGTTCTTTTATTTTGCCTAAATTAAGTTCGGTTTAATTTAGAAATAGACAAAACTAACCGCAAATTGTTCAAAAAAAACTGTTAATAGGAAATAAATTTTGATATGATAAGAACATCTTTAAAAAGGAGGAAAATAAGTATGAATTTCGTGTTTATTTCCCCCGCTTTTCCAAAGAACTTTGTCCACTTTTGTGAAGCGTTAAAGAAAGATGGAGTGACAGTTTTAGGAATCGGGGATACGCCATATGAAGAATTAACGCCGGAGCTGAAAGCCAGCCTCGATGAATACTACAAGGTGAATACCCTCGAGAGCATGGATGAGAAGATCCGCGCCCTGGGCTATTTTACGCACCGCTACGGCAAGATCGACTGGCTCGAGTCAAACAACGAGTACTGGCTGGAATCCGATGCCCAGCTGCGCACCGAATTCAACATTACCACCGGCATGAAAACCGATCACATCCGCAATTTCAAAGCGAAATCCGCGATGAAAGAGTTTTACCGGAAAGCCAAAGTCCCGACCGCCCGCTGGCATATCGTGGAAGGCAAAAAAGACGCCATGGCCTTTATCGGCAAAGTCGGCTATCCGGTCATTGTCAAACCGGATATCGGCGTCGGCGCGGCAAGAACCTACCGTCTCGACAGCGAGGAAGATCTCGATCAGTTCCTCAGTGAGAAAGGCGATACCACCTATATCATGGAGGAATTCATCAACGGCACGATTGAGTCCTATGACGGCATCGTCGACATGGACAACAAAGTCGTCTTTGAGACCAGCCACGTCTTCCCGGAGCCGGTCATGAACATCGTCAATGACGAGCTCGACATGGCTTACTATTCCCAGAAGCGCATTCCTTCCGACATCAAAAAAGCCGGCCGGGCAACCTTGAAAGCCTTCGATGTCCGCGGGCGCTGCTTCCATTTTGAGTTCTTCCGCCTCAACGAGGATAAAAAAGGTTTAGGCAATAAAGGTGACATCGTCGGCCTCGAAGTCAATATGAGAACCCCGGGCGGATATACCCCGGACATGATGAACTACGCCAATGACTGCAACATCTACCAGATGTACGCCGACATGGTCGCTTTCGGCGAGTCCCGTCAGCCGGAGCCGGAAAGAAAATACAGCTGCGTCTATGCCTCAAGAAGAGACAACCATCAGTATACTCACACCCATGAGGAAATCATGGACAAATACCAGAACGATATCGTCATGCAGGAGAGGATGCCGGAGATTCTCGCCGACGCTTTAGGCGAAACGTTCTATATGGCGCGTTTTAAGGATCTCCGCGAAGTGAAATCCTTCATTCGCTATGTGGAGGGATAACCATGCATCAGGATTACATACGCTTTAACAGTTCGCATTTAAACCGCGATATGGAGATCAATGTCTACGGCCATGACGGCAAACCGTGCCTCGTTTTCCCGGCCCAGGACGGCCGCTTCTATGACTTTGAGGGTTTCGGCATGGTCAACTGTATCCAGGGCTTTATCGACGCCGGCAAAATTCAGCTCTTCTGTGTTGACAGCGTCGACAAGGAAAGCTGGTCCGCCAGCTATGTCAATCCAAGGCAGAGAATCGAGCGCCAGGAGCAGTATTTTCACTATATTACCGAGGAAGTCGTGCCCCTCATCTTTGACTACAACCACACCGGGCAGAAGATATTGACCACCGGCTGCTCGCTGGGGGCCTCGCACGCCGCGAACTTCTTCTTCCGCCGTCCCGATGTGTTTGACAGTGTGATCGCTTTGAGCGGTTATTACAACAGCGACATGTTCTTTGGGGATTACATGGATGACCTCGTCTACGCCAACTCCCCGGAGCATTATCTGGAGGGCATGCCTTACGATCATCCTTACGTGCAGCTCTACCGCGAGAACAACATCATCATCTGCACCGGGCAGGGGGCCTGGGAGGATGAGATGATCCGTTCCACGCGGCGCATCCAGGAGCTTCTCAATTACAAGCATGTTCCGGCCTGGATCGACTACTGGGGCTATGATGTCAACCATGACTGGCCGTGGTGGCGGATTCAGCTGCCTTACTTTTTAAGTCATCTTCTGGAGGGATAGGCTATGAATGTCGTTTTCATTTCCCCGAATTTTCCTTTGTACTACTGGAATTTCTGCGACCGTTTAAAGGTTAGAGGTGTCAATGTCCTGGGCATCGGGGACGCTCCTTACGAAAGCCTTTTGCCGGAGTGTCAGCGCTCTTTGACCGAGTATTACAAGGTCGGTTCTCTGGAGAATTATGATGAGCTTTACCGGGCCTGCGGCTTTTTTATCCACAAGTACGGGCGCATCGACTGGATCGAGTCCGAGAATGAGTACTGGCTGGAAACCGAAGCCCGGCTGCGCGCCGACTTCAATGTCACCAGCGGCACGCAGATTTCGGAGATGGGATCTTTGAAGTTTAAGTCGCAGATGAAGAAGGTTTACGAGAAAGCCGGCATCAAAGCCTGCCGTTATGCGCTGGTGACCGATATCGCTAAAGCCCGCGAATTTATCGCCGAGGTCGGCTATCCCGTCGTCGTGAAACCGGACAACGGCGTCGGCGCGTCTGATACGTACAAGTTAAAAAATGATGAGGATCTCGTTCATTTCTTTTCAAACAAGATTCCCGTCGATTATATCATGGAGGAGTTTGTCCCCGGCCATGTCGAGACTTTTGACGGCGTCACGGACAGCCACAAGAACATCCTCGTCTGCTCCAGTCACGTCATGCTTGTGAGCATCATGGACGCGGTCAACGAGCTGACGGACACGGCTTTTCACTCCCAGCATGTCGAAAGCATGGATATGTACGAGATTGGCAAAAAAGCGGTCCAGGCTTTTGACACCCGCAGCCGCTTCTATCATTTTGAGTTTTTCCGTCTTGATGAGGACAAGCCGGGGCTGGGCAAAAAGGGGGAAATCCTCGGCCTGGAGGTCAACATGCGGGCGCCCGGCGCTTACATCCCGGATATGATGAATTATGCCTGCGATACCGATGTGTATGATATCTGGGCGGATTCTTTGACAAAAGACGGCACGGACCGTCAGATTGAGCGCAAATACTACGTCGGTTACGCGGCCAGAAGAAACGGTCATCACTACCGTTATTCAAGTGAGGATATTCACAACAAATACCAGAACTGCATCCTGCAGGATGAGGCGGTGCCGGCCGCTCTGGCGGACGCGATGGGCGATCATGTCTATCTGTTTAGGCATCCGACCTATGACGGCATGATGGAGATATTACATACGATACTGGAGAGAGCGTCATGAGTTTTGCGGATAAAATAAAAAAATATGCCCGGCTGGCGGTCAAGACCGGCGTCAATATTCAGCCCGGGCAGCTGCTCGTGATCCAGGCTGATGTCGACTGCGCCTGGTATGTGAGAAAAGTTGTGGAGGCCGCTTATGAGGCCGGGGCCGGCGATGTCGAAGTGGTGTACAACGACGGCGAGATCACGAAGCTTCGTTATCTCCATGTTGATGAGAAAACCTTAGGGGAGTATCCGTCCTGGCATCATGAACAGCGCAAAAACGCCATCGACAGAGGCGCGGCTTTTTTAAGCATCGGCTCGAGTAACCCTTTACTCTTGCGGGATGTTGACAGCAAAAAGATGCACATCGCGCAAATGGCGCAGGCCGAGGCGATGAAAGATTTACGCTACTACACGGGTAACAATATCGGCCAGTGGTCGGTGGAACTGCTGCCGAATGAGACGTGGGCCGGGATGGTTCATCCCGGTGCGGAAAATGCCGTGGATCTTTTGTGGGATGATATCTTTTCCTGCTGCCGGATCGATGATGAGCATGATCCGGTGGAGGTCTGGGCCAAACATTCCGCCAGCATCGTGGAGCACGGCAAGAAACTGACGGCTTATCAGTTTCAAAAGCTGCATATCCAAAACAAATTAGGCACGGATATCACGATCGGGCTGGTGGCTGATCATCAGTGGGAAGGCGGCATGGAGTGGACCCCGGATCATGTCGGGTTTGTCCCGAACCTGCCGACCGAGGAAATCTTCTGCATGCCGCACCGTGACAAAGCCGACGGCATCGTTTACGCGACGCGGCCGCTTTTGATCCAGGGCAAGCTGGTCAAAGATTTCTGGTTCCGCTTTGAACGCGGTGAGGTCGTGGATTTTGGCGCCAGCGAAAATGTCGCGAGCCTGGAAAATCTGTTAAAGATGGATGAAGGGGCGCGCCATCTCGGCGAGCTGGCTTTGATCAGCGATGATTCCCCGATCTCACAGAAAAACCGTCTCTTCTATAACGGCCTGATCGATGAGAACGCCAGCTGTCATATGGCGCTGGGCGCCTGCTATCCGTACAATATCAGAGGCGGCACGGAAATGAGCGAAGAAGAGCTGAAAGCGCGCGGCGCGAATTTTTCTCTGACGCACTGCGACTTCATGTACGGCAGTCCCGATTTATCGATCATCGGCACGCTGGCGGACGGCTCGGAAGTGGTCGTCTTCAAGGATGGGAACTTTGTATTTTAGAGGCTTCCTCCGCGCTTAAATAACCGTTTTTCACCATGTTTGAAAGGATGTATGCAATGCGCTCGTCGCGGGGTTCCTTTTCTTCCGAAAAAATAGACGGGGCGTTAGGCATCGCGGCCAGAAAGACGGCTTCCCCGTCACTGAGATCTTTTGGCAGTTTGTCGAAGTAGCCGGTGCTGGCTTCGTAGATGCCGTAGTTGCCGCTGCCAAAGTAGGCGGTGTTGACATAGAGCGCGAATATTTCCTGTTTGGAGTACTTCGATTCGATATCATGCACGGCAAAGAGCTCCGCGGTTTTCCGCGTGAGCTTTTTTTCCTGGTCGAAAAGGAGATTTTTGCTGACTTGCTGGGTGATGGTGCTGCCGCCCTGGACAAAGGAGCGGGCCTGAAGATCGGTCCAGATGGCGCGGATGGTGGCGATGAGGTCGATGCCGCCGTGGCTGAAGAAGCGGCGGTCTTCGGCGCTGATGACAGCGTTGATGTAGAGGGGATCCAACTGCTCATAGCTGGTATAGTTTTCCATGGCCGTGACTTCCTGCACTCTTGCTTCCAGGCTTCTGGTTTCCAGGACTTCCTGATACAGGGCGTATCCCTGGTACAGATAATAAGCGCTGACTGATAAGATGAGCACGAGGAGGACGGTCAGGACGCGGCGGATCAGTTTAAACATGGCTTTCACCTCAGCGCCATTATAACAGTTTTCTTTTTCGTTGTTTTCAAGGTCAGAAAAAATTAAGAAAAAAACCGCTTGCGCGGTTTTTTTTATCCTTCAAAGGCTTTGGCGATTCTCTCAAAGGCCTCCATGACCATGGCTTTCGGGGAAGCCAGACAGGCGCGGACGAACTGACCTTTGTACTTGGAGTCGAAGCCGGCGCCGTATGAAAGCATGACGTGGCATTCGTCTTTGATCTTATGCTCGATTTCCTCATCAGTCAGGCCGTAGCCTCTCATGTCGATCCAGATGATGTATCCGCCATCCGGTCTGCGGCATTTGGCTTTCGGCATTCTCGTTTTAATGAACTGGTCGACGGTGTTCAGAATATCGTCGATGTAGATGTTGAGTTCATCGACCCAGTCTTCGCTTTCATTATACGCGGCGATGACAGCGGCGACACCAAACGGTGAAGGCAGCGAGAAATATGGTCCGAACTGCTCTTTTAATTTTTCATCGGAGAGAATCATCGCTGACATGGAAAGTCCGGCTAAGTTGAAAGTCTTGTTTATGGCGTTTAAAGTGACCATACCCTGCGGGCCAACGACGCTCATCATCGGATGGAACTTCTGTCCGGCGCGGATGATATCGCCGTGCACTTCGTCGCTGACCATGATGACGTTGTGTTTGCGGGAAATCTCGGCCATCTTCAACAGTTCCTCATCGGTCCAGATTCTTCCTGTCGGGTTATGCGGATGGCAGATCACAAACATCGTGTTGTTTTCCTGGGAAGCGGCTTCTTCCAGTTTTTCGTAGTTGATGGTGTAGTAGTTGTTTTCATCGCAGTCCATTTCGACCGGGACAAAGACGCGGCCGTTGGCTTCGATATCGCCGTGATAGGAGTAGCTTGGCACCAGCACGATGACGCCCTCACCGGGTTTGGTCAGACGTTTCACGCATTCCGCGACGCCGGTATGGGTGCCGTGCATAAAGGTGATGTCATAAGGATTAAAATCCCAGCCCATTCTTCTGTGAAACCAGCTGACGATCGCGTCACGGTACTCATCGGTGGTCCGGGAATAGCCGTAGATGCCGTGATCGGCAACCTTGTGCATAGCGGCGATGATCGGCGGAGCCACTTTGAAGTCCATGTCGGCGGTCTGCAGGCAGATTTTGTCTTCCGGATCAGGCTGGTCCGAAACGGGACGGCCGAAGGCGCGGTCCATTTCTCTGGAGTCTACCCATTTCATGGAATAGCTGTAAGGGTCGTGACGACGGTCGATGATTTCATCAAAATTGTACTTCATGTTTTTATTGTCCTCCCTTGAGTTTACTTTCTCATTGTACCATGAAATGGGATATTTACCATAAAAAAGAAAGAAAAAAGCGGCGGTTATCTACTTTAGTAAAATAAAGAGAAACGGTTTATGCGTTTTCAAAGTAATTAGCGATTTCTTTCATGCGCGCCATCTGATCAATCTGGAACGGGCAGCGCTGGTTGCAGTGTCCGCACTGCGCGCAGTCTTTGGCCTGTTTGTCCAGGTGGAGATAATGATCTTTGGCCAGCTCATCGTGAGCCAGGACGGCCAGATCATAATACTGGTTGATCAGCGCGATATCAAGCCCCATCGGGCAGGGTTCGCAGTGATGGCAGTAGACACAGCTGGCCGGCATTTGCAGCGACAGTTGCGCGAGGGACGAGTAGTCTTTCTTGTCTTCCGGGCAGTCCAAAAAGGCTAAGAGTTCATGAAGATCATCCAGACTGCGCACGCCGGGGAGCACGGTGATGACGCCGGGCTGATCGAGGGCGTACTGCAGGCAGGCTTCTTTGCTTAGGGCTTTTTTGAACGGCGAGGTTTCATCTTTTAACAGCTGGCCGCCGGCGAACGGTTTCATGACCGAGATGCCGACTTGGGCTTTCTCGGCTGTCAGGTACATGGCGCGGCGCTCATCTAGAGAGCCGATCGCGTAGTCGCCGGCCTGACGGTCAAAGGCGGGGTTGATGGAGAACATCAGCATGTCGATCTCATCCATGAGCTTTAGCGCGATCTTCGGGTTGTGGGTGGAAAGGCCGATATGTCTGACGATGCCCTTTTCTTTGAGGCTTTTGATTTCCGCGAGGACGCCGTTATGAATATACTCCTCAACATCTCCCTCCTCATCGAGGCAGTGGATGAAACCAAAGTCGATATAGTCGGTTTCCAGGGTGTCCAGTATTCTCTTGATGTTCTGGTTGATGAGTTTGAGATTGGTGGTCCAGCCGTATTTGTGGCGGGAGTAGTCGGCGCCGAAGTGGATCTGGTAGTACACCTGGTCGCGGACGTCTTTGAAGGCTTCACGGTAGGCGGGCAGGGCGGTGTCTTCGCTGAGGGCGAGATCAAAATAGTTGATGCCATTGGCGAAGGCATCTTTTAAGATGGCGACCCGGGTCTTTGCATCGGCTTCATGGATGCCGGAGCCGCCTAAACCGATGATGGAAATCTCTTCACTGCCTTTTGGCAGCTTGCGGTATTTCATGACTGTCTGCTCCTTGTTTTAACGGTGATCGTAGCGGGCGCTGACTTTTCGCATGAGCTCGATGATGTTCAGATGCTGCGGGCAGACGCCTTCACACTGGCCGCAGGCGATGCAGTCTTCGGCGCGGCCGAAGGTTTTCGCGAGATTGTCGTAGTTGGTGAGGTTGATGGTCCAGCCTTTGCTTTCGGCCTCGCGCATGTCTTCATTGTATAAAGAGAAGTAGCGCGGGATCGGGATGCGCTGCGGGCAGCCTTCGGTGCAGTAGGAGCAGCCGGTGCAAGGGATGGCGATCTGATTTTTGATGATTTTGGCGGCCTGGAAGCAGAGTTCGGTTTCTTCCTTGGTCAGCGGCTGGAAGTCTTTCATGTATGAGATGTTGTCGGTGATCTGGGCGAGGTTGGACATGCCGGATAATACGACCATGACATTGTCGAGGCTGGCGGCGAAGCGGATGGCCCAGCTGGCGATGGAAGCCTCGGGATTTCTGGCTTTGAAGATTTCTTCCGCCTCAGCCGGTACGCTGGCCAGGGTGCCGCCCTTCACGGGTTCCATGACAATGACCGGTTTATGATGCTTGCAGGCGACCTCATAGCAGCCTTTGGACTGGATCCATTCGCTGTCCCAGTCAAGATAATTCAGCTGGAGCTGGACAAATTCCATGTCCGGATGTTTCGTTAAAATCTCATCGAGCAGTTCCGGGGTGTCATGATAGGAGAATCCGGCGTGTTTGATGAGCCCCTGGGCTTTCTTTTCTAACAGCCAGTTAAAGCAGTCAAACTGTTCATATTTGGCCAGGGAGCCTTTTTCCACCCCGTGCAAGAGATAGTAGTCAAAATAGCTGACACCGGTTTTATCGAGCTGGGCGTTGAAGACTTTGTCGCGGTCTTCAAGGGAGTTGATAAAGGCGGAGTGCAGTTTGGTGGCCAGGGTGAAGCGGTCGCGGGGATAGCGGGAGACCAGCGCGGTTTTGGCGGCTTTCTCGCTTTCAAAGCCGTTGTACATCCAGGCGGTGTCAAAGTAGGTGAAGCCGTTTTCGATGAACAGGTCCACCATTTGTTTGAGCTGTTCGATATCGATATCGGCGGGGTTGTTCGGGTCAATGGTTGGCAGGCGCATTAAACCAAATCCTAATTTTTTCATGTTGAATTCCTCCTTTCTCTTTATTATATCTTAATCATCATGAAAAGGGAAACTTTTTGACTACCGGGGCGAATTTGCATTTTTTTTGATATTATGATATGATGGCGTTTAAGAAGGTGATATTGTGTACTGCGACACGCATTGTCATTTAAACAGCAGTCCGATGTTTGAGCAGTGGCCGCTTTATGTACAAAACGCCCTGGCCAACGGGGTGGATTTCTTGTGTGTGGCGGGTTATGATCTGGCCTCCAGCAAGCGGGCGGTGCGCCTGGCGCATAGCGATGATCACCTGGTCGCGGCGGTTGGCATCGGTCCCGAGGACTGCCAAGATACCGGTTCTTTGGAATTAGCAGCTTTAGAAGCGCTTTTAAAGGAAAAAAGGGTCGTGGCAGTGGGAGAGATCGGGCTTGATTATCACTGGGACACGGTTCCCAAAGATAAGCAGCAGGCGGTGTTTAAAAAGCAGCTGGCGCTCGCGAAGCATTATCATCTACCCGTGGTGATTCACAGCCGGGACGCCGCTTTGGACACTTATGAGATCTTAAAAGAAGCCGGGGTTTCCGGGGTCATGCACTGTTTTGGTTATTCCAAAGAGATGGCGGCGCGGTTTATTAATTTGGGTTTTCTGATCTCGCTGGCCGGACCGGTCACGTTTAAAAACGCCCGGGTGCCAAAAGAGGTGGCGGCCGCGGTTGATATCCATTCGCTTTTGTGTGAGACGGACAGTCCTTATTTAACCCCGCATCCCTACCGGGGCAAGCCGAATGAACCGGCTTATGTGCCTTTGATTGTTTCCGCGATCGCGGCTTTAAAGAATATGGATACAGTAGATGCGGGAAGGATCATGAAGGAAAACGCTTTGCGGGTATTTCATTTAAAGGAGAGCAGTCATGGGGTTTATCAAATCGCTGATTCTTGACAGTGACCGGCGCCTGAAGTTTATATGTCTGGCGGTTTGCGCTTATCTTTTGGCCTTGACGATGTTTCATGATGTCGGCGCGACCACCGAGATTATCGGTTATGAACCCGCGATCAGCGTTTCTGTGAAGGACGGCGCCAAAGAAAAGGAAACTTATCTGGTGAAAAGAAATACCCTGCGCAGCGTCCTGGCGGATCTCGGGATTAGTCTCAATGCCGATGACAAGACCAACATCGCTTTAAAGGAAGTTGTCAAGGAGAACACGGAGATTCAGATTACCCGCGTCACGTATGAGGAGGAGCGGGTAGAGGCGACGCTGCCTTACGAGGTGGAGTATATCGAGTCGCAGGATCGTACCCTTTTTGGCAACCGTATCAAGGTTTACGGCCAGGAGGGCACCAAGGAAGTTATTTATAAAAAGAAATTTGTGAATGGCAAAGAGGTTTCCCGGAAGCAGATCGGGGAAGAGATCATGAGGATGCCGGTCAATGAGGTCGTGGAGCAGGGTTATGTTTCCACGGGTGTGCAGTTTACCGGGCGGCTGACGAGGTACGGCGCGGATTGCGCAGGCTGCGGCACGAGAACCGCGGCCGGGCTTTATGTCACGACGAACGGCGTGAAAAATGAGCCGCGCGCGACATTGTCTTATAACGGCGGCGAGTATTATGTCCTGGCGGCGGACGCTTCGATCCCGTTCGGGACGATCATCAAGGTTTCTAATCATCAGTACTCTCTGCCGGATCCTTTTTTCGGTATTGTGCTGGACCGCGGGGGCAATATTAACGGCACGAATATCGATGTTTTCTGCGGATCGCAGGGCGCGGGGCTGTTCAGCGGCGGCACCAGTTATGATGTCCAGTTTGAGATTGTCAGCGTCGGCAGCGGGGAGACCGGCATTTATTAGGGAGGCCCCGGGTCATGAAGAAATTTTATAAAATCTCCGGGGTCACGCTGCTTTTTGTCCTCGCGTGCGTCCTCATTTATATTCTGGCCTTGATTCTGCCTTACAGAAAACAGCCTGAGGTCAGTATGGAGTACAAAAATCAGTTTCAGGTTGAGGACTGTTACGCGGAGACGGTTTCCGGCGAGCGGGCGTATATTATCGATGACAATCATGACGCTTTGCTGACGAGGATGCAGATGATCGAACAGGCCAAAGAGCGGGTGATTCTTTCCAGTTTTGATTTCCGCCCCGATGAGAGCGGGCTCGATATGATCGCCATGCTCAAGGCGGCCGGGGAGCGCGGGGTGAAGGTGCAGGTTATCGTGGACGGATTGTCGGTTCATAACTACATGATTAAAAGTCCTTATGTTCAGGCTCTCGCGAACACGAAAAATGTCGAGATGAAAGTTTACAACGTGCTGAATCTGTTCAAGCCGTGGACCATGATGGGGCGTCTTCATGATAAATATGTCATCGCCGACGATAATCTGTATGTGCTGGGCGGGCGCAACACGGATGATTTTTTCCTCACCACCAATGAGGATCAGAAGTTTGACCGCGATGTGCTGGTGTATAATACCGATCAAAAAAATAAAGAAGCCTCGGTATATGATCTGGTGGGGCATTTTGACGAGGTCTGGGCGTTGAAGGAAAGCAC
>CAZQRT010000034.1:0-14006 GCA_964596105.1 uncultured Erysipelotrichales bacterium | reverse complement strand
ATCATATTATTCTCGATCATCACGGCACGGGTTTTATGATCTATGTCGCCAATCCTTACGATTATCACCGCGAGACCGAGTACCGGGTTTATGTTTATCAGGTTGTCCGCGAGGACGCCATCCTTCTGTACGGCTTTCAGTCCGAGGATGAGAAATCCCTCTTCTTAAGGCTGATTCAAGTCCGCGGGGTGGGTCCGAAAACGGCGATCGGCATTCTCGCCTGCGGCGATTACAATAAAATTGTCGGGGCCATTGAGGACGGCAATATCAGCTATCTCAAAAAGATTCCGGGCATCGGTCCGAAAGCCGCCCAGCAGATCGTGCTGGATCTGAAGGGCAAACTCGTGCTCGATACCCCGGCCCAGGATTCCGACCGCAGCGAGGCGGAAGAGGTCCTGAAGGCTTTAGGATACCGGCCGAGTGAGATCGCTTCGGCGATGAGAAAAATCAATGAGAAGCTCGATACCAACGGCTATGTGAAAAAGGCTTTGAGTCTGTTGGTAAGGTAGAAAGGGGGTCAACATGACTGAGAACGCGTTATTAGACGGCAAAGATCAGCAAGATGATGACGCCAGTCTGCGTCCGCTTTCTTTTGATGAATATATCGGACAGCGTGATTTAAAACAGAATTTAAGGGTTTTTGTGGGGGCCGCGAAACTGCGTGACGAAGCCCTCGATCACGTTTTGCTGTATGGTCCGCCGGGCCTGGGGAAGACCACCATGGCGATGATCATCGCCAACGAAATGGGCTCCCATATCCGCACCACCACCGGCCCGAGCATCGAGCGCACCGGGGACCTGGTGGCCTTGCTGTCCGGTCTGGAACCGGGGGATGTCCTGTTTATCGATGAGATTCACCGCCTGCCCAAGGTGGTGGAAGAGGTGCTGTATCCGGCCATGGAGGATTTCTGTGTGGATGTCGTGATCGGCAAGGACGCCGGCAGTCATTCCATCCGCATTGACCTGCCGCCCTTTACATTAATCGGGGCGACGACCCGGGCCGGGGATATCTCGGCGCCGCTGCGCGACCGCTTCGGCATCATCAACAAGCTGGAGTATTACCCTTATGAGGATCTCGCCAGCATCATTGACCGCACCAGCCGGGTTTACGGTTTCGCCATGGACGATGACGCGAAAATCGCCCTGGCGCACCGCGCGCGGGGCACGCCGCGCATTGCCAACCGCCTGTTTCGCCGCGTCCGTGACTTCGCCCAGTTTAACGGCGAGGATCATATCAGCCTGGAAACGACCACCGAGGCCTTGCGGCGCTTGAAGGTCGATGAGCTGGGGCTGGACGATGTCGATCAAAAGTACTTAATGGGCATTATCGAACGCTTTAAAGGCGGTCCTGTCGGTCTCGAGGCGCTGGCCGCTTCGATCGGCGAGGAGCCGCAGACCCTCGAGGATGTCAACGAGCCTTATTTGTTACAAATCGGGCTCATTAAACGCACCCCGCGGGGACGAGTGGTGACGCAGGAAGCCTATGAACATTTTAAGATACCATACATGAACCGGCTGCTTTAGCCGGTTTTTTTCTGGAGGAGACTATGAAAATCTTAAAATATGTCCTCAGCATATGCTGTCTGGCCGCCTTCGGCTTTTTTTATAACACGGAAAAAACCAATGTGGAAGATCTGGAAGAAGAGGCGGTGAGCCTGGTCGTGCATGCCCAGGGGGCGGTCAAAAAAGAGGGCGATTATACGTTTCCCGAGATTGTGACCGTAGAAAAAGCCCTGGACACGATCGGGGTATTGGGAAACGGCCTGGCGGTCTGCGCCAATCCGCGGCGTGACATTTCCCATGATATGATTTTATATGTGCCTTTTGCCAAGGAAAACTTAGTGCCTTTAAACAGCGCGACATTAGAGGAACTGTGCGCGATTAAAGGCATCGGGCCGAAAAAGGCTGAAGCTATTATTTCGGCGCGGCCTTTTACCTGCATTGAGGATATTTTAAAAATCAAGGGCATTGGAATGAAATCTTATCAGAAGTTTCGTGAGTCTTTATGCCTTTGATCTCGCTCGGTTTTTCTCTGTTCGCCGCGGCGGTGATCATCGCCATGAGTTTTTTCCTCAGCGCGAAGTTTCTGTTTTTACTGGTCATCCTTTTTTGTTATTTCAGCTGTGTTCATGAAAAAAAGGAGATCTTTTTTATTTTTCTGTTCTGCCTGGTTTTCGCTATGCGCCTGGCGGTGCACCAGTCCCGCTTTTCGGAAACCCGGCAGGGGGAAATCACCTATGTCAACAAGGCCGGCTATGTCATTAAGGACACTTTTTACCAGGCTTACGATCACGGTTTTGTCAGCGGTGATATCGTCAGGGTGAGCGGGGAGGAAGTCAGGATGAATGAGCTGCAAAGCCGCGGCATGTTTGATGAGAAGCATTACTACTTAGGCATGGGCGTCCATCATACCGCTGTGGTTTCAGAGCAGGAACTCATCACTCATCAGGATTCTTTCAAAGAAAAAGCCAGGGGCTGGATTTTGAGTCCTGTCAGCGCGGATACCCGGCCTTATTACGCCTATTTTCTGTTAGGGGAGAAAAGCGATGAGGTCAAGGAGTTTCGCGCCGATGCTTCTAATCTGTCTCTGGCTCATCTGTTTGCCATCAGCGGCATGCATTTTCACTGGCTGTCGCTGATGGTCAGCGGTATGTTAAGTTTTTTCCTGAATGAGAAACACCAAAGGACAGTCACCACCGTGATCATGGGCGGATACGCGCTGCTTCTGGGCAAAAACATCTCGGCGTGGCGGGCTTTTCTCATGATGGCCGGAAAAGCCATACCTCATCTTTCCGCCCTGTCTTTATACGGCTGGACGGGAATTTTGATGATGGTCATTGAGCCGCATGTGATTTTTTCCATGAGCTTTATTTATTCCATGGCGCTTTACCTGGCGGTGCTTTTGACCGCCGACACCAAATGGTCAAGCCTGGCGATCATGTTTGTGTCGCTGATGGTGAATGCTTATTTCCGCCATGAGATCACCCTGGCCGGGATGGCGGCCGGCCTGTTTCTGTCTTTCGGGATCGCGGTTTTATTTATGCTGATGGTCGTGAATGTCGTTTTTCGCGGCATCTTTTCAAGCCTCGTGAATTATCCCTTGCACGGGCTTTTTTATCTTCTGGAACTGTTAAAAAAAGTCCCTTTGAATTTCATCACCGGGGAAATCCCCTTGATTATCCTGTTTGTCAGTATCGCGGGGTTTTATTATGGTTTGTACCGCTTGCAGTACCGCCATAAAAAAAGAATGCTTTATATTGTTCTTGGCAGTGTTTTATTGTGGCCGCTATTTCCATACTGTCACAGTTTCACGCGCGTGGCGATGATCGATGTCGGGCAGGGCAACTGTTTTCTCATAGCCATGCCTTTTCAAAGCGCCAATATCATGATCGATACCGGCGGGGCGGTCAGTAAAGACATCGCCGTGGACAATGTCATTCCGCAGTTAAAGGCTTTGGGCATCACGAAGCTGGACGCGGTTTATCTGTCGCATGAGGATCTCGATCACTGCGGCGCTTTAGAAAGCCTGAAGGAGAATTTCCCGGTCAGAAAAGAAGTCTGGGATTTTCATGAGGACGCTTACCGCGGGCTGGTTTTAAAAAACCTGAATACCGGCGGTTATGACAATGACAATGACAACAGTCTCGTGATCGCGACTTCTGTCAATGATCTAAATTATTTATTTACCGGCGATATCTCGGTCGCGGTGGAACAGGATCTGATCGACAAATACCCGGATTTAAGGACGGATGTTCTCGCCGTCGGCCATCACGGCAGTGCCGGCAGCACCAGTGTCGCTTTCCTGGAGACCTTAAAGCCGCGCCTGGCCCTGATCAGCGTCGGGCTGCGCAACCGTTATCATCACCCCTCCCCGGAGGTGATCAGCCGCCTGAGGGCGTACGGGGTGCGCATTTACCGCAGTGATGAAAACGGCATGGTGGTTTTCTACAGCCGGGATCATCACACCTTTGTGGAAAGCTGAAAAAAGAGGATGAAAGGTCACAAGAAAAAGAGTACAATGGGGCTAGGCAGGTGAGCGTCATGTTGTTTATGGTATGCGGCGAGGAGCGTTATTTAATGAATCGCTATGTCGCGGATTTAAAGCGGAAATACCCGGTGGATATGCCGGAGCTGAACTACCGGAGGGTCTCGGGCCGGAATGTTGAGATCAAAGAGATTGTTCAGGAGTTGTCCGCGGTGCCTTTCTTCTCCCGATACCGTTTTCTGGTGATCACCGAGCCGGTGTATTATACTGTCGAGAAGACTCGTTATCATACTGATGAAATCGCCGCTTTGACGGACGCCCTGACAAAAACGGCGGATGATTTCATCGTCGTCTTGTATCTGGAGGGCAAGTTTGATGAGAGAAGGCGGGATGTCAAGGCTTTAAGAAAAGCGGCCACGTACCGCTATTACGCTCATCCCGGCCCGGTGGAGCTAAAGGAGTGGGCTTTAAAGGCCCTGAAGCAAAGAAATGTGGACATCTCTGATGAGGCTTTGGAGCTGCTGTTGAAAAGGGCCGGGGGCACCCTGGAGCAGCTTTTTAACGAGATCAACAAACTGGCTTTATACGGGGATTTTATCGATATCGAGACCGCGAAGGTTTTGGTCACCAGGCCTTTGGAGGACAACGCTTTGGCTTTGTCTAACGCCCTGTTGAAAAAAGACGGACGGGCGGTTTTCGCGATCTATCAGGATTTAAAGGTCAACAATATCGAGCCGGTCCGTTTGATCGCCCTTTTGGCGTCGAGCGTGAGACTGCTTTATCAGGTGAAGCTTTTGGATGGCAAGGGGTATAACGATCAGGAAATCGCGAAGATGTTGTCAGTTAATCCTAACCGCCTGTACTATGTCCGCAAGGATATGGTTCATTATTCTCTGGCGGATCTGAAAAAGCTTCTGACGGGGCTTTCCCGGCTGGATGTGGACATCAAGCAGGGGGCTGTCGAGAAATATCAGGGCATGGAACTGTTCTTTTTAAATACGGTGATGCGGGGTGAGGAGCATGGAATCGCTCAAGACGCTTTATAAAATCGGCATGGGGCCGAGCAGCTCTCATACCATGGGGCCGCGCAAAATCGCGGAGATCGTCAAGGCCCGCTACCCTAAAGCTGATCATTTTGTCGCCGATCTTTACGGCTCTTTGGCTTTAACCGGCAAGGGTCATCTGACCGATCAGGCGATCCTGGCCGGGCTGAAAATGACCCCGACCAGTTTTCAATGGCACCGGGAGGCGCTGCCTTTGCATCCCAACGGTATGAAGATTACCGCTTATCAAAGGGGCGCGTGTCTGGGCAGTGTGACGGGGTATTCGATCGGCGGCGGGGATATCGTTTTGGGAAGTGAACCTTTTGCCCGCAAGGAGGTTTACCGCGAGCATAATCTGGCGGAAATCAAGGCGTTTATGAAAGCCCGCTATCTCAGTTTCCCCGAGTATGTTTATTATTATGAGGATATCAGAGAGTACGGCGGTGAGGTGCTGGACGCGATGTTTGCCTGCATCGAGAGCGGCTTGAAAAAAACGGGACCGCTGCCGGGAAAACTGGGGCTGGAAAGAGTGGCCGGCAGGCTTTATCAAAAAGAGAAAGGCTCGCGTTTGAGGACGATGGCTTACGCTTACGCGGCCAGTGAGGAAAATGCCAGCGGGGGTGTGGTGGTCACGGCTCCGACGTGCGGTTCGTGCGGGATTTTGCCGGCGGTTTTATACACGGCTCGTGAGGAGTATAATTTCTCAAAGGGACAATTGATTGACGCTTTGGCGGTGGCCGGGGTTTTTGGCAATGTCGTGCGCCATAATGCCACGATCTCGGGAGCTGAGGGCGGCTGTCAGGCCGAAGTGGGCACGGCCACGGCGATGGCCGCGGCGGCTTACGCTTATCTTTTGGGATTGAAGGATGAATTGATCGAATACGCGGCGGAAATGGGGCTGGAGCATCAGCTCGGTTTAACCTGTGATCCGGTCGGGGGTTATGTCCAGATCCCGTGCATTGAGAGAAACGGCTACGGGGCGCTGCGGGCGATCGATGCCGCCAGCTTCGCGAAAGATCTCGGGGCGATTCGCGGCAATCTCGTCTCTTTTGACGCGGTTGTGAACGTGATGAAAGAAACCGGCCGTGATTTACGGTCCGAGTACCGGGAAACAGCTTTAGGCGGGCTGGCGAAGGAGATCAGGCTCGATGACTGACGCCCTGTATGTCCATATTCCTTTCTGCAGGCATATCTGCTCTTACTGTGATTTCAGCAAGGTTTACTATCATAAAGACTGGGCGGATGAGTATCTTGAAAAACTCAATGAAGAGTTGCAAGCAAGAAAAGCGGACCGGCCTTTTCGCACCGTCTATATCGGCGGGGGCACGCCGGGCTGTTTAAGCACGGGGCAGTTAAACCGTCTGTTTAGGATTCTGGAAAAACCGCTTTCAAATTGTGTGGAAGCCACCATCGAGATGAATCCCGAGGATGTGAATGAGAAGAAAGCGGCGCTCTGTAAAGCAAATGGCATCACCAGGGTGAGTCTCGGGGTGCAGACTTTTGATGAGAAGCTGTTAAATCTGTTGAACCGGCATCATGATTACGCGATGGTCAAAAAAGCCGTTGATATTTTGCAGGATTTTGATGTGTCGTGCGATTTTATCTACGGCCTGCCCGGCCAGACTTTAGACGATTTAGAACATGATCTTGATTTGTTTTTGACGCTAGGCACACGCATGTCTCTTTTTATAATCTCATCCTTGAAAAGCATACATTGCTTTACCAGAGAAATTTTTCTTGCGCCGATGACGAGCTGGTTTTAGCCATGCTTCAAAAGATCAGCGCCGTTTTGAAAGATCACGGTTATGAACGTTATGAGATCAGCAATTACTCTCAACCGGGTCATGAATCGCTTCACAATCTCGTCTACTGGCACAATGAACGCTATGTGGGGATCGGGGCGGGGGCCAGCGGTTATACCGGGCATACCCGCTATGACAACACCCGTTCTGTGCCGCATTATCTCAAGGGCATGACGACGTATCAATATATTGATTTAAGTTTGTCTGAGGAGATGTTTGAGGAAGTCATGCTGGGGCTAAGATTAAAGGCGGGGATATCTTTAGATGAGTTTAAAGGCAAGTATGGTCAGGATCTATTGAAGGTTTATCCGGTTTTGGCTGATTATATCAAGGGCGGGCTTTTGACTTTGGATGACCGTCTGGCTTGCACTTCGCGGGGGTTTGATGTGCTTGATGAGATGCTGGTGCATCTGCTTTAAAATAATTCAGAAATTTAGCACTAAACTATTGACAGTGCTAAAACACGGTGTATAATAATATTAGCACAAGGAAGAAAAGAGTGCTAAAAGGAGGGCAGGGTTATGCTTTCAGATCGGCAGTTGTTGATCCTTAAATCGATCGTCAAAGAATTTATTGATACCAATGAGCCGGTCGGCTCGAAGACTTTGATGCGTAAATATCAGCTGCCATATTCCAGTGCTACAATTCGAAACGACATGGCGGCTTTGGAGGAGCAGGGTTATCTGGAAAAGACCCACACCTCTTCGGGACGGGTTCCCAGCCAGAAAGGTTATCGTTATTATGTGGATCATCTCATGGAGACCAGGGTGGAGGAGAATGTCAAAAATGAAATGCAGGCCCTGTTTCATGACCGTCACCGCACGCTCAATGAGATCGTCCAGAAAAGCTGTGAGATGCTCAGTGAGCTGACCTCTTTAACAAGCGTGGTTTTAGGGCCGGATTCCCCTTATGAATCCCTGCAGCAGATCACGATGGTCCCTTTGACCAGTCAGAGTGTCACGTTCATCATTGTGACTGACAAAGGTCATGTCGAAAACAAAACATTTAATTTGAATAAGGATCTTTCCATGGAGGATGTCCAGTCCTGTGTCGGGGTCATGAATGACATGCTGGTGGGGACACCGATTGACCAGGTCATCGGCAAGCTGGAAACAGAGGTCCGTCCCGTGCTGGCGCGGCGCATCCGCGAGCATGAGGTGCTGTTTAACGCTTTCTTTGACGCCTTCATGAAATTCGCCAATAATTCCGTGTATTTCTCCGGTAAGGAAAATATGCTGTATCAGCCGGAATTCAATGATGTCAACAAGCTGCGCCGGCTGGTCAGCGCCTTTGAGAACAGCCAGATGTGGCGCGCCTTAACCCCGCTGACAGAAAACGAAGGGGTAACGGTCAAGATCGGCGATGATGTGCCGATTGCCAGCCTTGAGGATGTGTCGGTGATCTCGGCTTCCTTCAAGACCAGCGAGACGACGAAGGGCACGATCTCGGTGATCGGCCCGGTGCGCATGCCTTATGAGAAGGTGGTTTCCTTAGTGGAATATGTATCGAAGAATATCGAGGAGATTTTCGCGGAAGAGCAGCAGCGCAACAAGAGGTGATAGTATGAACAGCGATGAAGAGAAGAAAGCAGAAGAGATAAAGGAAGAAGAAAAAGCTGAAGAAAATAAGGAAGAAGAAACCAAGGAGGAAGAAACACCGGAAGAGGAAAAAGCGGAACCGGAAGTTGATGAAAAGACCATTCTGGAGGCGGAGATCAAGGATCTCAATGAGCAGGTCAACCGCTGGAAGACCGATTACTACAAGGTCTTCGCTGATATGGAGAACTTGAAGAAGCGTTTGAAGAATGAGCATGAGACGGCTTTGAAGTTTATTCTGCAGGAGTTTGTCACCGATCTGTTACCGGTCGTTGACAATCTGGAGCGGGCTTTAAAGGCGGAGGCGGATCCCGCGGTGGCTTCTTACCTGAAGGGCTTTGAGATGGTCAACAGTCAGCTTCTGGAGATTTTGAAGAAACACGGCGTTACGGAAATTTCCGCCGAGGGCCAGCCTTTTGATCCGAACCTGCACCAGGCCGTGATGACCGAAAAGGTGGAGGGCGTTGAATCGGGCATGGTTCTCGAGCAGTTGCAGAAAGGATATATGTTGAATGATCGCGTGATTCGCGCGACATTAGTCAAGGTCAGTGAATAGAGGAGGATGTCAAATGAGTAAAAAGATTATCGGTATCGACCTGGGTACCACCAATTCATGTGTCAGTATTATGGAAAATGGCGAGGTAAAGGTCATCGCCAATCCGGAGGGCAACCGGACCACGCCGTCTGTGGTCAGCTTCAAGAACGGCGAGATTATCGTCGGTGAGGCCGCGAAGCGTCAGGCGGTAACAAACAAGGATACGGTCAGCTCCATCAAGCGTCATATGGGCACGAACTATAAGGCTCATGTCAACGGCCGGGATTATACCCCGGAGGAAATTTCCGCGATGATCCTGCAGAATTTAAAGAAGACGGCGGAAGCTTACTTGGGCGAGACAGTGACGAGCGCGGTCATTACGGTACCGGCTTATTTCAATGACGCGCAGCGTCAGGCGACCAAAGACGCCGGCAAGATCGCCGGTCTGGAGGTCGAGAGAATTATCAACGAGCCGACCGCGGCCGCTTTGGCCTTTGGTCTTGACAAGCTGGAAAAAGAGCAGAAGGTCCTGGTTTATGATCTTGGCGGCGGCACGTTCGATGTGTCGATTCTCGATCTTGCTGACGGCACTTTTGAGGTCCTGGCAACCGCCGGTGACAACCATTTAGGCGGCGACGACTTTGACAAGAATATCATGGATTACATGATCGCCCAGTTCAAGAGTGAGCAGGGAATAGATTTAAGTCACGACAACATGGCCATGCAGCGGGTGAAGGAAGCGGCCGAGAAGGCCAAGAAAGATTTGTCGGGCATGATGCAGACGCAGATCTCGCTGCCGTTTATCTCGATGAACGCCAATGGTCCGGTGCACTTTGAGATGACGCTGACGCGGGCGAAATTTGATGAGCTGACGAGGGATCTCGTGGCTCGTACCGAGGGTCCGGTAAGACAGGCTCTAAGCGACGCGGGCATCAGCCCGAGCCAGATCGATCAGGTTCTGCTGGTGGGCGGCTCGACGCGTATTCCGGCTGTCCAGGAATCTGTTAAGCGGTTATTAAACAAGGAACCGAACAAGTCCGTGAACCCGGATGAGGTTGTCAGCATGGGCGCGGCCATTCAGGGCGGTGTCATTGCCGGTGATGTCAAGGATATCGTGTTACTGGATGTCACACCGTTGTCTCTGGGTATTGAGACCATGGGCGGGGTTATGACCGTTCTCATTGAGCGCAACACGACCATCCCGACCACGAAATCGCAGATTTTCTCGACGGCGGAAAACAATCAGCCGGCGGTTGACATTCACGTCTTGCAGGGCGAGCGTTCGATGGCCCGCGACAACAAGACTTTGGGTATCTTCAAGCTTGACGGGATTGATCCGGCGCCGCGCGGGGTTCCGCAGATTGAGGTCACGTTCAATATCGATGTCAACGGTATCGTCAATGTCAAGGCCAAGGATCTGAAAAACAACAAGGAGCAGTCGATCACGATTCAGAACAGCAGCGGATTGAAGCAGGATGAGATCGACCGCATGATCCGTGAGGCCGAGATGAACCGGGCGGAGGATGAACGGCGCCGCAAGGAAGTTGAGACGAAGAATAAAGCCGAGCAGCTGATCAACGAAATCGACAAGGCGATTTCCGAGCAGGGTGATAAGATTGACGCTAATCAGAAGGCCCAGGCGCAGGCTTTGCGCGATGAGCTGAAGCAGGCTCTGGATAACAATGATATCGCGACGCTGGAAGCGAAGATGGATGAGCTGGAAAGAGCGGCTCAGCAGATGGCTTCGTATGCTTATCAGCAGCAGCAGAATCAGAATTCTCAAAACAGCAGTGACGACGATGTCGTAGACGCGGATTTCCAGGAGAAGAATTAAGCCAAGGATTTTCCTTGGCTTTGTCGGTGTACAAGGGGATGATGATATATGGCAAATAAACGCGATTACTACGAGGTGTTAGGGGTCTCAAAGTCAGCAAGCGCGGATGAAATCAAGCACGCCTATCGAAAAATGGCCAAAATGTATCATCCGGATGTAAATAAAGCGCCTGATGCTGAGGAAAAGTTTAAAGAGGTTCAGGAAGCTTACGATGTTTTAAGCGACCCCAACAAGAAGGCCGCGTATGACCGTTACGGTCATGCCGCCTTTGAGCAGGGCGGCCAGGGCGGCTTTAACACCGGCGGGTTCAACGGCGGTTTTGAAGATTTCAGCGATATTTTCTCCAGTTTCTTCGGCGGTAATCCGCAGCAGACCAGGACGAGAAGATCCGGTCCGGTGCAGGGCGAGGACCGTTTCATGCAGGTCACGATTGATTTCATGGACGCGGTCAAGGGCAAGGTCATGGACTTGAAGATCAATGTCGATGAGGAATGTCCGCACTGTCACGGCACCGGGGCCAAGTCGCCGGGTGATGTCCAGACTTGTCCGCGCTGCGGGGGAACGGGAACGGTTCAGACCCAGCAGCGGACGCCGTTCGGGGTATTCATGAATACGACGACTTGTCCGGACTGTCACGGTACCGGCCGCACGATCCGCAACAAGTGTCCGCATTGCCATGGCAACGGCTATGTCAATAAAAACAAGACCGTGCAGTTAAACATCCCCGCCGGCATCGACTCGCGTCAGCAGCTGCGCGTGCAGGGCAACGGCGAGCGCGGGATGAATGGCGGTCCTAACGGCGATCTCTATGTGGAGATTCGCGTCCGTCCGCATGAGTACTTTACCCGGGACGGCCGCAATATCCTGATCACGATTCCGATTTCGGCGGTGGACGCCACGCTGGGCTGCACGATTGATGTCCCGACCGTGAGCGGCGATGTGTCTTTGAAGATCCCCGAGGGTACCCAGCACGGCGCCCAGTTCCGGCTTCGCGGCAAGGGTGTCAAGGATTTGCGCACTGATTATTACGGTGATGAGATTGTCAAGGTGGAGCTCAAGATTCCAACCAAGCTGTCGCGTGATGAGAAGGAGCTGTATCAAAAAATCCGTGAGCATGAAAAAAAGGGTGACTCCTTCTTCAGCTCCTTCAAAAAGGCATTTAAATTATAAAAGGCGCTTTACGCGCCTTCTTTTTTTATCATAAAAAAAAGCGTCCTTGTGACGCTTGTTAGGCAGATTTCCGTAACGTTCTTAAGGCTCTCGCGGAAATTCTGACTTTTTGCGGTTTACCATCAACCATGATGGTCGCCTTTTGCAGGTTCACATTCCATTTTCTTTTTGTCGCGTTTAAGGCATGGGAACGTTTATTACCTGTTAAAGGGCCTTTTCCGGTGACGGGACATTTTCTTGACATATTGACTTACCCCTCTCTGAATCACTAGTGCTTAAGTATCATAGCATTATTTGCCATGAAATTCAATACTTTTTTAGCGGATGGACGCAATCACAATTTATTGAGATAGCCGCTCCGTTTTAACAGCGCCATGATAGCGGGGATCAGGATGAGCTGGATGATGATGCCCGGCACGGCCTCCACGAATCCCCCGGCGACGAACAGTTTCCATGTGAACACGTTGCCGACGGCTGTCAAAAGCAGGTATTTGACGATGCCCCAGACAAGGCGGCCGGCGATCATCGCGACGATCAACGAGATATAAACCTGCAAGGTGCCCGGGTTTTTAAAATGCGCGTAAACCAGACCGATGACACTGCCGTAGGTGGCCAGCTCCGCTGACATCACCAGGGCGTTAGGGTAGAGGGCGGGCATGCCAAACAGCAGGCTTCTTAAAAGCGGCAGGATGAGTCCCACGGCAAAGCCCCACGGCCAGCCGCAGATCATGCCGCAGAGAAACACCGGGATATGCATCGGCAGAAGCATCTGTCCGATTTGCGGGATCTGCCCGGTGATGAAGGGGAGAACGAGCCCGATCGCGATAAACAGCCCCGCGAGTGTCAGTTTTTTCACATTTACTTTTCTTGCCATGTTTAATTTTCCTCCTTTTAGTTTCCTGAATATGAACTTTATTCAGATTAATTCACAGTTTCCCTTCGAGGCTTATTATCGCACTTGAAGTAAACTTCATGTCAAGGATCGCTTATTATTATTTTCTCAGTACAATATGTGTTGATTTTAAAAGGTGATACACTGTTTCAAAGAGTCTCTGGTTTCCGGAACAGTAATGGATGTGTCTATACCTGGCAGGTCGACATGACAGAATAAAAGGACAAGTCTTCACGATTGGTACAAAAATATATCCGGATGCTGTTACACTTCCTGAGAAACTTGCATACGGATATCGGGGTTAGGCACAGCTTAATGATGCCTTCTTTTAGTTTTCCTGTCAAGCGACACGACTTAGGCAAGAGTAATGGGCCCGCCTTTTATAGCCCCTTTTTTGATATTACTTTTCGAAAACCACACCATGCATTAAAATTGTGCTTTTGAGCCATTAACAAAAAAAGCAGTCCCGCGGGACTGCTGTGTAAAACTAAGAAAATCATGAAGCAGAAAAATGTTTATTTCGCGCACTTTCCACATGGCTCATACTCGTAAACCGCACAATCATGATAGGTTGTTCTGATGGCGGAATCACCGGCGCAACTTGCGCTAAAATGGTATTTTTCCCCGGTAGGTGTTACAAAAGCAACTCTCCCTTCCGAGGAATCCAGCTTCCGGATATTTAAAACATGCGCGCCGTAATTTTCTCCCTTCGTTTCCAGTTCGTATGCGGTTGTGATAATCAGTTGAGTATCGCCGGCCTGCTTTCCTGTTACGTACACACTAAATTTGGAATTTTCACTGTCAAAATCGCCATATTCAATGTTAAGCAGTTCCTCCTCGTCGTAAACGATAATCTCGTCTTTTGTTGTTCCGGCGGGGAAGGAAATATCGACAGTTACTCCTTCGTCATTGCCAAGGACGATGACGCCGTCCTCGATATGGGCATAATCAGTTTGGTAACTGTCAATGTGAATAGAATCGGCCGGCAGCTCCGGATAATTTGACTCTGGAGGTACTGTTTCTTCTATTTGCTCCTCTTCTATGGAGGAAGATTCTTCACTGTTCAGTCCATTTGTCATTGTTTCCTGAATATCAGATATGGTACTTTCGTTTGACAGTTCTCCGGCATTTTCTGCAGGATTTTTCTCTG
>CAZQRT010000033.1:0-14623 GCA_964596105.1 uncultured Erysipelotrichales bacterium | reverse complement strand
CGGTTGCCGACAAAGCCCGCAAATAGTTGTTTTTGCCGACATAAATCGTTTTCGTGGTTTCCTCACCGGTATATATGTTTTTTACAGTGAAGGTATAAATACCCTCATCAGTATACGTTTCCCCGTCTTTCGCGGGACTATTGAAACGTACATCTTCCGTAAGATAACCATCCGTGCCCTCTACGAGAACCGAGCGCTGCACATCGATGGTGAGATCCCGAGACTCTGCCATATCCAGCTTAAACCCATTCTCGGTAATCGCGTTAGCGTTAAGTTCCGCTCCTGTTACACTGTCGAACGGGTATACCATACAGTTCCCGTTTTGAACCGAGAACTTAAACATGATTTTATAGTTCGTATAGTTTGACAGGATGTTTGAAGGTCCGCTTTTGGATTTTATTTCATAATCCAGGGAAACAACATAATCTCCGCTTTCAAAAAGCTGAACCTTCGTGTTCGCGCCGGTTCTGACATTTGCGGCAAGATAATCGGTATAAATTACAGGATCCTGAATTTCCCCCTGCGGGCTCGTATACTGGATAATCAGCGCCCCATGCTCAAAATTCGTCTGCTCGATTTCAAAATCGCTGTCATAACCATTATTATCCTCGCTGATGGTCAAACGCTCATCGCCATTTAGTTTATTTATATCCTCATCCAAGTGAAACCACAAGGTCACCTTATCCCCGACGTTCTTTAAAAATACCGGAGTGTTATCGGTCTTCTGGGTTTCACGGGTGTATCCGTTTACATAGAAATATCCGATATCCCAGCCATAGTGGGGATCATTTTTACCAATCTCTTTATTGCCGGAATATCCGTTATCTTTCCCCGTTTTAATCTTTGTGCCAAGCTGCTTCTTCGGTGTCGCGTCAGGGCTAGTCCCATCCGTTTCAGTGAAGGCATGGAATTCATAGACCTCGACAACCTGCTTCCGCTCATAGTTCTTCTTGGTTGTCACCGGACCAACGGAATCCTCGAGTCTGCGCTCCATTTTATAAGCGACAAGCACCCGATAGTAACATCCATTCTCAAGCTGGATGACTTTTGTTACATAGAAACCATTGTTATCAGCACCATCTTTGAAGATATCGGACATCATCACATCTTCCGTCCACATGGTGCCATCCAGCGATGTCTGCAGGATCAGCGCCCCCGACATGATCTTGGCATCCAGGGTCAGATTGTTGACCTTATCGCTTTTGTCATCAGTCAAATGCCATTCTGTCTCCTCGCGGTTCAGAATTTCCTCATTAATTGCATAACTGAAGGTGATATTTCCCTTTTTTACTTCATAAGACGGGAACGAATTGACCTCAGAGGAAGCTTCTATGTCCCCCCCCAATTGAGAGCGTACCGATGGCACTCAAATCAGAGGACTTATTTTCCCCGATAACATAATGACTGTCTTCGTCAAGATCATAAACAGTGGCTTTGATATCCAGCGTGGTATCCTCGGCATATGCCACAATGTTTCCAAACAAACAGCTTACAAGCATAGCAAATGCGACAACTGCGGCAGATACTTTCTTCATGTTATTCCTTCTCACGTTTATATCAACTCCTTCACAAGCTCAGTTCCTGATGATACCGCAAATCAGTTTCACTGATCAGATTCAACCCGTTTTTAAAGAGATGGTCAAATCAAGATATGATGGATGTGACATCTTAACCTTTACATGACCATTGCATCCTAAAGCATGTCAAACGAATCACCGAAAACACATCAGAAAGAGGCTCAACTGTCATCAATACTATATCACATTAGCTATGATATTTGTTAAATAAATTCACGATATTTACCGCATGAATTGATGATCAGATTCGTTGTTGGTCTTCATTCATCTTCCGGTTAATACCGGTATAAATAAAAAAGGCCTTTCGGCCTTTAAATTAATTCTCCCATGGAAACCTTTAAAACATTCGGGATCGGCAGTTCCTTAGTCCCGCATCCCCAGCCGATCTTCGTGACATTCATGGCAGGCATCATCCCAAAACTGCTTGCCAGCTCCGCGATAATCGCTGCCCCGGTCGGGGTGACTAATTCAGTATCAATCGCAATCTGTCTGGAAACAACCTTGCTGGCGGCAAAAATCTCACTGGTGGCCGGAACCGGAACCGCGATCGTGCCATGCGCGCATTCAATAAAACCGTAACCGTCATTCACAATACTGGAATAAATCACATCAGGATTTAAATACGTGACTAATACCGCGGTACCAATGATATCGACAATGGAATCAATGGCCCCGACCTCATGAAAATGAACGTTCTCCAGAGTTTCATTGTGAACCTTGCTTTCCGCTACAGCCACTCTGCGGAAGATCCGCTTAGCCAGATCTTTAGCCTTCTCATCGATCTCGCTTTCATCAATGATTCTTTCAACATCAAATAAATTGCGATGCTCATGAGGATGATGATGATCGTGTTCATGCGGATGAGGATGGTCATGTGGGTGTTCATGCTCCACTGCCAATGGACCTTCGCCTGCTGCCATCTCTAGCGGATGCTCGTGAGGATGTGGATGATCGTGAGGGTGATCATGTTCTGGTCCATGTGGGTGCTCATGTGGGTGTTCATGCTCCACTGCTAACGGTCCCTCTCCTGCCGCCATCTCAAGCGGATGCTCATGATGATGTTCATGGTCATGCGGATGAGGGTGCTCATGCTCTGGTCCTTCTGGGTGGTGATGTTCGTGCTCGTGCTCTGGTCCATGAGGATGCTCGTGTGGGTGATCATGTTCATGAGGATCATTCTCATGCTCAAGATGAACATCCACATACGTACCCGTAATACCATTCTTAACCATCTTGGAAATATGAAGATGATATCCGCCTACGTGAACCTTCGCAAGTTCCCTTTCAAGAACCTTCTCATCATCACACAGCTCCAATAGAGCCCCCAAAGTCATATTCCCGCTGATACCGCTCGCGCAGTCAAAAAATAAAGCTTTCATTTCTTTACCTCCTCCAACAACATTTCCGCACACTCCTGCACATAATCATGCAGCGGCTGCTTTTTCAGCCCCGCGATATGCCCGCCGCACTGACTGACAGGAATCAAAAACTTCGGACAGTCACTGCCGGAAATCGCCAGCGCCATATTCGGGGAAATCTCCCCGTACATGGCATTCGCAAACACAATGCCCAAAGGACCGGCAATCGCGTCAACCCTGGAAGCATTTTAGACGACCGGATTCTCCCCGGTGGCAGCCACATCCGCCCCGGCCCTCTTCATGACCCCCGCGGCAGTCGCGTTCGTCCCCACCGCGATCACAAAAAGATCAGGATTCTTTTCCTTGATTTCCTCGATTAAACTCTTTCCAATGCCGCCGCCCTGACCGTCGACAATCATGACCGCCATCTTTTAAGACTCCCCCATCAAAATCGCGATCGCTTCCGCGACATCACGCACCACATACCTGCACTGTCCTTTAACCCTGTCCGGACTGTCGACAAACGTGAAACTGTGATCCACATAATTCAACATCGGCAGATCATTATAAGAATCCCCGATCCCCGCCAGATCCCCGTGATCAAGCTGGAAATAACGCTCCACAAAAGCCATCCCCGACTGCTTTGAACAGCCCTTGTAAACACAATCCACATCGGCGCGATTCTGAAAAGCATCCAGCTGCGGATACTTCTTGATTTCATCCAAAACCACGGCGGCCTTTTCTTCACTAGTCATCGGCACAGAAAAGCTCAAAATCTCCTGACCCCTTAAATCCTCAGGATCCCTTAAAGTATGAATCACCGGCACCTTTGAACGGGTAGGATAAATCAAAAGATCATCCGCCGTTATAATAAAGAAAGGCCAGTCATGCGTCCTCATGATCTCTATCACCAGATCAGCGGGCACCGTCTTCTTAAACAGCAGCTGATCCTTCCCGTCCTTAATCACCGCGCCTGTATCCATGATATAAAAATCCATTTCCAGATCGATAAAAGGCTTCAGCCCGTGACTCGGCCTCCCGGTACACATCCCGAAAAGATTCCCCGCCGCGCGAAACCTCTCAATCGCCCTGGCATCCCGCACCCGGATATGCGGATCCTCATCCTGAAAATAAAGCGTCCCGTCAAAATCCGCCGCCAGTAACTTCAACTTCCCCACATCCTTTATCTCATGATAACAAAGATATTTTATTTAGTAAAGCGATAACTCAGCGCCTCAAAACAAACGAATACATATCCCCGGCCCTGACAAAACTAACCGGAACATCAGGCAAGATCCGCGGCAGATAAACCTCCCCGAACCACTTCATCCCCGGCTCCTCAAGATTAAAATGCCCCACCGCTAAAATCCGCTTGTTCAACCCCAGCATCGCGGCATCCCTGATATAAATACCCAGCGTGTAATCAATACACTCCATCGCTATCACCGTATCAATATGCTCCTGATTTACGACCGTCATCTTGTCATTATCATCCCCCATGACATGCATGGGAAGATAAATCCGCTGACTCTCCCCGTCCAGATCACCCAGACACTTGATCCCGTTTAATTCCAGCTTACTAATTATCTCAGCAATCAGATCCCGGGTCTTCATCCTGGGAATTTCCACAATTAAAGGATAACCGATATCCCCCTCTAGATAATTCTCCCAGCCCAGCGTCGCCAACAGACCGTAAAAGATCCCGTCTACCCGGCGGTTCTGAAAATCCAGCCCGGCGTGAATATGATCATGATCACGCCACACCGTGATATGATGATCCGCCAGAAGCTTCCTTTTTAACTGATAAGACTCATGATCCTCCAGCCAGTCGGTATGATCGCCGTGATTCCAGAACAAAGCCTCATGCGCCACAATCAGATTCGCGTTCCTTTTTACCGCTTCTTTAATAACATCGACACTGGCATAAATCGCCGTCACCACCCCGGTACACTCCTCATCCACACTGCCAAACAAAACCCGGTCCCGGGTATTCTCATCCGTGATCTTCTGCCCGTACCACTCTTTGTAATGATGATCCTTAATGATCTGAATAACCTCGCGCTTCTTCATTCCCCGTCACCTTATTAAAAAAAGCCGCAATTTTCACTGCGGCTAATCAACAATCCTCTTGCCGTCAATATAGACAGCGCATACCTCATGCGAAAGTTCGAAAGGACTTCCCGCGATAATGACAAGATCCGCGTCCTTGCCCTTCTCCAGCGAACCGACCCGCTCATCAATACCCAGATGCTTAGCCGGATTGATCGTAATCGCCTGCAAAGCGTCAAACTCATCCATCCCGGAATGAATCGCCAGCCCCGCGCATAATGGCAGATACTGCTCCGGCGTAACCGGGGCATCGGTAATAATCGAAACCTGCGCGCCCGCCTTCGCCAGAATACCCGGCGTCGTCCAGCTCTTATCCTTCAGCTCAAACTTCGTGGCATGCCCGAAACTCGGACCAACCGCCATTGGATAGCCCTCCTTGACAAGCTCATCCACAACCAGATGACCCTCCGTGCAATGCTCCAGCGTCAGCTTCACATCAAACTCCTTGGCAATCCGGATCGCCGTGAACATATCATCAGCGGTATGAGCATGCGCCTTCAAAGGAATCTCCCGCCGCAAAACCGGAATCAAAGCCTCCATCTTCAAATCGAAAGGCGGCTTCTTCGTGATGTCATCCCCGGCAGCTTCCTTTCTCTCCATATATTCCTTCGCCTTATACAAAGCCGTCCTTAAATTAGCCGCCGTCGTCATCCGCGTGCAGTTCCCCTTGTCACGGTAACAGCGCTTCGGATTCTCGCCAAACGCGCACTTCATCGCCACCGGATTTTTAATGACCATGTCATCAATTCTCTTGCCGACCGTCTTAATCGCCACAAACGTGCCGCCCAGCACATTCGCGCTGCCCGGACCCGTTCCCACCGCGGTCACACCGGCCAGACGCGCCTGCTGGAAAGTCGGATCCAAAGGATTCAGACCGTCAATGCCCCTTAGCTGACTGGAGAGTACATCCCCCATCTCATTACCGTCATCGCGCTCAAAACCGATGCCGTAACCGTCGATGCCTAAATGCGAATGCGCGTCCACAAAACCCGGATAAACATCCTTGCCCGAGGCGTCCACCACCTCATCGCCGCTTAAATCCGCGCCTATCTCAATAATCTTGCCATCGGCAATCAATATATCAGCCTCATAAGCCTCTTCATGAACAGCGTCATGAATACGGCCGCCCTTAATCAAAATCGTCATAACTGATTCCTCCCCGGTTCTTTTCCTTAAACGACACCAGACCAAGCTCCTTCAAAGCCCGGACATACGCGTCCATCAACTTAATATCGCCCTGCCCGGTCTCCATCTGAATCTCATAGCAGATCTTGTTCAAAGAACGCCTGCCATCCATATAATTCAAAATGTAAGAAGTCATCATCATCGCCTGGAAACCGTAAGATTTAGCCATCTCATCATAAGCCGCGACCGCGCTCTTCGCCCAGTCACCCTCGGACACATAAGCGTGAAGATCATCGATCGGACCGACAAAATGACGCTGCGGTACGTAATCATACTGCGGATCATTCAAAGGCTTCTTCGGCTTCTTAAATCCTAAATACACCGCCGTCGCCTTGCCGACCTGACTGACCAGCTCGCGGTCCGCGCTGACATCCACCGGACCGTACTCCTTAAAATTCTTGACACTCTTGCGATAATAATTGACGATATGCTTCGCCCGCGCGCCGTCCTTTTCCGGCAAAAGCGCCTCGAGATCCTTGATCATCAGACGCAAATGATGCGCCATCGTCTCCTTATGCATATCCTCATCAAAATTAGACAGCGCGTAAACATAACCGGCCGCGAAAGACGTCGAGAAAGCCAGCACCAGCGGATCGACACATTCCAGGGTATCCCCCGAAGTATGATAGAAACGGTCCGGCCACTGCCCCAGCATGATGCAAGGGATATTGACCGACGGATCCGAATAAATCGTATGATCGCTGCCGCCCGTGTAGCTTTCCATCGTGCTGTTCACCAGCGGGACATCCTCGCCCTGGAAAGCCTTCGCCTGCTGCCGGGCATATTTCAAAACCATGCTCGCGATACTCGTCACCGGACTTTGCAACGCGTGATGCGTCGCGGTAATCGTAATCGGGCCGTAAAAGCCGTTCTGCCGGCCCCCGATCATATCCAGGTTGATCGCCCCTTTGATATGACCGAAGTCCTTGATCGTCGATAAATAGCAGTACGTGCCGGTCATCTCCGGCATTAAAATCAGCTTGACCGTTTTATTCAAAGCCGGAATCCGGCCGCTTTCCGTCAGCTGCTTCAAAACCCGCAGCGCCTCCATACCGCCGGCCACACCGGAAGCATTGTCATTGGCGCTGGCCTGAGGATGACAGAGATGCGCGGTGATCAGAATCTCCTCGCGCGTCTTGCCCGGGATGACCGCCTCGACAACCTCCATCTCGCCCGGATAAAGCATGCTCTCCACCTTGCAGAGCGCCTGCGGATAAGCCGGCGCGTCCGGATCCAGGGCATGCTGAGCGGCCGTCTTTAAGCACAGATCCCGCAGCTGATCCCCGACCCGCGGCGACAAAACGAAACCGAACGTGCGCGGCTGCCCGTCCTTCCACCAGAACGAAGTATAATTCAAGGCGTCATAAGCGTCATGGCGGCTCCGCACCACCGGAACCTCGCGCATGAAGTCCGTGATAAATCCCGCCGCGCCCTTTTCTTTAATGAGCGTATCGAGATGAGGCGTCGGCATTTCATGGATAAAAGCCAGCTTGCCCTCAAGATCATATTTTTCGAGATTGGTAAAATCCTCCACCAGCACGACATCCAGAGGACTTTGCGAATAATCGCAAGGATAGCTCTTCTGGATGATGGAAATCGGTTCCTCCTGGAAATCCGCGATTTTCCCCATGCCCTCAACCTTCAGCCAGGCCTCCTTGCAAGTCCATTCCTGAAACATCTTCTGCTGCAGATACCAGGTATTGTCATTGGCGGTAAAAGTCAGAAGCTTGGCCTCAATACCCATGTCATTAATTTTCTTGCAAACAAAGGAAGCCGCTTCGCGAAATCCGGTCGAAGCCTGAATCCGATGAAAGTTGGAAACCTCCTTGACGCTCTGATACAAACGTTTCCGGCTGATTTCGTTTTGAATCTCTTTCATGATTTCTTTCATTTCGTCAAATCCTCCTTATATGGTTTCAATTCTAAACTTGCCACTCAAGAAAATCAATGGACACAGCTAAATAAATTCGTCATGCTGCGACTCGTGTTTCAAGAACTGCCAGATGAAAATATACATCACGATCACAAAGACCACAAAGAAAGCCGTCGCCCCGCTCGAATTGAGCATGCAGCAGGTATCGTAGATGCCGTGCAGAATAACCGGGCAGACATAGGCGAAAACGAGATTCCACCACCAGTTTTTCGTCCAGCCGTAATTGAGCCGGGCGCGGGCGTAGAAATAACCCATGATCACGGCAAAGCCGAAATGCGCCGGCACCGCCAACAGCGCCCGCGGCAAAGCGACCGACAGCCCGTAACTTAACACATATTTGACATTTTCAAAAGCCGCGAAACCAAGCGAAACAAAGCAGGCGTAGACGATGCCGTCAAAGCGGAAATTAAAGTTCGGATCATTCCAGGTGCGCCGGTAAAGGAAGAACAGCTTGCAGCCTTCCTCGACCATCGCGACGCACACAAACGCCATGATGTAAACATACAGATCATCATCGGGATCTATGACGAGCCCTAAAATCGTCTGCAGGATGAACTCCAGGACGATCGCGACCAGCGCCGCCAGGACCCCCTGCCACAAAAGTGACAACAAGAGATAGCGCGGTTCCTTCTCCACTTTGTCCAGCCGGTACACATAACGCATGAGAAGCAAAGCCGGCAGGATGGCCGCGAAGATCAGGATCAGCATGAACTGCACGAGCGGATAGGAAAAGAACGGTGCGAAAAAGAACATATTATACAACTCCTAACTGATTAAACAAACCCTGTCCGAAATAACATACCAGGGAACTGATAACGATAAACAAAATCGCGTAAGGCACGACCATCTTCAAAAGCTCGCCGTCGCTGCCTTCTTTCTTGACTGCCACCAGACCGATCGCGATGCTTTGCGGCGCGAGCATTTTTCCGGTCGCGACACCCAGGCTGTTCGCGGCCGCCAGCCAGTATGGGTTGGCCCCGATCGCCTGCGCGGTCGAATACTGCACCGAGCCAAACAAGGCGCTCGAGCTGGTTCCCGAACCGGTCACGAACGTGCCCAGCGCGCCAAGCAGCGGCGCCACAAAAGGATAGAAGCTGCCAAAAATCGCGAACAGGGCGGCGACCGCGCTGATCATGCCGGAATACTGCATGACGCGGGCCGTTCCTAAAATAAAGCACATCGTGAAAATCGTAAACATCATCTGCGCCACGGTGTTTTTCAAAACCGTCCCCATCTCGTCGATATGGGCGCCCTGAATAAACCCGCCGATGATCGCGCAGATAAAGATCAGAACTCCCGGGGTGTTGATCCAGGCAAAACTGGTCATCCCGGCATTTTCATACGTGGAGATTTTCACGCTGGAAGATATCGACGACAGGGCGTCATGAATTGGCGGAACCAAATTGGAAGTGGAGAGCAGCACGATAAAGATCAAAATAAACGGCGACAGCGCTCTTAAGGTCTCCCCCAGTTTTAATTTAGACCCTTCCGGGATATCCAGCTCATACTCTGGATCGGTCTTTTTCAGCCGCATCGCCATCAGGATCGTCACAAGCAGGCTGCCGACCGCGCCGGCGACACCGGCCAGTTCCGCGCCGACAAAATAAGCGACAAGCATTTCCGGAAGCAGGAAAGAAAGCCCGCTCGCCAGTAAAAACGGCACCAGCCCTTTAAAGGCTTTAAATCCCCGCCCGACGATAAAGACCATGACAAACGGCGTGATCAGAATTAACACCGACATGATCAAGACGGTGGTGAAACTGATGAGGTTGTTTTCCAGCCCGAGATTGGTGGCGAGGGTCACCGTCGGAATGCCGATCGAGCCAAACGGGGTCGGGGTGGCATTAGCTACCAGGCAGACCAGGCAGGCCGTCAGCGGATCAAAGCCCAGCCCCCACAGCATGCCGGCGGGAATGGCGACGGCGGTACCGAATCCGGCCATGCCTTCCATGAAACCGCCAAAGCACCAGCCGATTAAGACCGCCAGGACTCTCTTATCTTTGGAAACACTCGTTAACAACTGTTTAATCTTATCCATGGCATGGGTGTGCAGGCACAAGTTATACGTGAACACCGCCGCCAGAATGACGATGACAATCGGCCACAGGGCAAAAGCGAAGCCCTCTACCACCGAGGTCAGGGTATCCAGCACGGAAAAACGGAAGCAGACAACCGCCTCGACACAAGCGATGATTAAAGCAAAAAAACTGGCTTTGTACCCCGGCCACTTCAAAACGGTTAACGCCAGAACCAGCCAGATAATCGGTAACAGACCCAGGACAAAATTGACAAACAGCATCCCTAAAACCCCCTTTATATGGTTCATTTTAAACCTAACGAAAGGAAAGGGGAAGAAGTTTTTGCGAAAGCGGTTTTAATTTTATGTTGATGATGATACAATAATCCTGTAAAAAGTATGAGGAGGTACATTAAAATGAAAACAATTAGTTATGTTGTCACCAATCCCCTGGGTGTCCACGCCCGGCCGGCGGCATTACTCGCGCAGTGCTGCGTGAACTTTAAAAGCCAGATCACCCATTCCTGCAAAGACGCGACGGCTGATGGCGGAAACGTTTTACAGATTCTCGCCATGGGCGTTAAACAGGGCGATACCTTAAACATCACGATCGACGGCGAGGATGAGGAAGAAGCCGAGAAGGCCATTTTAGAGGTCCTGCATAAAGAATTCGAAGAGCACAAAAAGACTAAGCTCTTAAAGATCGCTTTCTTTGGCACCAAGGATTATGACCGCACGTTCTTCAGTGAATTAACGAAGGACAAGGGCGAGGGAACTTACAATTCCGAGATCCATTATTTTGATTCCAATCTGGGTATTGAAACGGCCAACCTGGCGCGCGGATACGACGCGGTTTGCGCTTTCGTCAATGACGATATTTCCGCTCCGGTTGTGAAAACGCTGCATGAGGGCGGCGTGCGTTTAATCCTGATGCGCTGCGCCGGCTTCAACAATGTTGATCTGAAGATGGCCAAGGAGTGCGGCATCACCGTATTGCGCGTACCGGCTTATTCCCCTTACGCGGTCGCTGAACATGCCATGGCGATTCTCCAGGAAGCGAACCGCCGTCTGCACCGCGCCTACAGCAAGGTTAAGGACAACAACTTCGCTTTGAGCGGCCTGTTAGGCGTCGATCTTCATAACAAGGTAGCCGGCATCATCGGCACCGGCCGGATCGGCATCTGCATGGCCAATATCTGCAAAGGCTACGGCATGACCGTATTAGGCTGGGACGCTTATCCGAACAAGGCTTACGAAGAGTCCGGACTGTTGACGTATGTGGAAAAAGAGGAGCTTTTCCGCCGCGCTGACTTAATTTCTTTGCATGCTCCGCTGTTCCCGGAAACTACCCACATCATCAACGCGGAATCGATCGCGCTCATGAAGGACACGGCGATGCTTGTCAATACCGCCCGCGGACCTTTAATTGATAACGAGGCTTTGATCGACGCTTTGAAGCACGGCAAGTTCCACGCCGTAGCGCTGGACGTGTATGAAGGCGAGGATCCGAATGTCTACACCGACCGCTCTGATGAACCGCTGACGGATGATATCACGGCGCGTCTGACGATGTTCCCGCAGGTTGTTTTAACGAGCCACCAGGCTTTCTTTACCCGTGAGGCGCTGCAGGGTATCGCGGTCACGACGATGGAAAATGCCCGCAACTTTAACGAAGGCAACGACTACGGCAACGCCGAAGTTAAAGCTTAAATGTATCGTTTAATCGCGCTGGATCTGGACGGCACGCTGACTAACTCGAAAAAGGAGCTGACTGACCGTACCCAAAAGGTTTTATCCGCTTTGGGCAGGAAGGGAGTCTCCATTCTCTTAGCCAGCGGCCGCCCGACCCCGGGCTTATATCAGATCGCGCACGCTTTAGACTTCGAGGATTACGGCGGCTATCTGCTTTCCTTTAACGGCGCCAAAGTGGTCAATTACCACAGCGGCGAGGTGGAGTATGAAGTGACCATCCCCGCCAGTACCGCTCATGAGCTTTTTGACCGCGGCAAGGCTTTCGGGCTTTCCCCGCTGACTTATGACGCGGAAAGGATCATCACGCAG
Organism: uncultured Erysipelotrichales bacterium; assembly: GCA_964596105.1. GTDB lineage: Bacteria > Bacillota_I > Bacilli_A > Erysipelotrichales > Coprobacillaceae > CAJUOR01. The sequence goes on along the minus strand of CAZQRT010000033.1, from coordinate 2,383 downwards.
GATATCGGCGACCACTGGATTCAGCTTGAGTCTTATACGACGACGATGCCGATCCATCATGTTCAGGATTTTAAAAAGGCTGTCGATTTTGACGTCAACAAGGTCCTGATGACCGGGGAGCCTTCCTATGTCGCTCAAATTATCGATGATTTCAAGGCTCCTTATGAGAAGACTTTAAGCATCTACCGCTCCGACCCTTATTTCATCGAATGCATGGCGGCCGGGGTGGACAAGGCCAAGTCTTTAGCCGCGCTTTGTGAGAAACTGAACATCAGACAGGAAGAGACGATCGGTTTTGGCGACGGCTACAATGATCTGTCGTTCATCGAGTGGTGTCACTGCGGGGTGGCGATGGCCAACGCGGTGGCGGAGGTGAAGGCGCGGGCGGATGATCACACGCTTTCCAACGATGAGGACGGGGTCGCTGTCTATCTGGAGAAACTGATCGCGGAAAACCTCATTTAGGTGAAAAAGCATGATCGTGATTCTTTTCCGGCAGATCTGTTTGATGTTTCTTTTGATGGCGATCGGCTATCTGCTGGTGAAAACCGGCAAGCTGGGACTATCCGGCAGCCAGGCGCTTGGTAATATTTTGCTTTATGTGGTCATTCCGGCTGTCATCATCCAGTCATTTATGACGCCGTGGACAAGCGAACGCTGGATCGGGCTGGGTTTCTCGATGCTCGCGGCTTTGCTTTGTCTTGTTGTGAGCATGATGATAGCGATGATGTTTTTTCATCATTATCCGGTGGAGAATTTCGGGGCGGCTTTTTCCAATGCCGGTTTTATCGGGATTCCGATTGTGGCGGCGTTATATGGCGAGGAAGCGGTGTTCTATGTTTCCAGCTTTGTCGCTTTCGTGAATTTTTTTCAGTGGACTTACGGGGTCTTTATCCTGACGAAAAGCCCGGCGGCCATCTCTTTTAAAAAGCTCACCGGCAATCCTGTGATCATCAGCCTGGTGATCGGCCTGATTGTTTTCTCTTTAGAGATTCCGGTTCCGGAACTGTTGAAGACCGCCATCGGTCATCTCAGTAATCTGAACGCGCCGCTAGCGATGTTTAGTCTCGGGACTTATCTGGCCAAGGTGCCGCTGAAGAGTGTCTTTACCAGTCAGCTGGCCTGGCTTGTCAGCATGGTAAGGCTTCTGATCATTCCGCTTTTGACGATCATGGTTTTGATTGTGATTCCTAATCTTGATGTGACCATGAAAATGACGATGCTCATCGCGGCGGCCACGCCGGTTGGCAGCAATGTCGCGATTTTCGCTCAGCTTTATGATCAGGATTATGAGCAGGCGGTGAAGGATGTCTGCCTGTCCACGCTTTTGTCCATCGTCTCGCTGCCGGCGGTATATCTGTTGGCGGGCACGATTTTTTAGGGTAATAAAAAGCGCGGTTGTGTTAACCGCCGCTGTTATCAATATGCACCATACGATAGCCGACGCCCACGTGGGTCTGTATCAAAGGGGGATGGGCGTCGCTATCGATTTTTCGGCGCAAGGCCGCCATGTAAACCCGCAATGAGGCAATGTCGTTGTCCCAGCGCCCGCCCCAGACCTGCTGGGTCAGATAAGCGTGGGTTAAAACCTTACCGGTATTTTTTGCCAGCAGGCAAAGCAGGCGAAATTCAATCGGGGTCAGATGCAGTTCTTCCTGATTTAAATAGGCGCATCCCGCGGCATAATCAATGCGCAGGTCAGCGTTTTCATAAACCGGGACATTTTTGATATGCCCGCTGAGGATGGCGAGTCTTCTTTCAATCACCCGCAACCGGGCCAGAAACTCGTTCATGGAGAAGGGAATGGTGATGAAATCATCCGCCCCCATATCGAGGGTGGATACCTTCGTCTGTTCATCCTTTTCCGCTCCCAGAACGATGATCGGAATCTGCGACCAGCTGCGGATATTCGCGATGACATCCAGGCCATTCATATCAGCGAGGTCCATGTTTAAAATCAAGACATCCGGATTGTAGCTGGCTGTTTCCATAATCGCGTTGTTCCCGTTATCCGCGGTGATATGACGATAGTGATGGGATTTTAAGGCCATCGTGATGTGCCTTTTCATGGCGGCATCGGCCTCCACCACCAAAATCAACAGTTTGTTCAATTATTCTAATCCTCCAATCATCAACGCGCCGCAAAAAAATGCAACGCAGCATCGCCAAAAAAGCGATGGTCCCGTAATTTCCTTTGGCCCGTTCATTATAACAAAATTTTCATAAATTCTTGATTATAAAGATTGTTTAAAGATTAAAAATTTATTAAGAAAGAAAGATCAAACTTGAAAAAAACCATTTTTTTACTTTTGGCTGCCCTGCTTTTAGTAGCATGCTCCAACCAGAGTCAGGAAATCGATGAGTTAAAGAAAGAGATCGCGGC
>CAZQRT010000032.1:0-14805 GCA_964596105.1 uncultured Erysipelotrichales bacterium | reverse complement strand
TGAAAAAGCAAGATTTCATCAACAAAAAATGGCCTTCATACGGCTTCTTTTTGGGGTTCAAAGTGGCAGATATATGTATTTGATTTCTGCTATCAGGGGCCGGACAGATTCTTTTACCTGGGCGATCATTTTCATAAATGGTTTGTCATTGAATTTGTAGAAAATGAGTATGACGCGGAGATTCACAGCTTGAAGATGTTGATCTATTTGATTATAACCTCTTGAAGCAGATCTGATCATTCAGATACCTTAGTGTCATCACAAAGAAGAAATCGCTTTCTCTGGCAAGTTTAATCATTTGACAAAAGCTAAAAGAATTGTTAAACTGGTCTAAGTTATCAATAACTAACTAGACCGGTTTTTTTGTTTCTGTGTCACAAATGGAGGTGTGTGAAACATGATGATTAACAAACGTCTCATCGGCGTTGTCCCCGAAAGCAAGAAGTACATCATCTTCAATGTCCTTTTACAGTGGTGCTCGCTCATTTCCAACATTGTCCTGATGACTTGCCTGGCGCTCTTTTTTCAGGGGCTGCTTTATAATGATTTGAGCGGTATCAGGATCACCATCACCCTGATCGTCGCTTGCGTGTCCATCGTGATCCGCTTTGTGTGCACCACAGGCCAGACCCGCTGCAGCTACCTTTCCTCCAAATCCGTCAAACGCACGCTGCGGGAAATGATCGATACCAAACTTTTGCGCCTCGGCGCTTCCTACAACGAACAGGTGAAAACCTCAGAGGTTGTGCAGGTATCCGTGGAAGGCGTCGACCAGCTGGAAACCTACTTCGGCTCCTATCTGCCGCAGTTTTTCTACGCCATGCTCGCCCCTTTGACCTTGTTTATCTACCTCTGCTTTATCAATGTTCCATCCGCCATTGTTCTTTTGATCTGCGTGCCGCTGATCCCGATTTCCATCGCCGCGGTCCAGACCTGGGCTAAAAAACTCCTCGGCAAATACTGGGGACAGTACACGGCGTTAGGCGACACCTTTTTAGAGAACCTGCAAGGTTTGACCACCTTGAAAATCTATCAGGCTGATGAATTCAAAAATGATGAAATGAATGTGGAAGCCGAAAAATTCCGCAAGATCACCATGAGGGTTTTGACCATGCAGCTGAACTCCATCACCATCATGGATCTTGTCGCCTATGGCGGCGCCGCGGTCGGCATCATCATGGCCGCCACCCAGTACAGGGCCGGTCACATCTCCATGGCCGGGGCTTTGATCATCATTCTTCTCGCCGCCGATTTCTTCCTGCCGATGCGCCAGCTCGGCTCCTATTTCCATGTCGCCATGAACGGCATGGCCGCCAGCGACAAAATCTTCGCCCTGCTTGATCTGCCGGAGCCGGAACAGAAAACAACCGAAGTGCCATCAGACTGCTCCATCGTCTGCAAGGATCTGCACTTCTCCTACTCGCCAGACCGCGAAGTTTTACATGGCATCGATCTCTCATTTCCAAAAGGCGGCTTTACCGCCATCGTCGGCGAGAGCGGCAGCGGCAAATCAACCCTGGCCGCCATCCTCACCGGAAAAAGCAAAGGCTATACCGGCTCGGTTACCGTCGGCGGCATCGAACTCTCGGAACTTTCCGAGGCCAGCCTGCTTAAAAACATCACCTGTGTAGGCAGTCAGAGCTACCTCTTTAAAGGCACTGTGCGCGACAATCTTTTAATGGGTAAACCTGATGCTTCCGACAAGGAATTATGGGCGGTGCTCGAAAAGACGAATCTCGCCGATTTCCTGAAAAATGAAAACGGCCTCGATACGCTTCTCAACGAACGCGCCAGCAACCTTTCCGGCGGGCAGGGTCAGCGCCTTGCTTTAGCTAGAGCCTTGCTGCACGACAGCCCGGTCTATATTTTCGATGAAGCCACCAGCAACATCGATGTCGAAAGTGAAAGCGACATCATGCGCGAGATTCATAACCTGGCGCAAACCAAAACTGTCATTCTGATCTCCCACCGTCTCGCCAATGTCACGGACGCGGATCATATTTATGTATTTGATGAAGGTCATGTCACCGAATCAGGCAGTCATGAAGAGCTGCTTGCATTAAACGGACAGTACGCGACCTTGTGGAACGCCCAGCAAACTCTGGAAAATTACGGAAAGGATGGTGCGCAATGAAAAAACGCAGCGGTTTTGTCGTGATGACGCGGCTGATCGGGCTTGTCAAACCATTGATCGGCTGGATGATACTGGCGATCTGCATGGGACTTGTCGGCAATCTGTGCGCGACCTTTATCACCATTTCCGGCGGATATGCCGTTTTGGATCTTCTCGGGTTCAGCACCCCGCTGTCTCTGGGCTGGATTTTCGCCGCTGTCCTGGTGATGGCGGTGCTGCGCGCGATATTGCGTTACGCCGAGCAGGGCTGCAACCATTTTATCGCCTTCAAACTGCTTGCCATCATCCGCGATAAAGTATTCCGCGCCTTGCGCAAACTGTGCCCGGCCAAACTCGAAGGGCGCGACCGCGGCGACCTCATCTCTGTCATCACCTCGGATATTGAACTGCTTGAGGTATTTTACGCTCATACCATTTCCCCGATCGCCATCGCGGCTTTATTTACCATCGTCATGGTTCTGTTTATCGGCTCCTATCACTGGATTTTAGGCGTTCTCGCGCTTGTCGCCTACGCCGTAGTGGGCATTGCCATCCCTTTGATTGTTTCCAAAGTCAGCGGCGATGCCGGCGAGAAATTCCGCAACGGTTCCGGCGCTTTGTCCGGCTTTGTTCTTGACGGGCTGCGCGGCCTGTCGGAAACCCTGCAGTATGGACAGGGGGAAAAGCGCCTCAACGAGATGCTCGCCAGAACCGACGCCCTCTCCGGTGACGAGTGGCGCATGAAACGCAGTTCCGGGCGCAACTCCGCCGTGACCAGTACCGTCATTTTGCTGTTTGATCTCTCCATGCTCTTTGTTTCCGCGGGGCTCTATCAAAACGGGCAGGTCCAGTTTTGCGGTGTGCTGATCCCGACCATCGCCCTGTTCTCCTCGTTTGGACCGACCGTGGCGCTGGCCTCTCTGGGCAGCACTTTGCAAAGCACCTTCGCCGCCGGCAATCGCGTATTGGATATTCTTGATGATACCCCGGTGGTGGAAGAAGTGACCGGCCAGCCGGAAGTTTCATTCTCCGGCGCCAGTGCCGAGCATGTCACCTTCGCTTATGAAGATGAGAACGTTCTCTCCGATGTTTCGGTTAACATTCCGCAAGGGAAAATCATCGGTATTACCGGCAAGAGCGGCAGCGGCAAATCCACCCTTTTGAAGCTCTTCATGCGCTTCTGGAAAGTGAATGAAGGTTCCGTCAAACTGTCGGATGTCGATGTTTCTCATATCAATACCGCCAATTTGCGCGATATGGAAAGTTACGTGACGCAGGAGACCCACCTCTTCCACGACAGCATCCGCAATAATTTGCGCATCGCTAAGCTGGATGCCACCGATGAGGAAATTGAAGCCGCCTGCAAGAAAGCCTCCGTGCACGATTTCATCATGACCCTGCCGCAGGGCTATGACACTCCTGTTGGTGAACTGGGCGACACCTTGTCAGGCGGGGAAAGACAGCGGATCGGCCTGGCCCGGGCATTCCTGCATAACGCGCCGCTGATGCTCTTAGATGAGCCTACCAGCAATCTTGACAGCCTTAATGAGGCGGTCATTCTCAAGTCTTTGCGCGAGGAGCGGGAGAACAAGACCGTGGTGCTGGTGTCACACCGCCAGTCCACGATGCGGATCGCCGATCAGGTGTACTCCGTGGAAAGCGGACGCTTAAGCTGAACAATTGGGCCGCGAACCTTTTGAGGCTTGCGGCTTTTTTTCATATTCTTTTTTTTAACAATTTAGTGTATAATGGGGAACGGCAAAGGAGGAGATCAGTTTGCGTAATAGTAAAAATATCGACTTGATTCATGGCAATATTTTTAAATCCATTCTGTGGTTTTCCATTCCCTTATTGATCGGCAATCTTTTCCAGCAGCTATATAATACCGTCGACTCTTATGTCGTCGGCAATTTTGTCAGCAAGCAGGCTTTAGCCGCGGTAGGCGCATCCGCCCCGATCTTAAACTCTCTGATCGGTTTTTTTATGGGCCTTTCCACCGGGGCCGGGGTCATCATCGCGCAGTACTACGGGGCCGGTGACACCGTTCGCATGAAGAAGGCCATTCATAATTCCGCCGCCTTGACCATCGTCATGGCCATCCTGTTAACCATCGCGGGACTGGCGTTAACCGATCCGATTTTAAAAGCGATCGGCATTCCTGAGGATGTCTTCCCGGAATCCAGCACCTATTTGTCCATTTATTTTGGCGGCATCGTCTTCACCCTGATCTACAATATGGGCTCGGGCATCCTGCGGGCCATCGGCGATTCCAAACGCCCTCTGTACTTTCTGATCGCGGCCTCGGTGGTCAATATTGTCCTCGACCTGCTTTTTGTTTTAGGCTTTCACTGGGGTGTGGCCGGGGTCGGATACGCGACCGTGATCGCCCAGGCTGTCAGCAGCGTGCTCATCCTTTACATCTTTTTAAAAACTAAAGAAGATTACAAACTGGAAATCAGAAAGATCGGTTTTGATATGCCGATATTAAAAAGAATTGTTCTGTTAGGTCTTCCGACCGGTTTACAGCAGAGCATCGTGTCGCTCTCTAATGTGGTTGTGCAGTCTTATGTCAACGCTTTTGGCAGCAGTGTCGTGGCCGGTTATTCGGCCTGCATCCGCATCGACGGATTTGTCAATCTGCCGATGCAAAGCTTCAGTATGACGATCACGACTTTCGTCGGTCAGAATATCGGCGCCAAACAGTATGACCGCGTCAAAAAAGGCACCCGGGCCGCTTTTATCATGACCTACGCGGTGCTTATCGCCAGCAGTCTGCTTTTACTGGTGTACGGGCGGCCGATTCTGGCGGTCTTTAACAGCGATCCTGACGTGATCGAAGCCGGGCGCACCATGCAGATGGCTTTTATCCCGTTCTATGTTTTCATGCCGATCAACCAGATTTTGGCCGGGGTTTTGCGCGGAGCGGGAAAATCGTCAGCCCCGATGTATATCATGGTGTTCAATTTTGTCTTGCTGCGGCAGATTTACCTGGCTGTCATCACCCGTATCACCAGTGAGGTGTTCTTCGTCTTCCTCGGCTGGCCGGTTACCTGGATCACCAGCGCTATCATGTTTATCATCTATTACTACAAAGTGGACTGGATGCCAAAGGAGGCTTGACATGAGAGAATATGTGCTTCATGATGAACAGGAAACGGTTGCCTTTGGCGCAATGCTCGGGAGGCTGTTAAAAAGGGGCGATGTGGTTTTGCTTTACGGCGAACTCGGTTCCGGCAAGACGACCCTGGTCAAAGGCATCGGCAAGGCCCTGCATATCTCCAAGATCATCAACAGCCCCACTTTTACGATATTAAAATCCTATGAGGGGGACTGCCCTTTGTATCATATCGACGCCTACCGTCTGGCGGGAAGCACCGCGGATATCGGCCTGGATGAGTATTTTTACGGGGACGGCATCTGCTGTGTGGAGTGGCCGGAGTATTTGTATGACGCCTGTCCCAGGCAGGCTTTGATCCTGCGTTTGACGGCTGGAATCAATGACCGTAAGGTTATTGTTCAGGCTTGCGGGGCGCGCTATGAGGCGCTGCGGGAGGAAATCGTATGGTCACACTCGTCTTAGATACCTGTCACCGCTATTTGGCCTGCGCGATTTATGAGGATGATCAGTGTCTGGCCAAATATCAGAATATCGGGGCCGGGCGGCAGTCGGAAGACGCGGTTTTGGAAATCCAGGAGCTTTTAGAAAAGGCTCATTACAAACTTCCGGATGTTAAGAGGGTTATCGTCAGCCGCGGTCCGGGATCTTATACCGGGGTGCGCGTCGGGCTGACGATCGCGAAGACGCTCAAGGTCATCCATCCTGAGGTTGAGGTGATTCCGGTTTCCAGTTTAATGGCGCTGGCCGGCTTAAAGGAAAAAGTCATTTCGGTATTAGATGCCCGCAGCCGGAAAGCTTATATCGGCATTTATGACGGCGGCAAGACAGTGCTTGCGGAATGCCTGGTGCCTGTCGAAAACCTTGAAAGTCTAAAAAAAGCTTATCCGGATTATACCTGGGCCGGGGACTGCGAGCTGGCGGATGAGCCTTTATGGACAGTTGATTTATGTGCGAATCTCTATGCTTTGGGTCAGCATCAAAGCGGGGTTTCTTTACATGAACTTTTGCCGGTCTACATCAAGGAAGTGGAGGCGAAACAGCAGTGGTTCGAGTCGCCCAATTAGCGGATTTAGCGGGTATCGTGCAGGTAGAGAAAGAGGCCTTTCCGCTTTCCGCCTGGGGTGCCGATGTGATCGCTGATGCCTTACAGGCCGATTACTGTCATTTTCTCGTCAGTGTCGTCAATGATGAAATTATCGGCTGTGCCGGCATGAATCTTCTATATGAGGCCGCTGAGATTCTCACTTTGGGGGTGCGGACGGCTTACCGCCGCCAGGGTTACGGGCAGGAGCTGTTGACAGGTATAATTGATCTGGCAAAAGCGAAAGGAGCGCTCATGATCAGCCTCGAGGCCCGGGTTTCCAATCAGGCCGCGATCGCCTTGTATGAGAAAAACGGCTTTGTCAGGGTCGCGATCCGCAAACAGTATTATGAAAATAACGAGGACGCTTATCTGATGATTTTAGACGGGAGGCAGAATAGATGAGTCTGATCTTTGCCCTGGAGTCGAGCTGTGATGAAACCGCCGCCGCGATCATCGATGAAAAGCGTCATCTTTACGCGAATGTGATTTCTTCGCAGATCGATACCCACCGTCTTTACGGGGGCGTGGTGCCGGAGATCGCCAGCCGTCTCCATGTTGAGAATATCGGGGTCGTGCTGGAGCAGACGATCCGGCAGGCGGGAGTGGAGTTGAAAGATATTTCCGCTTTCGCGGTCACGAAGGGGCCGGGGCTGGTCGGCAGTCTTCATGTCGGGCTGCAGGCCGCGAAAACCCTCAGCCTTTACTATGAGAAGCCTCTGATCGGGGTGCATCATCTCGTCGGGCACATTTACGCCAATGCCCTCGTCCAGCCTTTGCGATATCCGCTTTTGGTGCTGGTGGTGTCCGGGGGTCACACCGAACTGGTGTATATGAAAAAGGCCATGTCTTTTGAGCTTTTGGGCACGACTCATGATGACGCTGTCGGTGAGGCTTATGATAAAGTGGCGCGGGTTTTGGGGCTTCCTTATCCCGGCGGCCCGGCGATTGACAGTCTCGCTCAAAAGGGTCAGGAGCGTTATCAATTGCCGGTGCCTTTAAAGGATGACACCTTGAATTTTTCTTTCAGCGGGCTGAAGTCCGCTGTGATTAATCTGGTGAACAGCGCGAAGATGAAACATGAGGAAGTTGTCGCTGAAGATATGGCTTACGCTTTTCAGAAAGTCGCGATCACCTCTTTAGTGGAGAAGACCCGGCTGGCTTATGAGAAGACAAAACCGGCCATGGTGACGGTCGCCGGGGGAGTGGCGGCTAACAGTTATCTGCGGCAGTGTTTTCAGAAAAGTTTTGACCATGTCGTTTTACCGCCGTTATGGTGCTGCACGGACAATGCCGCCATGATCGCTTCGGCCGCGGTGGAGATGTATGAAAGAAAAGCCTTTTCCGGTCTTGATCTGGCCTGCCGGCCGATGCTGGATCTGGAGAAGGAAAGTCTGGAATAAGTGAGGAAATAAGGATGGATAAGTTGATCACAATTCGCGAAATTTATGAGCAGGTTTTGCCTGATCCGGATAAAAAGCCGGAAACGGTCACGCTGGAGGGGTGGGTCAGAACGAACCGCCCGAGCGGCAAGGTGGGTTTTATCGCTTTGAATGACGGCACGTATTTCGCTAACTGCCAGGTTGTCTACAGTGAGGAGCTTTTGGATGCCAGAAAGATCACGACGGGCTCGGCGATCAGGGTGACGGGGGAATTCAAGCGCACGCCGCAGGGCCGTCAGCCTTTTGAGATCGCCGCAACGGAAATTGTTGTCGAAGGGGCGGCGGATCATGACTACCCTTTGCAGAAGAAGCGTCACAGTATGGAGTTTTTGCGGGAGATTCCCCATTTAAGGCCGCGCGCCAACACGTTTTACGCGATGTTCCGGTTGAGAAATGTGGTCTCGATGGCGATTCATCAGTTTTTCCAGGAGCGGGGTTTTGTCTATGTCCATACCCCGATCATCACCAGCAATGACGGCGAAGGGGCCGGCGAGATGTTCAATGTCACCACGGGTGATGATCCGGCTGATTTCTTTGGCAAGGAGGCTTATTTAACGGTCACCGGGCAGCTGCATGTCGAGGCTTTCTGTCTGGCTTTCCGCAATGTCTACACGTTCGGGCCGGCTTTCCGCGCGGAGAATTCCAATACCGCGCGCCACGCCAGCGAGTTCTGGATGGTGGAGCCGGAGATCGCTTTCGCCGATCTCGATGATGATATGCGCCTCATTGAGGACATGGTTAAATACTGTATCGACGCGGCTTTAAAAAACGCTCCGGAAGAGATGAATTTCTTTCAGAGCATGATCGATCCCGACTGCATCGCGCGCATCACCAGGGTTCGTGACAGCGAGTTCCGGCGCATGACGTATACCGAAGCCATCGATATTCTGGAAAAGGCGGATGTGCAGTTTGAGAATCCCGTTTACTGGGGGATGGATTTAAACAGCGAGCACGAGCGCTACATCAGTGAGGAAATAGTCCAGGGTCCGGTCTTTTTAACGGATTACCCGAAGGATATCAAGGCTTTCTATATGCGCTTAAATGATGACGGCAAGACGGTGGCGGCCTGTGATTTACTGGTGCCGGGGATCGGTGAGATTGTCGGCGGCAGTCAGCGTGAGGAGCGCTATGATGTTTTGGAAAGGGTCATGAAGGAAAAGGGCATGAATCAGGAAACCTTGCAGTGGTATCTGGATTTGCGGCGTTTTGGCGGCTGCAAGCATGCCGGGTTCGGCCTGGGTCTTGACCGTTTCTTGATGTATATTTCCGGGGTTGGCAACATCCGTGATGTCGAGCCTTATCCGCGGACCCCGCGCAATTTAAAGTTTTAGATATCAGCTGAAAAGCGAAATAAGCAGCGGGGAGATGCGTACGAATCAGCATCTCCTCACTGCTTTTACTGTATTCGCGGCAGGGTAATTTCAGATAATAAACAGGTTACTCCATCATCATCCTATAAGCTGACCATACCCAGCCAAAGTTTTAATTTTGCTCAATATTTGATAAACCGCCGTTTTTTTTTAATGTATAAAAAAAGCCCGTTTTCACGAGCTTGAGACATGACAGCGGCTTTCCAGCTGCATGGTGAAAGCGGCCTGGATCAGGATGATGATTAATGCCGCGGTGCTTGGCAGACAGATGCATAAGAGAATATCAATCACCGCCAGAAACAGCACGGACAGCCATTCTTTGAGACTGTTGCGGTAGCGGCTTTCGGCATACTGCCCGAACAGGTAGGACAGGCCGACACCGGCGCCGATGACGACAAAGATCGTCGCGTAGAAGGCGTCGGTCTGATAGCCGCAGACCAGAAAGACGGCAAAGATCACCATCCCCAGACTGAGCCAGGAAAAGCGGTAGGACGGGAAGTCTTCCGTGATCTTATCGCCGATGTGATACTTGCGGTATATCAGGATATCGAGGATAACTAGCAGGACGCAGGCGACTTTGAAAGGCGTAGAAAAAGCGATAATCTCGGCATCTCTCATGTAATCGGGAATCGTCATGGTTTTTCCTCCTTGTTTTGAATTTCTTGGATCATGTCCTGCGCTTTCTGCACGGATTTTTCATCGAGATCCGTGATCCAGAGGTCCTGGTCATAGCGCGGGACATAGGTTTCATAATCTTCCCCTTCTAGCACATAGTGTGTCATTTCCATGCGGGAAAGTGTCGGCAGCATGCCGGCGAGGGCCTGGATGCTGTCTCCGGGCATGTTTGTGGTCATGTTGTTTTTGAGAACTTTCAGTAAATCGTCGAGATTGGACAGGGTGCCCCAGGAGATCAGGCGGTGGATGATCGCTTCCAGCACCTGCTGCTGGGCGTCATTGCGGACGTGGTCGTTCTGGGTGAAGCGGTGGCGGGTGTAGGCCAGGGCCTCTTCCCCGTTTAACAGCTGCTGCCCTTTGCTGACGGTGATGGCGTTTTCCCAGTCCTGGCTGTCCTGTTCGGTGAAGTCATAAGCGACGTCGACATCGATGCCGCCTAACTGGTCGACGAGATCCACCATGGCGTTAAAGTTAAACTTCGCGTAATAGTTAATGTCGATCCCGAGAAGATTTTCCACGGTTTTGACGGTGCAGGCCGGACCTTCTAGACCGGCATGGGTGATTTTGTCGCTATTGTTTTCCTCATCGGCCAGGGTGACATAGCTGTCGCGGGGAATCGAGACAAGCAGCAGCCGGCAGGTGGCCGGATTGAAACTCGCGACAATCAGGGTGTCGGTTCTCGTAAAAGTATAGATGTTGCCTTCGCCGGCGCGCAGATCGACGCCCATGAGCAGGACGTTGAAGGGTTCAGCGGTGACATCAACCGGGATGGATGGTGTCGCGATCGGCAGCGTGATTTTTTCCAGGCACTTGATATCTTCATCAAAGGTGGAGTTCAGGTTTTTTAATGTCTCGTAATCGGCTTCGCTGATGACCATGATGTCGGTCTGTTCGCTCATGAGGCTCTGGTAGCACTGCGCGGGAGAGTCGGCCAGGCAGGGGTTGTAGTCAAGGTAGCAGACCCGCTCATGCTGCTTGTCGAGCTGGTCGATGACCATGGAGAATGGGCCGTCAAAATCTTCTTTTAAAAAGCCGAACTGGATATAATCCTGGTCGCCGTAGTCTTTCATGGCGCTGTCTTTTTTCACGAAGACATAGCCCGTTAATGAATCCGGTTCGGTCACGCCGGTCAGGGTTTTCATGACGGTTTTACCTTGGTGGAAGATATAGCCGGCGGCGAGGGTGATGAGAAGGGCCAGCGTCAAAGCGATATTGAGAACGCGTTTTTCGGTGCGCAGATGTTTGATTTTTTTCGGGGAGCTGTCATGGGGAAGGCGCTTGAAGAGCAGTTTCAAAGCCAGGATGTCGATGAATGCCATGATGACTAGCGCCAGGGCGAATACGATCATGGTGGTCATGGCTGACCAGCCAAAAAAGGCCCCGGCTTCCCGCAATACAAAAAACACCCCTGTGGTCAGGGCAATTACGATGATTGAACCGTAAAGTTTTTTCATGAGCATCACCTGATGGGTTCATTATAATCAAAATCCTAAACGTTGTACAGTCAAAATGACGGCGGTGCTTTTTTTTTACGGGTGTCTATGATACAATGATTTTTAAAGGCGGTGAGTTTCATGACAATCGATTTTGATCAGTTAAACTGGCTGGCAGGCTGTCTGGACGGTCAGTTTCATATTGACGACATCACCGGCTTTGAGGAAATCGCGGTTCGCTACCGGCAGTGGTACGGGCTGGAGGAACTGGATCCCGGCGCTTTCATGGATGTTCTTAAAGCGCGTTTTCATGATTCTTACTGGCGGGTGTTAATCGTTCCCGACTGTTTTGACAATCCTTTGAATGCCACTTTGAACAGTCAGTCCTTTTTTCTGAAGCTTTTCCGCGATTATCCTTCAGTCATGCCGTTTTACTGTCCGCTTGACGGGATGGTTCTGGAGACGAACCGTCTGTATCCGCCTTTTGAGGCTTTGCTTTATCATTTGAGTGAACTGCCGCTGTTGTATGTGTTTAATGCCCGGCACCGGTATTTTATTCCGGTTGATTCCCGGGAGAGTGTCCTGGATCTTTTCGCCCGGCTGAACACCGGGGAGAATCCCCGCGGCTTCCAGCAGCACAGCGCTAATCCTCTGGCTTATTTTTTGCAGCTGAGCGATCTTCATCTCGGCCGCAAGGACAAGGTTTTCACCATGGATCTGCTTTTAAAGATCCTCGATGAGAAGGTGCCTACGCTGCAAAGCAACTATCCTTTGAAGATTTTTATCACGGGGGATATCATGGACAGTCCGAGCCGGAAAAACATGTATCTGGCGGGAAATTATCTGAATGAGCTGAAGCGGCGCTACCACGCCGAGGTGCAGTTTGTTTTAGGCAATCACGACATGGTGACCAAGGGCATCAATGTACTGCCGTGGCAGAAGGCCAAGGTTGTCGCATATCTTTTGGCGGAAAACGTCCATCTGTTGCCGGATGTCGGGGTTTTGCTTATAAAGCTGAATTCCAGTCTGTCGGGGAATTTCGCCCGCGGCATGATCGGCCCGCGGCAGCTGGAGGAGCTGGATGACGAGCTTTCCACGATCCCGGATCTCTCGCACTATACCCCGTTCGTTTTGGTGCATCATCATCTCGCGCCGGTGCAGAAAGCGGATTTTTTGAAGAAGAGCTGGCAGGAGGGCAATATTGTCGGCAAGGTGGTGGAGAAGTCCAAGGCGCTGATTGACAGCGAGGAGGTTTTGGAGTGGCTGGAGGGTCATCATATTCATTATGTTCTGCACGGCCATGAGCATATTCCCGCTTTGACGAAGATCGCGGATGTGTATCTCATGGGGGCGGGGAGCTCGACCGGTTTGATGAAGGACGGGGTCGGGGCTTTTCTGTCCTACAATCTGATTCAGTATGATGTCAAGAAGAAAAAGGTTATCGCCTGTACGCTGTATTATGAGGATGGCAAGGGACAGTCTCCCAAGCATATTTACACGAGACGATTTGAGGAGGAGTAGAAGATGCGAATTATTGACGGCATGAAGGATGAACGGCTGGGCAGTGCCATTCTTTATAATTTCACTTTGGGATATCAAAAGCCGGTGCCGATGGATCTTTACAATTATGTGCTGCCTTTTATCTTTCATGATTCCTTTTGCGCGCACATCATGCACACCGATTCTTTTGCCGGCTGTGTGCGGGCCTGCTTTGATGAGGATTATCACTGCCTGGAGGAGTTAAAGGATGCCATCAAGCAGGATGAGCAGATGACAAGCCGCGCCTTGGGGCTGGCGCTGGTGAACCGCTGGCTTGATTTTCAGCGGGTCGATGATGTTCTTTCCGGCATCGCTCAGGAAAGCAGTGTCATGCGTTTGAATGAGCCTTATCGTCTGGGGGAGTGGTTCGCGAACATGACTATCGAGGAGATTGAGGAGGCGATGGTGATCGCGCGCGAGCGCATCGTCATCCTGGAAACGTCCTCGATTGGCAGCGACATGGATCTTTCCGCTTATGACCGGCTTGGCGAGGTGAATGCTTACGCGCATGTTTCCCGTGAGGAGATTCCCACTCTGATCAAGGATGCCACGATTTTGGTGGTGAATAAGACGGTGCTTGATGAGTCGGTTTTGCGGTTCGCGAAAAATTTGCGTCTGATTTGTCTTTTTGCGACCGGCTACAATAATATCGATCTTGACTACTGCCGGCGGCACAGTATTTATGTCGCCAATGTCAAGGGGTATTCGACGGCCAGTGTCGCCCAGCACACGTTCGCTCTGTTTTTCTATCTTTATGAGAAGCTGCCTTTCTATGATCATTATGTGAAGTCCGGGCGTTACAGTCAGGATGACAGTTTTACTTATTTTGAGCGGCATTTTCATGAGCTGGAGGGCAAGACGTGGGGGATTGTCGGGCTCGGGGATATCGGCAAGCGGGTGGCGACGATCGCTCAGGCGTTCGGGGCGCGCGTGGTGTATTATTCCACCAGCGGCACGCATGATGATCCGAATTTTGTCAGGGTGGATTTTGAGACGCTGCTTCGTGACAGCGATGTGATTTCGATTCACGCGCCGTTGAATGAGCGGACGGAGAAGCTGTTTGACGCGGATGCTTTTAAGATGATGAAAAATACCGCTTATCTGATCAATGTCGCCCGCGGCGCGATCATCGATGAGCGGGCCTTAGCGCAGGCGATTGTCAGCAATGAGATCGCCGGGGCCGGTCTGGATGTTCTGGAGGAGGAGCCGATGAAACCGGACAATCCGCTTCTGGCGATTCGTAATTCCCTGCGTCTGATTATCACGCCGCATATCGGCTGGGCCGCGGTGGAGTCGCGCAAGCGCTGTGTTGACGAGGTTTATTTGAATATTGAGAGTTTCATTCACGGTCATGGCCGCAATCTGGTGAGCGGTCATGAGTAGGGCGGTACTGGCGGCCACCTGGGTGATGGCTTATGAGAGTTTGAGAAAGTACAGTCCGTTACTGAAAGAAAAACCGGGGGATGAGCTTCTGGTGGACGCGATCGCGATGATTGAGGGCGATCCGAATTTGAAGTCGGTAGGTTACGGCGGGCTTCCTAACCGCGATGGAATTGTCGAGCTGGATGCCGCTTTTATGGACGGCCAGACGCTGGATTGCGGGATGGTGGCCGGGACCCGGAAGCTTCTGCATCCAGTCAAACTGGCCAGGATTCTCGCTAAAGAGCGGCTGAACTGTTTTCTTTGCGGTCAGGGGGCTGATGATTATGGCGAAAGTCTGGGCCTGGAAACCGGAGACTTGTTGACGGAAAATTCAAAAAAGCGCTATGAGCAAATGGCCAATAATGACAAAGCTTATGACGGCCATGATACGGTGGGAATGATCTGCCTGGATCAGGATGACCGTATCTACGCGGCTACATCGACCAGCGGGCTGTTTATGAAAAGGCCGGGCCGGGTCGGGGATTCCCCGCTGATTGGCAGCGGTTATTACGCGGATCACCGCTTTGGCGCCTGTGTCGCCACGGGCCTGGGTGAGGAGATCATGAAGGGCTGTCTGTCTTATGCCTGTGTGAATCATATGGCTAATGGGTT
>CAZQRT010000031.1:9255-14966 GCA_964596105.1 uncultured Erysipelotrichales bacterium | reverse complement strand
ACAAGAGGAAAAACGAACCTGGCCGCCCATTTTGATGATATCTTCCCGCATCGCCGGCATGATCTTACGAAGATGGTCGGTTCCGATATGGGGCATGGCCTCATATAAAATATCTTCCGGCGCCCCGTACTTCACAAAAGTTTCCAGAACCAGCCGCTTTTTCTCATCCTTGATGCCGCTTGTCAGTTTGCCGTCGGAAAACGTCCCGGCCCCGCCTTCCCCAAACTGGATGTTGCTCTGCTCATTTAAGACGCCCTCCGAAAAAAACTTCTCGACATCTAATATGCGCTGATCAACCGGCCTGCCCCGTTCTAATAAAATTACCGGTGACCCGCTTTTCGCTAACAGCCAGGCGCAAAACATCCCGGCCGGCCCGCTTCCGACCACAACTGTCAGTTTTTTTACCGGCCCGGGAACTGAAAATTTATATGGCTGATATTCACGAAGATCACCGCGCTTTTCATCAAGATCAAACGCGAACGAACAGCGGTACATGACCGCTTTCTTACGGGCGTCAATGGAGCGCTTCAACAGCGTCACATTTTTCAGCTTCCGTAAAGGAATATTCAAATACGCCGAGAGATAACGCGGATAATCTTTAATATCGGCCTTGACGCTGATTTTGACATTCCCGACTTGATACATTCTGATCACCTGAAATCACTATAGCACAGCCGGAAAAAATCCGCAATCATCCTAAAGAATGGTATAATAAGAAAAAAGAGGCGAAAGTTATGAACGATTATTTTGAACACGGCCAGTACAGTGCCGAAGAAATAATCAAAGGCGTCTGGCATCTTCATGACGCCACCAGAGAAAATCCCGCCGGGTTACACCCGGACAAAACCTTCAATAACTCAAGCAGCATGTATGTTTTAGACTGCGGATCTGAAGTGCTGCTCATTGACTGCGGCAACCCTTATGAGGACGATCATCTGCGCGAGCTGGTGACGATCCTGGCCGGAATCAGGCCCGTCCGCGTTTTCATCACCCATCAGCATTTTGATCATGTCGGAGGATTAAAACAGTTTCAGGACTGCCCGGTCTACGCGATGGAAAACATCGCGGGATATGATGTTCACATCCTGGCTGATCAGGAAGAACTGACCGTAGGAAATCGCGTTTTTCAGGCTTTGGCTGTGCCCGGTCATACTCCCGACAGCATGGCCTTATACGAAAAAAGCACCGGCCTTTTGGCATGCGGAGATGCCTTCGGATCCGGCGCGGTCTGGCTGTTTTTTATGGAAGATGTCTTAAATATTTATTCGCGGTCTTTGGATCATCTGCTGCGTCACACTTCAGAAAACTTGACGCTATTATGCGGTCACCGCTATCAGCATTTGGGCCAGGGCCAGATCACCAGACCCGTCATGGCCCGCGACTATCTCATTGCCCAAAAACAGCTGGTTCAGCATATCTTACAAGGTCAGGCGACAGCTCATCCTTATAACGCCTTAAACCGTGATGATCTCGTTTATTACCGGGAAAACAACGCCGAAATCGATACGTATCCATTAGGCGGACATCCCGTTATTTTATAAACCCGTACTTTTTTAAAGCCAAAGCAATACCGTCATTGACAGCGGTGTCCGTGACATCAAAAGCGACCTTTTTCAAAGCTTCCACGGCGTTGCCCATCGCGATGCCGTGCCCGGCGGACGCGATCATCTCAAGATCATTATTGCCGTCGCCAAAAGCCCAGGCCATGCTTAAGTCGCTGTGAAAAAACTCCATCATCTTTAAGATTCCCAAAGCCTTGTTGTGATCCTTTAAAGTCAGATCAAACGAGCACTGATGAACATGACGGGTGACATCAAAATAAGGAGCGAGACGGGCCAGTTTCGGGACGTCCTCCTCCCTTTCCAGCACCATCATGGCAATGTAAGTTTCTATTTCCTTTGGATCAAACTGACTGACGACAATGTCCTTTTTCATATCCCAGCGCCGCGCGAAATCGGCATGCAGCCACAAATCGGCGTGGTAAGTATAAATCACATCGCGGCTTTCCAGATACAGCACCGCGGAAATCTCATCCGCCAGCGCCATCGCCGCGGATATCGCTTCCTGGGAAATGACATCCTTGTAGACACACTGCTTCTGATATTCCCCGTAAGCCCCGTTGCAGGTGACAAAACCGTCAAACGGATAAGCGAGAATCGCGGGGTCGATAAAACAGTTGGTGCGCCCGGAAGCGACAAACAGAGGATGGCTTTGTCCCAGTTCATCCAAAGCCGCTTTCGTTTTCGGACTGATCTCTAATAACTGATGAGGATAATCCAGTAATGTCCCGTCAATATCAAAAAAGAAAGCCGGCAGTTCCATACCTCAATCGTCCTTTCGTCAAAAATAAGCGGCCTGTTAACGCCGCTTTTTTGCCTGCCGGTAAAACTGGTAAAGAACCGCGGCAAGAACCGCTAAAGCCGGCAGAGCCACATAGTGAGCCTCGTTTTTCGTCGCGTTACGCTGCCGGGCGGCCAGCCAGTTCATCAAACGCTCCTTGTGACTGGAAACCGGATCGTTGTTTAAAGCCGGAATCCAGGCGCTGTGCGGCGGATACAGATACCCGCGGCAGCGAATATCCGGATAAAGCGTGATCTCCGCTTCCCCGCCGGCCTGAATCAGACGGTCGTGATTACGCACGCTGTTGCTGGCGGGAACCGTGGTATCAGCCAGACAGTGGACAAAAAACATCGGCACATCCCGCACCCTGAAAGCCTCCTTGAGACTCATCTCATAAGCGGCGCAGATCGGAAAAGCCGCGGCAAAACGGCGCGGCGCGGCAATGACCGTCTTTAAGGTCTGATACCCGCCCATCGAACAGCCGCCGATATAAATGCGGTCCTCATCGATATCCGGATGAAACAGACAGATCTCATCGATCATCGCCAAAAGCGCGGACGTGTAGTCATCCGTATACATTTTGCCCTCATACATCCCCGGCATCCAGAACGTCGGACACTGCGGCACCACCACATAAGCGCCGTGAAACAAACGCTGAACGCGGCGGCTGGCAAAAGCCACACCCCCGCGGTTGGCGGTAATCGGCAGCTCATTGTCTCTTCCGCCCTCACCCATGCCGTGCAGCCAGATGATCAGCGCCTTCTTGCTGCCGTCCAGCACCGGGGCGAACTCGCGGTACAGGATGCCCAGCGAGCTCTCATACTGATTAAAAGCGTCAACCTGCGGCCGGACATAACCGGCCATCTTCAATTCAGAATCATCACTTATATTCGCATCCAGATAAGGCAGCGGCTGATGGATTTGCACCGCGCAGGAGATCTCCAGCGGAACCGTCTTCTGCGTCTCTTCATCATAGGTGAGCCGTCCCGCTCCCGGTGTCCCCTTGGCGGTAAACAGCACGAGATGAATATATTTTCCCTGCGGCAAAGGTTTACCCTGCAGACCGTCGGAAACAAACACATCGGTAATCATCCGCTGCCCCTCATCGATCATTTTGCCCTGATAGCGGCGCACAAAAGAAACGGTGAAATCCGCGGCGCTGACACTGCGGGCCGCGACCGCTCCGGCGGCTTCGATGATGACCCTGGTAATGGCTTCCCCGTCATCTAATACTCTTGTATAACAATAATAGTTCACTTGCCTACTCCCTTCCTGTATACTGGAACAGCCAGTCCGGCATGGACAGGCGCACACTGCTCACATCCGCGCACGTATAACGGATCTTTTTGATCTGACGAATCGCTTTGATGCGGCTGCTTTTCGTATCAGCCGGGTCAATCACCCACAGCGGCTGATCCGTCAGCGTTTTAATCTCAGAGGCATCCAGCTTTGAATCCATGAGAATGCCGGCGGTAAAAGGATACCCCCTGATGAGGTCGGCATCTTTGCTTCCGCCCTGGCAGCTGACAAAATAAACCATATCCCGGTTGATCGCGGGAATGCTTCTTAACAGTTTAAAAAGCGCCATAGTACAGGACGAGGCATCATTAAACCGCGGGATCCACACATAGCAGCGCTGATAATCCGGCTGATCACGGCGCCCGAAAGTCAAAGCCAGACGGTTTTCCGTTAAAACCTTCTCATCCGCTAACAAGACCACGAGCGGATACTTTTCCCCCGGGGTAAGCCGCGGGCGGTAGAGACGGTAGTCGACATGGCCGGCATAATAGCTGCCGCTTTCAAAATACTGCACCTCATCGATCACGCTTTGCATATCGCTGTCCCGGCAGGCCAGCCAGTCATAACTGGCGCGAATCTCAAAATGCTCCGGGACCGGGAAAGGCAAAAAAGTATACTTGATGGAATTGGCGGTATAACTCACCATCTCAGGATGAATAACCTCACTGCCGGTATCGATAAACATATCCTCCTTCACCGGATAAGAAATCAGCCCGCGGTTGAAAACATACTCGATGGCATATATTTTTAAACCGTCATCGGTTACGGTTTTATAAAGCAGCACCTTTTTCAAAGCGTGAAAACGGGGAGAACGCTCAAGATAAACATTCAGTAACTCCAGACCGGTTGAAAGCACAATCGAAGCCAGAAAAAGCTTATGACGTAATTTCATACAATTCACCTGGCTTCATTATAACCCAAAAGCAAAAAAAAAGAAAGCGGCTAGCCGCTGTGCTCTTCTTTTTCTTCCAGGTGTCTCTGCTCTTCTTTTTCCTCCTGCAAAATCTCCCAGTGAATTAATAGCGCGATGGCCGCCCGCAAAAGAAAGATGCATGCCACCTGTAAAATGCCGCGAAAATCACGCACGACCACGGTCCGCAGGATCTCACTGCCAAGCTTGAACTCCAGCGCCATGCCCAGGCCCTGCGCCAGCTCCAGGCGGGTGCGGGGATACTTGTGCAGCCACTGGTAAAAAGCCTTCAAAGCGGTCGCCGCGATCACAAACATGCCCATCATCTCAAGGATGATCACCATGAGATTCGCGATATCATTCATGATGGTTTCCAGGATACTGATGATCGCTTCGATATGAACCACTCCCCTTCCCTTTCATTGTAGTAGGCGCCGCCAAAAAAGTAAAGCAAAAGCGGCCGTTTTATGTTAATATAAAATAACAAAGGAGGCCTTGCCATGAGAAAGCCGTTAGGACAGATTTATGATGATTTTTTCCCTGAAAAAGAGATCCAGCCGGAACCCGAGAAAAGTCCCGAACCAGCCATAGAAAACACCATTATCGGCCAGAAACCCGTGCTTGAGCAGCTTCATACCATCCTGCAGCACCCCGGCGCCATCGTGCTGTTTGGCGGTCCGGACCAGGATGTCAAAATCGATATCTTAACGCGAATGGCCAATGAGCTCTACCAAAATAAAAAACTTTTGAAGCGCCTGCCAGCCATGTTAAGACTGGACCATACCCGTCCCGGCGAACTGTTCTATCAGGATCTCTACCGCGCTCTCGCCACCCCCAGCAGCATGATCATCATCACCGGCATATCTAAAGCCGATCCCCTCATCATCAAAGACCTCACCACACTGCTAAAAGAGGGCACGCTTTATCTCGAGGGACGCTACTACCGCCAGGACAACCGCCTCATGCCCGCGACCAATATTCTCGATCCCCACCTCATCGACCACCTGGCCGTATCCGGCCACTGCTTTATGATCCTGACCGATGATCCCATCGCAAAAGCCAGACAGACATTGCCGATTCCTTTCTTAAATGTCATTCAGGAATTTGTTGAAACAATCCCTTATTCTGAGGAAGAAAAAAAACAGCGGTGTGCCCGCCGGAT
>CAZQRT010000031.1:0-9155 GCA_964596105.1 uncultured Erysipelotrichales bacterium | reverse complement strand
CTTGAGGAAGTCAAGCAGTACCTGTATGATTTAAAAGACATGATCGATCTGTATCAGCGCCGCGAAAAAGCCGGGCTGAAAAATGAAAGCCTGAGCCTGCACGCGATCTTCACCGGCAACCCCGGCACCGGAAAAACCACCGTGGCCCGCCTCCTCGCGAAATGCTTGAAAGCCCTGGGAATGCTGAAAAGCGGCCAGCTGGTGGAAGTCTCGCGCCCCGATCTCGTCGCCGGTTATGTCGGCCAGACCGCCATTCAGACCCGCAAAGTCATGAATGCCGCTTTAGGCGGCGTGCTCTTTATTGATGAGGCCTATGCCCTGTACCGCGGCAAAGACGACAGCTTCGGACTCGAAGCCATCGACACCCTCGTCAAAGGCATGGAGGACCACCGTGATGAGCTCGTGGTGATCCTGGCCGGTTACACGAAAGAGATGCAGGAATTTTTAAAGGCCAATTCCGGACTGGCCTCGCGCTTTTCAAGAACGATTCACTTTCGCGACTACAGCGCTAAAGAGCTTCTGGACATCGCGATGTCTCAGGCGAGAAGCAAGGATTATGATATCGCCCCGGAGGCCAAGGATAAATTATTAGAATACTTTACTGCCACTTTACCTTATCAGGCGACCGCCGGAAACGGCCGCCTGGCGAGAAACATCATCGAGGACGCCATCCTGAAACAGGCGGCGCGTTTAGCGAAAAGCCCCGACAATGATTTAATTACTTTGAAAGCCGAAGACTTCGTGTTTAAAGACGACTACTCACAGGCCGGATAACTGGCCGGATCAAAATTGTAAGAGGCATCCAGCTCCGCCGTCCTTAACAGGAAACACGTATCCTCCCCGCGCGTGGCGTTCGTGTAAACATCGATATGGCGGTAGACATTATCCACCTGCACGATGTTCCAGGCCTTACCGTCAGCCTGAACGATGACATTCTGAATGCCGCGCTGATCAAGGATCACCTTCACCGCGCGCGCCATGGCCATGGCATCGCCGCGCTGATTAACCAGGACATGATAACTGGAATTCTCCATGCCGGGCTGAAAATGCGTGACCAGATAATGATTCATCTGCCTTAAAAACTCACGATCGTCAAACGCGGTCATTTCCGTATCAAGCAGGCTCGCGACAATCAAGTCGCGGGCTTTTATTTGATCACTCGTCAAAAACGGCCCGTTGCCGACATCCGGCGCCCCGGTCATGCCGCTTTCGATCACCGTGATCTGCCGCTGTTCCCTGGCGAGATTGCCGGCATTGTCATAAACCCGGTATGTTAAATAATACTGGCCCGCTTTAGAAAGATCCGCCTGGCCCGTCACCTCAAGGCGCATGGTGACATCGCCGTCGGCGTTGTCAACCGCGCTGACCCCGGCCATGGCATCAAACTCCTCTCCCACTGACAGCGTCTGCGGTTCAACGCCGGAAATAACCGGCGGCACGGTATCCTCTTTGACATCAAAACGAATCCGCACCCTGGCGAAATTATCGGAGCTGTCCTTGGCGTAAATCCAGTACTCGTAATTGCCGGCGTGATCGAAGGTGATGGCCTCACTCTGGTTGCCGCCGGCATCCTCAAAATAAATGTTCGTTTTGCTGTCATCTTTTACGGTCACTAAATCCTTCGCCTGATAGCTGCTGTTGACAAAACAGTTCACCACCACGCGGGAGTCCTTTAAAGCCAGCTCGGGAATCTTATGATCGGCGATATTGATCTGAAAATCAAAGCGCCGTCCCTCATACAGCACATAAGCCGGATACACCGCCAAGAGACTCGAGTCAACCCCTTCGGTATGCACCTCACAGTGCGCCAGCACCTGAGGATTGGCGACCACATAAGTTTCCGGCGTCTGGGGAATCTCGGTATTCACCTGAAAATCAAACACCGTGCGGCGCAGCTGAATCGGCGAGACATTCCACAATAAAATGACTAATACGATGATGACCAAAGCTAAAAAGCAAATGGCAGCAAGCGCTATTTTCTTTCTCATCCCCGGTCACCTCCGCACGGCTCATCAATAAAAGTTTAAAGATTTCAGATTCCAAACATCAAATCGGTATAAGTCGGCAGCGGCCAGTATTTGGCGTCGATATTCTCCTCCAGAAGATCCACGCTGACCCGTAAATCCCGGATGCCGCCGCGCACCTGGTCACGCCAGATGCAGCTCGTTTCATAAATATCCGCGCGCGCTGCCTTCGCTAAAGCGACCGCCTGCTCCAAAGCGGAAACCTTCTGACGGATGCCGCTAAGGATATTGCTGATGGCCTGAACATCCTTTATCAGAAAACCGGCTTCGACCCCGGCCGCCCTGGCACTGGCCACATCCTGACTAATCGCCCCCAGGTAAGCCAGCCCGGCCGGATAGATCATCGTCTTCACCATCTTCAAAGCCGTCTGCGCTTCCACCTGCAAGGTGCTGTTGTAATTGTTTAAAAGGATATCATAACGGCTTTCCAGCTCGCTTTTTGAATAGACGCCGAGCTCGGAGAAGATTCTCGTCTTTTCCGGATTCTTCAATACCGCGGCGGACTCCACGGTATCCCGGGCGTCAAACAGCCCGCGCCGTTTCGCTTCTTCCTGCCATTCTTTGGAATAGCCGTCACCGTTGAAGATAATACGGCGGTGGTCGCGCAGGAAGTCTTTGACACAGGCGAGAATAGCCTCCTCACGCGGCAGCGGACTTTGTTCAATCGTATCAGCCATGGTTTTCATGGCATCAGCCAGGATGGTATTTAAAATCGTGTTCGGACCCGAGATCGACTGTGAGGATCCCACCGCGCGAAACTCAAACTTGTTGCCGGTAAAAGCGAACGGGCTGGTGCGGTTGCGGTCGGTCTTGTCTTTCGAGAACGTCGGGATGACCGAAACCCCGGTGTTAAAGCGCTCGTCATGATGGCTGTCCTGCTTGACCCCGTCGACAAGATCATTGACCGTCGCCATCAGCTCCTCGCCGATAAAGACACTCATGATGGAAGGCGGGGCTTCATGGCCGCCTAAACGCTCATCGTTGCCCGCCGAGGACACGCTCATCATGAGCATGTCGGCATAATCGTCAACCGCTTTGATCACACACGAGAAAGCCGCTAAAAACGGCAGATTGTGAATGGGGTCAGGGCCGGGATTAAAGAGGTTGACGCCGGTATCAGTCACGACCGACCAGTTGTTGTGCTTGCCCGAGCCGTTGACGCCGGCGAAAGGTTTCTCATGCAGCAAGCAGATCAAATCATGATTTTTCGCGATGCGCTGCATCATTTCCATCATGAGATGGTTGTTGTCCGCGGTCAGGTTGACATCGCGGAACACGCAGGCGATCTCATGCTGGGCAGGGGCCACTTCATTGTGACGGGTCTTGCTGGGAATGCCGCGCTTCCAAAGTTCCCCGTCCAGCTCTTCCATAAAAGCCGCGACGCGCCTTTGGATCTGGCCGAAATAATGATCATCGAGCTCCTGGCCCTTCGGCGGCTTCGCCCCAAACAACGTGTGCCCGGTCAGGCGCAAATCGAGGCGCTGTTCATAATATTTGCGGTCCACTAAAAAATATTCCTGCTCCGCCCCGACTTTGGCTGTCACCCGTTTCACATCTTCTAGACCTAAAAGGTGACAAAGCCGGGTCGCTTCCTTGCTTAAGACGTCCCCCGAGCGTAACAGCGGGGTTTTTTTATCGAGCGCCTCGCCGGTATAAGAGCAGAACAAGGTCGGAATATATAACGTATTCTGATAGACAAAAGCGGGTGAAGTGCAGTCCCAGGCAGTGTAGCCGCGGGCTTCAAAAGTGGCCCTTAAGCCGCCGCTGGGAAAACTGGAAGCGTCCGGTTCGCCTTTTCTTAAAGACTTGCCGCTGAATTCGAGAATCGCGTGACCGTCGTCCACCGGTTCCAGAAAAGCGTCATGCTTGCCGGCGGTATTGCCGTTTAAAGGCGTAAACCAGTGCACGAAGTGCGTCGCGCCTTTTTCCACCGCCCAGACTTTCATGGCATTGGCGATGACGGTCGCGACCTCGCGGCTTAAAGCCTCCTGGCGGTCCATCATCTCATGAAAAGCCTTGTAGGTGGAATTCGGGATGCGCTCTTTCATGACGTCGTCGGTAAACGTCATGCTGGCGTATAAATCCGTTAATTTCGTATCCATGGTCCTTTTCCCCCTTGATCCCCATTATACCCTTTTTTGTTCACGAGTGCCATAAATATGTGGATACTGTCGAGACGATGAGGATGCCGATGGCGATGCTGATGGCGCAGCCTAAAGTAGTCAGACCATAAGACAGGACAAGACTCCACTGCCCGGCCAGATAGGCGGTCAGGGTCTGATACAAACCGGCCCCGGGCACCAGCGGCAGGATCGCGGGAATGATATAGATGGTCACCGCGTCTTTCTGAATGCGGCAGAAGATCTCACAAAGCGTGCCTAAAAGGACCGTCGCCGCCAGGGTGGCGATGACCTCATCCCAGGCGAAAACCTGGACCAGCTCCTCATAGCACACCCAGCCCAGTCCCCCGGCGATGGCGGATAATAAAATGGAGCGTTTCGGGGCGTTGAAGAAAAAGGCGAAGCCGACGCAGGAGAGAAACCCGCAGATAAACTGAATGATCATAAGCCCGCCATCCCCGCCACATACAAGACTACCCCGGCGCCGATCGTGATCCCGATCGCGATCGTGACCGCCTCTAAGATGCGGATGGTGCCTGACAGGATATCCCCGTTCAAGGTATCGCGCACGGCGTTTGTTAAAGCGACGCCGGGCACCATCAGCATGATGTTGCCGACAATGATGGCGTCCTGATGCTCCCCGAGCCCGACACGCACGCATAACACGGTTAAAAACGTCACGAGCATGGTGATGATAATATTCTTTAATAAAATATGGAGGTTGCGGGAATTTAAGCGGTCAAGGACAAAATAGGCGAGCCAGCTAATGAAAAAGGTGCACAGAAAATCCTTGAGGGAGCCCTGCTTGAGCATGACGGCAAATACCGCGCAGGCCAAAGCCATAAGCAAAGCGGTTTTCCAGCGCGCCAGGCGCGGCTGGCAGGCGATCTCACGCAGGCGCTTTTGACAATAGTCCAAAGAAATCTCGCCGCTTTCCATATCCCGCGATAACTGATTGATGGCGGAGATGCGGGCGAGATCACAGCTTTTGGGATACGCTCTTTTGACGCGCGTATAACTGTCATCCCCGTCGCGCAGGGTCAGATAAATGCATGACGGCAGGGTAAAAATATCCACTTCGGCGATGTGCAGAGAGCGGGCCATGCGCTCCATGGTCTGTTCGGCGCGGTAGATTTCCGAGCCGCTCTCCAGCATGATTTCCCCGGCATAAGCGATGGTGTCGCCGATTTCTTTCATGCGGTCCATGTTTTTTCACCTTCTTAAAAAAGCCCCTAAAGGGCTTTTACGCGGTCAGCATCTTTAAACACTGAGCATATTTTTCACTGGTTTTGGCGATGATCTCAGCGGGAATTTCCGGAGCCGGAGATACCCCGTCAAGATGATTGGCGATCAGCCAGTCCCGCAAGAACTGCTTGTCGAAGCTTTCCGGGGAGGTGCCGGTCTGATACCTGGAAGCGTCCCAGAAGCGGCTGGAATCCGGCGTTAAAACTTCATCAGCTAACACCAGCTCACCATTTTCATCAAGGCCGAACTCAAATTTGGTATCGGCGATGATGATTCCTTTCGAAAGGGCGTAATCAGCGCAGCGCTCGTAGATCGCGAGACTTATTTTTTCAATCTGATTTGATAAATCAGCCCCGATATCAGAAGCCATATCGGCAAAGGAGACATTGATGTCATGGCCTGTTTTACTCTTGGTGGAAGGGGTCAAAATCGGCTTGTCGAGCTTTTCGGCCTGCTGGTAGGTACGGGTGAAAGGATGTCCGCAGAAGTCTTCGCCAGCCTCATAGCTTTTCCACATGCTGCCAAAGATGTAGCCGCGCACGATGATTTCATAAGGGATCATCTTCAGGCGCTTAACCATGATGGTGCGGTCTTCATACTCGTCACTTTGAAAGAATTCCGGCATGTCCTTTAAATTTGTGGTGATGAGATGGTTTTTCACGAGGTCTTTCGTGTAGTCAAACCAGAAGTTGGCGACCTGATTTAATACTTTGCCTTTGCCGGGTACCGGGGTGGGCATGATGACGTCAAAGGCTGAGATCTTGTCGGTGGTGACAATCACCAGTTTAGACTCATCAATCGCGTAGACATCGCGGACTTTGCCGCTGATTATTTTTTCCATTGTGTCTTCCTCCTATACATCTTCCAGGACATCAAACAGCTCCAGAAGGCGGTTTAAATCATCGTCGTCGGTAAAGCTCAAGACGATTTTTTTATCATGAATTTTAACACTGGTGCGGTATTTGTCTCTTAAGAGTTTTTCCGCGTAGCTATAGTGCTCATCCACAGAAGGAGGAGCTGATTTTTTCTTTGTTGAGAGGTTTTGCGCCAGCTTCTCGACATCGCGCACCGATAAATGATTATTGATGGCTTTCTCCCCGATTTCCAGGGCGTCTTTTTCGCTTAAGGTGATCAAAGGCCGGACATGGCCCATGCTTAAGCGGTTGTCTAAGACGGCCTCCTGCAGTTTTGAGGGCAGTTTTAGTAATCTCAGGGTATTGGCGATGTGGGCCCGGGATTTGCCGAGGCGGCTGGCCAGCTCCTCCTGGGTCAAGCCCAGCTGGTCCATCAAAGTCTGATAGGCGCGGGCTTCCTCAATGGCGTTGAGGTCTTCGCGCTGAATGTTTTCCAGCAGGGCGATTTCCATCATCTCGTCATCGCTGAAGGATACGAGAATCGCGGGAATTTCGGTAAGTCCGGCCATTTTAGCGGCGCGCACTCGTCTTTCCCCGGCGACGATCTCATAGCCGCTGAGGCTCTCTTTTAGAAGCACGGGGGTAAAAACGCCGTGGGCGGCAATCGACTGGCTTAACTCCTTTAAGGATTCCTCATCAAAAACCCGGCGCGGCTGATAGGGATTGGGACGAATCTGGGCCAGGGGGATCTGGGTGATACTGGACTGGGGATTGTTTTGAATATCCTCGATGAGATTTTCCAGGTCGCCGCCAAACATTTCATTGAGCCCTCTGCCCAGCCTTTTTTTAGGCATTGTGTTCAATCACTTCCTTCGCCAGGGCCGCGTATGCCTTGGCACCTTCCGAACGGCGGTCGTAGTCAAAGATGCACATGCCCGCCGAAGGGGCTTCGCTTAATTTGATGTTGCGGGGAATAAAGGTGCGGTAAACTTTTTCTTTAAAATATTTCCGGACTTCCTGACTGACCTCGACGCCTAAATTGGTGCGCTGATCAAGCATGGTCAAAAGCACCCCTTCAATCGACAGGCGCGGATTAAAGACTCTCTGGGTCAGGCGGATGGTGCTTAACAGCTGGGTTAAGCCTTCCAGGGCGTAGTATTCGCACTGCACGGGAATAATGACGGTGTGGGCCGCGGTTAAGGCGTTGGTATTTAAAAGCCCCAGAGAAGGCGGGCAGTCGATGATGATGAAATCGTACTGATCGGCGATAGAATCCAGCTGAACTTTCAGTCTTTTTTCCCGGCCGACTCTGACTTCCGCCAGTTCCAGATCCGCTCCGGCCAGATCGATTTTGGAGGGCACGACATGAAGGTTGGGAACGCTGGTCGGTAAAAGCACATCGCTGATGCTTCTTTCCTGCATGATGACTTCATAGATGGAGCCGGTCATGGCAAGCCTGTCAACCCCGATGCCCTGGGTCGCGTTGGCCTGGGGATCGATATCGACAAGCAGCACTTGCCGGCCCAGATAAGCCAGGGCGCTGGCGAGGTTCACGCTGGTGGTCGTCTTGCCGACTCCGCCTTTCTGGTTGGTTACGGCGATGATTTTGCCCATGAACTCAGGCCTCCTTTGGTTTAAACAGACAGGCGGTATAACCGCAGACGCATCCGATCAGAGCGCCGACCGCGACATCGCTGGGATAGTGAACAAAGAAATAAAGCCGGGAAAAAGCGATGAGCAAAGCCAGCACATAGACCGGAATACGGTATTTGGGATAACGGTTTCCGATGACAAAGGCCGCCGCGAAGGATGCCGAAGTATGCCCGGAGGGAAAAGAGTAATCCCGCGGCGCGGGAATCTTCAAAGACACGTGCGGATACACGGTAAACGGCCGTTTTCTCCGAAAGATATTCTTGATGATAAAGTTACTGAAAAGAAGCGATAAAGCCAAAGCGAAAAATAACGTCAGGGCATTATTTTTGTCCTTGCGCCAGATCAAAAGCATGATCACCACCCAGATGAAAGCAAAGCTTCCCAGATTGGTGATCACCTTCATAATCACATCCAGAACCGGATGACTCAAATGCTCCTGAATCCATAACAACCATTCTATTTCCATATTATCAACCTCATGGATAAAAAAAACAGTGCCGTCCACTGATCGATTGAAGCCATTCCTATGA
The DNA here is from genome assembly GCA_964596105.1 of uncultured Erysipelotrichales bacterium. Classification (GTDB taxonomy): domain Bacteria; phylum Bacillota_I; class Bacilli_A; order Erysipelotrichales; family Coprobacillaceae; genus CAJUOR01. Next base: position 729 of record CAZQRT010000031.1, on the reverse strand, counting down.
TAGCAGAAAGCGGCCTGTTATTCAATTGTAAAAGCGGGTTTCAACCGGAAAAATGGGAGAACTGAAAGCAGCCGGAATATGGAGTTTTCTGCAGGATTACTGTTGATTAAAGTATGTCAACAGCTACCTTAAAGATATCCCTAACCTGCAATTATTTACTAAGGCCCAATTGAAAACGCCCCCGGCAATAAAGCCAGGAGCGTTTGTTTTGTGTATTGAATTTTATCGAAAAAGCTAGCAGGTTCTTACCGAATTATCTCAGATGTCCTCTGCGAAGGACTGTGACGCATAAACCAAATGCAACCACAAGAGATAGAGTCGTTGAGCCTGATCACTTGCCTAGTTAATCTTCTCTCCAGTAGCAGGTGATACTACATAGGAATTCGGAGGTAATGGAGTATCGTTTACCGGAGGTACAGGTATCCACTGTTCCGGTTGCGAAGGTTGCTGATTAGAGATACTCTCATTGTAATCCGCAATTGAGTTATTGTTGGCATCTACTGCCCATACCGCGTAGACCCTGGCATCGCCACCAGCTGGCATCCGGAAAGTATCAGTCAAACCGGCAGAAGCCTCGGCTGTTTTTGTCGTAATCAGATTGTTTGCTTTAGCAGACCATCCGAGAAGTACAGCGCCATTACGACGAATCATTTCTTTGCCTCTCTCCAGACTGAGAAGAGCCACATCTTCGCCAGCTACATGGTGATGTCCGCAGCGATAGAACAGTCC
>CAZQRT010000030.1:12171-15168 GCA_964596105.1 uncultured Erysipelotrichales bacterium | reverse complement strand
AAAAAAGGCACCCCGAGACTCAGTAAAAGCATGCCGTTGGCGAGATTCACGCGTTTGCCCAGCGTCTCTTTCGGACTGCCGGCGTTGCTCGCCTTGAGCTTGTCCCAGAACGTCTCATTGTCATGACACTCGATAAAATTGACGGAACGCCAGGGATCCCCCAGATAGTCACACCCGAGCATGGCCACGGCCATATCATGAGTTAAGTATGTGTTGCCGGCGGAATAACCCTTCTTAAAGAAATTCTCCGCGCCTAACGGACCGCGGCAGGCATTGCGGTAGCGGTCGTTGAAAAAAGCGACCCGGTCCAGCCGGTTGTAATTAGAGATCATGGCCTTGCGGCTGTCATTTAAAATCGTCGGCATGTTCCAGCCCTCGCCGTAAAACATGAGATTCTCATCAACCTCAAGACAGGTCCTCACGATCTGATTCAAAGTATCAATATCCAAAATTCCCATAAGGTCAAAACGGAAGCCGTCCACACCGTACTCTTTCACCCAGCGCAGACACGACTCGACAATAAACTTGCGCACCATCGGCCGCTCCGAGGCGACATCATTGCCGCAGTACGAGCCGTTGGACACTTCGCCGTTTTTGCCCTGACGGAAAAAATAGCCGGGCACGATCTTCTCAAAAGCCGTCTGATAACGGTCATACATATGATTATAAACGACATCCATGATGACGCGGATCCCGTTTTCATGAAACTTGGCGATCATCTGTTTGAATTCCAGAATCCGGCAGTAGCCGTCACGGGGATCCGTGGCGTAACTGCCCTCCGGGACATTGTACTGGATCGGATCATATCCCCAGTTGTAATAAACCTCGGGATGATCTTCATCGACGGTGGCGAAATCCCCGACCGGCATGAGCTGGACATGCGTGATGCCCAGTTCCTTTAAATGCGCCAAACCGGTCGCCGTCCCCGAAGGCAAATGAGTATCTTCCTCACACAGCCCGAGATACTTGCCGTGATGGACGATCCCGGAGTCTTTCATCATCGTGAAATCACGCACGCTCATCTCATAGATGATGGCGTCGGTATAATGTTCCAAAGGCGGCAGACATGATTTTTTTAAATCAACCTTGATCTTCTCGGGATTGATGACAACCGACTGCTTGGCGTTGCTTGTCGAACCGTAAGCGTAAGGGTCAATCGCCTGCTGCCAGTCCTCGGCGTTGCGCACGAGATACGTGTAGCTCACCCCGTCTAGATCACCGGGGACTACGGCCTCAAAAATGCCGTGATCCAGGCGCTGCATGCGGTAAGTGACAGACTGCCCGTTGAAGATACACTCCAGCTTGCACTTGGTCGCCGTCGGGGCCCACACCCGAAAGATGGTCTCGGTCGGGGAGTAAAGTGATCCCAGCTTCGCGTCCAGACAGCTGAAACGCTCATCAAAACTGGCCAGGCGGCTGATGCGGCCGTAAACCAGGGCGCAGGACAGCCCGTAAGCGTCGATGACATCGTACTCCGCCCCGATCACGAGCGGATAAGGAGCTTTTAACTGATAGACCATATAACCGCCCCGGCGGTCCTCATACGTGCTCACCGTCTCGAGATCGGTCAGGGTGCCGTGCCGGTAGTCGCGGAGCCGGAAAATCGTGCTTTTCCCCTCATAATAAAACCTCGAGAGGTAGGCGCTGATCAGCTGGTCATCATCAAGATAAGCATATAAATTAATATGTTGATCCATAAAAATCCTCCTTCTGCCAAAAAAGAGCCGCAGAAACGCGGCCCGTATTTATTCCTTGACAGGTTCGATATGCCAGATATCCTCGACATACTGGGCGATGGTGCGGTCACTGGAGAAGTAACCGGCCTTGGCGATATTGATTAAACAGATCCTCGCCCAGCGGCCAGGATCGCGATAGAGCTCCTCAATCCGCTTCTGGGCTTCAATATATGGCTTGAAATCCGCCAGTAAATAATATTCATCATTGCGGTTCATCAGTTCCTCAAAGATCGCGCGGAATTCATCGCGGTTCGCTGACCAGCTGCCGTCCATTAAAGAATCCACCACCCGCTTGAGTTTGTAGTCGCCGTGATAATAATCCCAGGCTTTATAAGATCCGCTCTGATTGAAAGCGGCGATATCCTGATCCCGCAAACCGAAGATCACACAGTTCTCATCACCGACGCGCTCATGAATCTCGACATTGGCGCCGTCCATGGTGCCCAGCGTGATCGCGCCGTTGATCATGAACTTCATGCAGCCCGTGCCGGAAGCCTCCTTGCCCGCCGTGGAAATCTGCTCCGAGACATCCGCCGCCGGCATGATTTTCTCGGCCAGGGTCACCCCGTAGTTCTCCAGGAAAACGACCTTCAAATAAGCGTTCGTGTCAGGATCGTTGTTGACGACATCCGCCACGCTGTTGATGAGCTTGATGACCTTTTTCGCGAAATGATACGCCGGCGCCGCCTTGGCGGCAAAGATAAAGGTGCGCGGATAAATCCGGAAACCCGGGTTCTCCTTCATCTCGCGATACAGATAGATGATATGCAGGACATTCAAAAGCTGCCGTTTATAAGCGTGAAGCCTTTTCACCTGGACATCAAAAATGCTGTCCGGGTCCACGGCAATGTGATTATGCGTATAAATATAATCCGCGAGGATCTTCTTTCTTTCCTTCTTGACCTCTAAAAAACGCTTCTGGACATTTTCGTCATCGACATAAGCCATGAGATCCTCGAGCTTTTCCGGCTGCTTGATCCAGGTATTACCGATCGTGGCGCTGATCAGATCAGCCAGCTGCGGATTGCCGTAAGCCAGCCAGCGGCGGTGCGTGATGCCGTTGGTCTTATTGTTGAATTTTTCCGGATAGAGCTCATAGAAATCTTTCATTTCCTGCTCTTTGAGGATCTGGGTGTGGAGCTTGGCCACGCCGTTGACACTGAACGATCCGACGATCGCGAGATGAGCCATATGAACCTGGCCGTCCTTGATGATCGACATCCGGTAAACCTTGCCCTCATCATTCGTCTTGGTGCGGGCA
>CAZQRT010000030.1:0-12071 GCA_964596105.1 uncultured Erysipelotrichales bacterium | reverse complement strand
GTGCCGTACGTGCGCAGATGATCGCGGACGATCGCCGCCAGCCCCGCCGACACAAAGAAATACTGCTGCTTTAAACGCAAAATGCGTCCGGCCTGGGTCGAGTCATCAGGATAAAGCGTCTGCGAGATATCGCGGACCTCCTGAATGTACTGCCGGAAATCCTTGTTGACAGGGATATTCTCACTGGCCTCCGGCCACCACAGCCTTAAGGTGTTGGTCACCTCGCTGTGATCCCCGACGATCGGCATATCGTAAGGAACCGCGCTGACGCATTCCGCGTCCACATGCTCAAAGCGCATCTTGCCATGCTCGTCATAAGTGACATTGACATGCCCGTAAAACTTGACATCGGTCGTGTGCTTCGGCTTTCTGACCTCCCAGCCGTTGCCGATCTTCATCCACTGATCAGGCACCTCCACCTGATAACCGTTGACAATCTTCTGTTTAAATAACCCGTACTCATAGCGAATCGTATTGCCCTGCGCGGGCAGTCCCATGCTCGCTAAAGAGTCCATAAAACAGGCAGCCAGGCGTCCCAGTCCGCCGTTGCCCAAAGCGGCATCCGTTTCCAGTTCCTCCAGTTCGTGGATGTTGATGCCGAAATCCGCCAAGCCTTCCTTGACGATGTCGTAAATTCCCAAATTCATCATGTTATTCACTAGCAGGCGTCCCAATAAAAATTCCATTGAAAAGTAATGCATCTGCTTCTGGTGATTGCGGCTGACCCGTGCTTTGGTCGCCGCCCAGTTGATCGAGGCATAATCCCGTACCATCGCTTCGAGGACCATGAACTTCTCCGTGATATGAGCCTCCTCAATGGAACGGCCATACAGTTCAACGATGCGTTTGGAAAATTCCAGCTGAAACTCTTCTTTACTGCCAAACATAATATCCTCCTCTTTCTCACGCAAAGGCATTATAGCAAGTTGCCGTTTATAATTCAATAAGATTTCATGAAAAAAGCGGAGTTTGAAAGGGCTTTTGAAAGGGCATTAAAAAAAAGCGGTTATCGTGAATTAACCGCTCTTCAACTTGCTTTTTAACTTTTTCGGTTTGGCTGCCGGCAGCCGCTCCTCAAGGACGATCAGCGTCGCCGCGAACGCCCCCAGCTCGATGACGATGGACTGCTTTTCCGCCAGCTGCGGCACATCCTCGCTGAACAGAAGATTGGGATTCAAGAGATTGGATCCCCCGTAAATATCCTGATCGCTGTTCAAAATCTCGCGGTACTTGCCGCGCACCGGCACCGGCACGCGCAGGCCGTGATGAACATTCGGGGTGAAGTTCAAAACCGTCAGCAGGATATGACCCTTCTGATCGTTACGCACGTAGCTGAACAAAGACTGCTCGTGATCATCCACGATCATCCACTTAAAGCCGGGATACTGGTAGTCTTCCTCATACAGCGCCGGATATTTGGCGTACAGTTCATTGAGCTTCTGAATATAATGATGGAACGCGTCATGGGCCGGGAAGGAAAGAATATTCCAGCCTAAGGCCTTCTTCTCATCCCACTCCTTAAACTCGCCCAGCTCGTTACCCATAAAGTTCAGCTTCTTGCCGGGATGGGTCATCATGTACATGTAAAGCGTCTTGAGCTGCGCGAATTTCTGATCGAAATCCCCGTAGATCTTGTCGATGATCGTGCCCTTGCTATGGACGACCTCGTCATGCGAGAACGGCAGGATGAAACGTTCGGAATAGAAATAAGCCATCGAGAACGTCATCAGCTGATGATGGTACTGACGGTAGACGGGATCAAAGCCGACATACTTCAAGGTGTCATTCATCCAGCCCAGATCCCATTTATAGTCAAAACCAAGCCCGCCGGCCACGGTCGGCTTCGTGACATTCGGAAAGTCGGAAGAATCCTCGGCGATCATCATCACCTGCGGAAAGCGCTCATGGATATGGAAGTTCATGCGCTTCATAAAATCCACGGCCCCGTCATTCATGCCGAGACTCTTGTTGCCCTTCCAGAAAATCAGGTTGCTGACGGCGTCAAAACGGATGCCGTCAAAGTGGAAATACCGCAGCCAGAAGTCCACGCTGCTCATCAAAAAGCTGCGCACTTCCTCGCGGCCGAGATCAAAATAAACCGTGTCCCATTCGCTGAAGCGGCGGTTGTCATCCGGATACTCATACAGACAGCTGCCGTCAAACTCATAGAGGCCGTGCCCGTCTTTGACAAAATGCGCGGGGACAAAATCCATGATCACGCCGATCCCGTTCTCATGGCACTTGCTGATGAAATGCATGAGCTGGCGGGGATTGCCGTAGCGGCTGGTCGCGGAATAATACCCGGTCACCTGATATCCCCAGGAGCCGTCAAACGGATGCTCGGTCAAAGGCATCAGTTCGAGATGGGTATATCCCATCTCTTTGATATAAGGGATGATCTCATCCACCATCTCTTCATAAGAGAAAAACTCGCCGTCTTCCTCATCGGTGGCTTCGGTCTTCAGTTTCCAGCTGCCGATATGAGCCTCATAAATATTCAGGGCCGAATCAAAGTTGCGGTCCCGCTTCTCCATCCAGCTCTGATCATTCCACGGGAACTTCTCGAGATCGTAAACCTTGCTGGCGGTACCCGGCCTTTTTTCCGAGAAAAACGCGTACGGGTCCGCTCTTTCGACGAGGCGGTGATCCTTGGTGAGAATGGCATATTTGTACATGTCAAATTCCTTCACGCCCGCGATGAAGCCCGTCCAGACACTGCCGTCCCCTAAATCGCGGTCCAGGGGACTGGCCGCGGCATCCCAGTCGTTGAATTCTCCGATCACGCTGACCGCCAGAGCCTCCGGCGCCCAGACTGTAAAACGCACGCCGCTCAGGTCATTTTCTTTGCTGAAATGCGCCCCGAAAACCCGGTAGGCATCCAGGGCCATACCTTGATGAAACTTCTTTAGTATGCCGTAATCAAGCATCGTGATCACCTCGAGATCATTATATCATAAACCCGTCTTTTATAAAAAAGAAATATTTGCTATAATGGCCAAAAAGGAGGAACACTATGGAAAAATCACTGTATCCAAAATATGCCCAAATGCTATTAAAAGTCGGCGTGAATCTGCAGCCCGGACAGATCCTTTACCTGCAGGCTTCCACCGAATATCGCGAGATCGCGCTCACCATCGCCAAGGAGGCTTTCGCGATGGGCGCGAAAGATGTCGTCATTGAATGGAACGACCCGGAACTGAATCACCTGCGCGCCAAATATGTTGACACGGACATCCTGCGCGAGGTGCCGGAATGGAAAAAAGAGGCCGTGGACTACTATTTGCGCCAGGGCGCCGCGCAGATGGGTATCGGCACGACGTACCCGGATTTAATGAACGATGTCGAGCCGGAAAAAGCCAGGGCGCTTGGTCTGGCCGGCAATGATCTGCGTAACGTCATCCGCGCCTACATCCACAAAGGCGTGCTGCAGTGGACGGGAACAACATTAGCCAACCCGGTATGGGCGAAGAAAGTTTATCCGGAATTAAGCGAGGAGGAAGCCTACGCGAAACTGGACGAAAACATCATGGCGATGGTGCGCGTCGACAAAGACAGCGATCCCGTCGAGAACTGGAAACAGCACTGTGAAAATCTCTCCCGGCACAGCCAGTGGCTCAATGAGAAACAGTTTGACAGCCTGCATATCACCACCGAGCTGGGCACGGATATAGAAATCGGCCTCGTGAAAAATCACATCTGGACAAGTGCCGCCGATATGGGCGATGCCTCAACCCCGCCTTATGTCGCCAACATTCCGACCGAGGAGATTTTCACGGATCCCGATAAATACCGCGTCAACGGCACCGCCGTCGCCAGCCGGCCTTTGAACATGGGCGGCAAGCTCGTCGAGGATTTCGCTTTAACCTTTGAAAACGGCCGCTGTGTCAAAGCGACGGCGAAAAGCAATCTGAAAAACCTCGAAGACACGATCTCCCAGTCCGAAGCCAGCCATTATTTAGGCGAAGTCGCGCTGGTCTCCAAACAGTCCCCGATCACGCAGATGAACCGCGTCTTCTACAACGGCCTGATCGATGAAAATGCCGCCAGCCATCTCGCCTTAGGCGCCAGCTTCCCGACCAATGTCAAGGGCGGCACCCGCATGAGCGATGAGGAGCTTGACAAAATCGGTGTCAATGTCGCCGGCAACCACAATGACTTCATGATCGGCACCCCGGACATGAAGGTAGTCGGAAAACTGGCCGACGGCACCACGATGGTCATCATGGAGCACGGTGATTTTGTTATTTAAAAGCATAATGGCTTTTTTATGTTATCATCATGGCGGTGAGAAGCATGGCGAAATATCAAATCGGGATCAGGGAAGCGGCGGAATTCTTGTATCGCAGCGGGCCTTTAAATGTTGAAGCCGGAGGTGTTTCCGGCCTCGACGGGACGCGCATGCATCAGTACATCCAGGCCCGCCAGGGCCCCCATTATCAAAAAGAGGTCTTTCTAAAAATCACGGTCGATGATTTATTCACCCTGGCGGGAAGAGCCGACGGCATTGACCAGGATGAGGACGGCTTTATCGTCCATGAGATCAAAACCACCATGAGGGATTTAGACAGCTATATTTCTCCCGTCCCCCATCATCTCGCCCAGGCGAAAATTTACGCCTATATCTACGCCTGTGATGAAAAGCTCGACGGCATGAAAATCAAGATCACCTACGTTCATCTCGATGACCGCCAAAGCCTCGACCTGGTGGAAACATACTCATTTTCCCAGCTAAAAGAATGGTTTGAAAACACCGTCACGGAACTTAAAAAATGGCTGAACATGGTCATCAGCCACCGCGAGACAAGAGACGAAAGCATCACCGCCATGCGCTTTCCTTACGAGACGCTCCGGGAGCATCAAAAAGAGATGGCCTTAACGTGCCTGAAAGCGATGAGAGACCACGAGGTTCTGTTTCTCCAGGCCGCGACCGGCATCGGGAAAACCCTCTCCGTGCTTTATCCGGCCTTAAAAGGACTGGCCCTGAACTATCACCAGACGATCTTTTACGCCACCGCGAAAAATGTCACCCAGATCATCCCCCAGGAAAACATCGCCCTTCTGAAAAAAAACGGCCTGAAGCTAAGAACCATCCGCCTGACCGCCAAGGAAAGAATCTGCCCTTTTGATCTGGCGTGCGACACATGTGAGTATGCCGCGCGTCATTATGATCATGTCAATATGGCTTTGGAAAATTTAATTAAAAACTATGATGACTATGACCGCGGCAATATATTAGAGACCGCCAGTCAGTATCAGGTCTGCCCGTTTGAAATTTCCCTTGACCTCGCCCTGTTTTGCGATGTCATCATCGGGGATATGAATTATGTCTTCGATCCCAAGGTCAGCCTGAAAAACCTCAACCGCCCGGCGATTCTGGTCGATGAGGCCCATAATCTCGTCGACCGCGGCCGCGCGATGTTTTCCGCCAGCTTAAATTTAGAAACCTTAAAAGAAGCAGAAAAAGCCATACATCCCAAAAAAGGAGCCCTGTACGAGACCCTCAAAGCACTAATAAAAGAATGTGAAAAGACAACCCAGAAAGAGCTCGACACCGCCCTCGTGGAAACCTGCACGCTGTTTACCCTGTTATGCCAGAAAGCCTTTTTAAAAATGCCGGAAGGAGCGATGAAAGAAGCCCTCACGAACGCTTTTTTTGAAGCCTGCGACATCATCCGCATCGCGGCTTACTACAATGAGGATTTCATCACCACCTACCATGACGGCGTTCAGCTCGTCTGCCTTGATCCCTCGCGCTGTCTGATCTCCTTCTATCAAAACGCCTCCTGTGTGATTCTGTTCTCGGCGACGCTGTTGCCGATCCGCTATTTTTATCAGCTTTTAGGAGGACAGGAAAAAGATCACAAATACTATTTCCCTTCCCCCTTTGATCCAAACAACCGCCTGCTTTGCATCGCCAGAGACTTCAACGCCCGCTACTCCAGCCGCGAAAACAGCCTGCCCTTGATGCGCCGCTACTTTGAGCTTTTAAAAGATCATTATCCCGGCCATTATCTGGTTTATTTTCCCAGCTACGCCTATCTCGACATGGCTTATGAATATCTTAATAACAATATTCCTGTCATCAGGCAGGAAAACCAGATGAGCGAAGAAAAGAAAGAAGATTTCTTAAGTCAGATCGAAAAAGACGATCATCAAACCGTTTTCTTCTTCGCGGTTTTAGGCGGCATGTTTTCCGAAGGCCTGGATCTGAAAGGCGAACAGCTGATCGGCGTGGTCATCGTCTCGCTGGGCCTGCCGAATCAAAATGAAAACCTGGAACTGATCAAAGACCATTTCGATTATGATGTCGCCTATGTCTATCCCGCCTTCAACAAAGTCCTGCAGGCGGCGGGCAGACTCATCCGCACCAGTGACGACAAAGGCATCATTTTGCTTCTGGACGACCGCTTTACGAGCCCCCGCTACCGCGCCCTTTATCCTTTGGAATGGTCGGATATCAGGACGACAGACGTGAACGGTTTAGCGAAATTGATCGCGTCCTTTAAGAAAAACTTGTTGAAATAAAATCGGTTTTTTCCTATAATAAGGCTGTATCGAGGGGTTGAAGCTATGGAGATTTTAAATAACGTTTTACCTTGGGTAGTCCTGGGTATTCTGATTTATTTTACGATGATTTTAATCTCTTATCCCTACGGCCTGTACAAAGCCAAAAAAATGGACCCCAGTTTAAAACTGGCCGCCAGCAAAACAGGCAAAATCTTCTTTGCCGTTCTCTATACCGTCTATTTCATCGTCCTGATCTACACATGCTACCTGGAGTTTAATGTCTTCACAAGCAATGTCAAAGGCAAAATCAAACTCGCTTTAAACAACATCAATCTTTTGACGCTATTGACCTTCATCGCCGCCATCGAGATTCAGGACATCTTCTTCATCGGCCAGAAAAACATGCTGCTGGGAGACCGCATGTTTGAAATCCGCCGCATGCGCAAGATGACCTTCCCGAAACGCCGCACCGTTTCTTTCTACTACGGCCAGAAGGAATACAAATACTCGGTCCGCTTCGCGGATGTCACCGCTTTTAAAAGCAAATTCACCAAAATGCGATAGAAAAACGCCGGAAAATCCGGCGTCTTTTTTTATTAAGCGATCTCTTTGGCGTAGAGGTAAGCGCCCATATCCGGCGTCGAAGGCATCCCCACCAAAAGAACCTTTTCATCCAGCGCGGCGATAAAGCTCGCCAGCAAAGCGTCCCCGGCCTTAAAAGCCCCGCCCATATACGTGGCGATGATGCGGTCACTTGCAAAGTTTTTCGCCAGCACGTTCACCATCGCGGCGAGCTCCTGCCCGGCCTTCTCTAAAATCTCCAGGGCGCAAGGGTCATTCTGCTTCGCGGCCGCCCCGACCACCTTCGCCAGTTCCGCGATATTCTGGCGAATCTTGTCCGGCCTCTCTAAGGTGTAGCTGACAATCGCGGCATCCGACGATAACGATAAAGTCTCCTTGACTAGATCATACAAAACCGTCTTTTCCCTGCGACCGTCCGACATTTTGGAAAAAGCCTCCAGACACTGTTTGCCGATCCAGTAGCCGCTGCCCTCATCACCGACCGTCCAGCCCCAGCCGCCGGCGCGCCCGTCAGGCTGACTGGACAAGGCGATCGAGCCGGTTCCGGCGATAACCAGAATTCCCGGCTGGTCTCTTAACGCCGCCTTCATCGCGATCTCGGCGTCATTTTTAATGACATAGCGGTAGCCGTCCAGCGCCTCGCGCACCGCCTGCTCAATCAAGGCGCGGACATTTTCCTCGCGGCCGTAACCCGCCAGCCCCAAACCGATGCACACCTCATCATGACCCGGTTTTTCCTCCAGAACATCCAGGCACTTCTGCACGCCCTTCTTTAAACGCTTCGCCAGTTTTTTCACACCCGCCTGGGCGTAATGCGTGGTTTTCGTCACGACATGATTCAATTCCCGGCCCTGCTCATCAAAAAGGGTAAAACTCGTCTTCGTGCCGCCGCCGTCAACTCCGATATAATACATGACTCTTTCTCCTTCCCGGGGTCACTTTCCCCAGTACGACCTTCTCCTTCGCGCCTGTCGCCGAAGGCATGTTCGCGGGCGACAGATGCAGCGTCTCATTGCCTAAGATCACAAAGGCCTGGGCCTCCTTGCCTTCGCTGTTTTCCAGCCGCGCTACTTTTGTATCGGGCAGGCCCTCCTGTAAAAACTTCACCATGGCAAGATTGCTGGCGCCGCCCCCGCCGACATACAGAGCGTCAATCCCGCCAAAATATTTGCGAATATGATACAAAACCGCTTCCGTCGTAAACCGGGTCAGGGTATGAATGAGATCGGCGCGGGGATGATCGCGATACTTCTCCAATAAGGCACCAACCATCGCCTCCGAGAAATGCTCGCGGCCCGTGCTTTTTGGCGGATCCAGCGAGATATACGCATCGCTCATCAGCTCCTGAAGCATAGACGAAACAACCTTTCCCGACAGGGCGATTTTGCCGTCCTCATCATAAGGCTTGTGATACAGCATGCGCATGGCGTGGTTGACCATCATATTGCCCGGGCCGGTATCAAATGCCCGGACATCTTCATCCATACCGTTGAGAAACGTGACATTGGCGATGCCGCCGATATTTAACAGCACCTGCTTTTTATTGGGTCTCGCGTAAAGCAGATATTCCGTATAAGGCACCAGTGGCGCTCCCTGACCCCCGGCGGCCATATCCATGACGCGAAAATCATCGATCACATCGACGCCGAGCTCATAAGCGATCACCGCCGCCTCCCCAATCTGCAGCGTGCCGGGAACATGATTTTCATCCGCGAACGGCTGATGATAGACCGTCTGGCCGTGACAGGCGACAAAATCAAGCTTCTCCAAAGGAAATCCGGCTTTTTCCAGCACCGCGAAACAGGTCCTGGCGAAGATCTCCCCCAGCTCAAAATTCAGCGCGCAGATCAGATCGACCGAGGACGTCTCCGGCCGGCAGGCTTTTAAGATGCGGTCTTTTAAAACTTCCGGCATCGGCAAAGTGAGAAAAGCCAGCTCCTTCAGAGTGGTGTTTTTCCCGCAGCCGTGAATCTCACACAGCGAAGCGTCAATGCCGTCCAGGGATGTGCCTGACATTAAACCAATCGCGTACATGTTGAATCCCCTCCGTGAATATTGTACAAAAAAATGAAGCAATAAACTAGTTTTTTCAAAAAAAAGGACGGATTAAACCGTCCTTCTTTCCTCGCGCGGGATAAACGCCCGAATTTCCTCATCGTTGTAGCCGACGAGAAAACGCCTCTCATCCATGATAATCGGGCGCTTCAAAATCGCCGGATTTTGCTGAATAAAATGAATCAGCTCCTGCATGCTCATGTTATCGAAATCGAGATTGCTTTCCTGATAAACCTTGGAGCGCTTGGAGACAATATCGTCTGTGCCATTCTCGCTGCGCGCGAAGAACTCTCTTAACTCATCCTCGCGCAGCTGAGCAGATAAAATATTCTTTTCCACAAAATCCATGTGACGACTGGTCAGCCAGTTTTTGGCTTTGCGGCACGACTGACTGCCCGGCGCGGTATATAACCTGATCATTTCTATCCACTCCTTCCATGCCTTATTATAGTCCTTTTGTGGAAAAATACCATGCTTTTAAGCGGAATATGTGGATAATTTTAAATGATCATTATGCTCAGCGGCCCAGTTGACACCCCAGCTGCTGGTAAAAAGCAGCAGATAGCGCGATTTTAGATCGATGACAATCTTCGTGTCGCTGCTTAAATCGAGATCCTCGATATCGCCCTCATACTCATCCACCCAGCGGATATACTGATAAGCAAGCGGATCCATGCGGATCGTGACGCCGTATTCGTTTTTTAAACGGTAAGACAGCACCTCAAACTGCAGCTCGCCGACCACGCCGACAATGATATCCTCCATGCTGCCGCCCGGCTCCTGAAAGATCTGAATGGCCCCCTCCTGCGCGATCTGGGTGATGCCCTTGACAAACTGCTTGCGCTTCATCGCGTCAGTCTGGCGGACCCGGCAGAAATGCTCCGGGGCAAAGGCCGGTATGCCGTCAAAACGCACCCGCATTTTCGGATCGCAGATCGTATCGCCGAGATTGAACACCCCGGGATCAAAGATGCCGATGATATCCCCGGCATAAGCCTCCTCCACGGTTTCGCGCTGCTCGGCCATCAGCTGCTTGGACTGGTTGAGCTTCATGCGCCGCCCGCCCTGGACATGATACACTTCCATGCCCTTGGTGAACTTCCCGGAGCAGATGCGAAAGAACGCCATGCGGTCGCGGTGCGCCTTGTTCATGTTGGCCTGGATTTTAAAAGCGAACGCGCTGAACCGCTCATCGGTCACCGCGACATTCTGCCTCGGCAAAGGGGCCGTGGTCATCGTCAGAAAATGTTTTAAAAAGGTTTCCACCCCGAAATTATTCAGCGCCGAGCCGAAAAAGACCGGAGACAGCTCACCGTTTCGCACCGCCGCTAAATCAAAGGCGTCACCGGCCATCTCCAAAAGCTCGACATCATCCGTCAACTGCTGATACAGCTCTGTTTCGATACTGTCTTTTAATTCCGGATCATCGAGATCATAAGCGCTGACCTGCGCGGCCGTGGCGCCCCCGGTTCCGGAAAAGCGCAGCACTTTCTTTTCATCTAAAGCGTATACCCCGGCAAACCGCTTCCCGGATCCGATCGGCCAGTTCATGGCGCACGTCGCGATCCCCAGCTCCTGCTCCACCTCCCGCAAAAGATCATAAGGGTCCTTGCTTTCGCGGTCCATCTTATTGATAAAAGTAAAGACGGGGATGTGGCGCATGCCGCACACCTGAAACAGTTTGCGGGTCTGATCCTCGACCCCCTTGCCGCCGTCGATGACCATGACCGCGGAATCGGCCGCCATCAAAGTACGGTACGTATCCTCGGAAAAGTCCTGATGGCCCGGCGTATCCAATATATTGATGCAGTAGCCGTCATACTCAAACTGCAGCACCGAACTGGTCACGGAAATGCCGCGCTGTTTCTCGATTTCCATCCAGTCCGAGACCGCCTGGCGGCTGTGTTTTTTTCCCTTGACCGTCCCGGCCAGCTGAATCGCCCCGCCGTAAAGCAGAAACTTCTCGGTGAGCGTGGTTTTGCCCGCGTCGGGATGGGAAATGATGGCGAAAGTCCGCCTTCTTTCAATTTCTTCCTGTAATGTTCTCATATTCTCCTCCTTGTGACTGATATTGAAAAAAACATCAATCATAAAAAGAGCGACGGACAAAACCCATCCTTTGGCCGCTCGACACGGAACACATCTTCATCAACTCCCATCAAAAATCACTGCCGGCTGTTCTTTGCCATTGTAGCACATTTCATAAAAGTTAGCGACAATCTTTTTTGGCTATTGTATAATACCCCCAGGAGGAATTTTATGGGACACATTATTTTCAACGCGGACGATTTCGGCATGACCGAAGGCATCAACTATGGCATCATCGCCTGTCATGATGACGGCGTGGTCAACTCCACGACCCTCATGATCAATATGCCCTACACCACCATGGCCGCTCAAATGGCCAAAACCCGCCCGCTGCTAGGTGTCGGCCTGCATTTAAACCTGACCTGCGGCCGCCCTCTGTTAGAAAAGGCGAAAAGCTTTGTCGACAAAAACGGCGATTTTTTAAGACCCGACGCCTACCCGATCAACGTGGATCCTGACGAGCTCTATGATGAGTGGGACGCCCAGATTCAGGCCTTCAAAGAGCTCTTCGGTCATCTCCCGACTCATCTCGACTCGCACCACCACGTCCACCTCAGGCCGGAAATGGTCGCCGTCACCTTAAAGCTGGCGGAAAAATACCATCTCCCGATCCGGCAGCGAACCCGCCTGCAGGATCCTTACCACCCCCTGATCTCCACTTTTTACGGGGATCATGCCAGTATGGACTTTTTTCCGGAGCACGATCTGGAAAAAGAACCTTATGAAATCATGTGCCATCCGGCCTTTCTCGATCAGCGGCTGCTCGACATGAGTTCTTACGCCCTGCCGCGCGCCAGAGAGATGGCGATCTTAAGAAGTCCGGAATTAAAGGCTTATTT
>CAZQRT010000029.1:10804-16062 GCA_964596105.1 uncultured Erysipelotrichales bacterium | reverse complement strand
CTGAAAAAATACATGGCGGATATCAAAACCGCCAAATACGCCAGCATGCTTTCCAGCGGGGCCCCGGCCGCGGCCGGAGAACACGGCCTCATCATCGCCTGCAGCCATGAGCCGGACTGCCACCGCCTGAATAATCCCCGGGAATACCCGGACATCAAAAAGTTTCTGTGCGAGTTTACCGGCGGCGAATATGATTACATCGCGGTCACCAAAGAGCAGTTTGTCGATATCCGCAACAGCTATTTAAAACTGCGCCAGGCCGGAAAACTGCCGGCCCCTAAACCGATCACGCTGTCCCATATTCAAGGCACCGTGGATGAAAAAAAAGACCCGATTCTCACCAAGGGACAGAAGTTCGCCATCGATTTATTCGGTGATATCGTGCAAATTGTCGACCATCGAGGTGATTCATGATGAAGGTTCCCGCCCCTTTCACGAGACTTCAGGAAAGCTTCAAAAAACTTCCCGGCATCGGCAACAAGAGCGCCGAACGTTTTGTTTATCACGTCCTGGAGATGTCTGATGAAAGCATTCATGAGTTCGCCAGTGCCTTGACAGATTTAAAAAAAGATCTCCATTACTGTAAAGAATGCGGGCAGCTTTGCACCGGTGAGATATGTGAAATCTGCCAGGATGAAAGCCGCGACCGCGGCACCATCATGGTCGTGGAAAAGCCCCAGGATGTCTTTGCCATGGAGAAAATCAACGCCTATCACGGCCTTTACCACGTATTGCACGGGGTCGTTTCCATGATTGAAGGCATCGGCATCGAGGATCTCAACATTCAAAGTCTGATCAATAGAATCAAACAAGGCAGCGTCAAAGAAGTCATCATCGCCACCAACCTGACCCGCGACGGGGAAACCACCGCTTTGTATTTGCGCCGCCTGTTAGAACCGTTTACGGAAGTTACCGTGACCCGCATCGCGCACGGCCTGCCCTCCGGCAGCAACATTGACTACGCCGATGAGATGACCCTTGTGAAATCTCTGGAAGGACGCACAAAAATATAAAAAAGGACCGTTATTTAGCGGTCCTTTTCGCGTTGATATAACGCTGGTAAACCTCATTTTTCTTTAAACCCAGATCTGCCGCAACCTTTTGGCTGGCTTCCTTGAGTGAAAGATCATCAGACAGCTCCTCGATCATGCGGATGATGGTTTCATCATCAACATCGTTTTTTGGCGCTTTAGCGCCGCCCACCACCAGCACAATCTCGCCCCTGAAATCATCCTCTAACTCTGTCAGTTCTTCCAGCCGGCCGCGAATGATCTCCTCATGAAGCTTGGTCAGCTCGCGGCATATCGCCGCCTCACGGTCCCCGAAACACTCATACATATTCTTCAGAGTTTTTTTGACGCGGTGCGGAGCCTCATAAAAAATCATCGTCTCCTCACGGTCTTTCAGCTTCTCCAAATCCTTAGGCTTGCTGATAAAACCATAAAACAGAAACGGCTGCACCGGCAGCCCGGACACAATCAGAGCATCCAGCGCCGCGTTCGCCCCGGAAACCGGAACGACCGCGAAACCCTCAGCAATCGCCGCCTGACACAGTTCATAACCGGGATCAGAAATCGCCGGATATCCCGCGTCGCTGACCAGCGCGATGTTTTTGCCCTCCGTCAGTAATGCTATCAGCCCCTTGACACTGTTTTCGGTGTTATGATCATGATGGCTGACCAGCTTGTTTTTTATGTTGAAATGATTTAAAAGCTTCAGGGTGTTGCGGGTATCCTCGGCGGCGATCACATCCACCTCTTGTAAGACGCGGATAGCGCGCGGTGTCATCTCCTCAAGATTGCCGATCGGCGTGGCCACCAGATACAAGATGCCGTGCTCCTGTTCAAAGCTTTTCTGTCTGTTCATCAGGTTTCTCTCCAAACATGACGCGAACCTCCCGGGAATAAGAGCCGTCCTGTTCATGGGCGAATAACGGCGCCTCGATCTTTAAACCGGGATTGCCCTTATAAACCGCTTCAACTAGTAAGATATGAGCATCCCGGCCCGGCTTGGGATAAACGAACCGCAGCCTTTTTGGTTCCAGGTCATTGTCCTTCAGCAGGGAAAGAATCTCCACCAGGCGGTCGGGGCGGTGGACAAAAGCGAAACGCCCGTGATACTCCAGTAACCGCGCCGCGCACTGAATAATCTCTTCTAAGGTGATATTGACTTCGTGCCGGGCGATCGTCATGGTTTCCGTCTCATTATGAAGAGGATTTTCCCGGGCGGCAAAAAACGGCGGATTGCACAAGACTAAACGCGTGGACTTGGGATTTTGCCTGGCATACTCGCGCATATCCATGCAGACGATGTCAACCTTGTCACTCATCTCATTCAGGATCATGTTTCTTTTCGCGATATCGCAGGCTTCAGCGAGAATCTCAACCCCGGTGATATGACGCAAAGGGCGGTCTTTCAAAAGCAGCGGGATGGCGCCGTTATTGGTGCCCAGATCAACCGCGCTATGAATATCTTTGGAAACGGTGGCGAAACGCGCTAACAAAACGGTATCCAAAGAGAAACGGAACATGTCGCTGCGCTGGATGATTTTCACATCCGGATAAGATAAAAGGTCATGAATGACCTCATTTTTTTTCAGGGGCACGTTTGCCACCATTGCGGCGATGTCCTCCTTCATTCTTTTTGGCGCGGGGCTGCTTCTTTTCCTTCGGCTCGACCAGATCGCTGAGATTGACCGTGACGACATTGCCGTCCGCCTCAATTTTCACCGTATCGTTAATGATATTGTATCCGGTGACGCGGTAAGCGGCATTCTCCCAGGTGACCTTCGCGCCGATTTTCGGAAAACGCTGCTTTTCACACGTATACATGTCGTCCTCATATTTCAGACAGCACATTAAACGCCCGCAGACCCCGGAAATCTTGTCGATATTGATCGCCAGCATCTGATTCTTGGCCATATTGATGGAAACCCCGTCAAACTCCCCGAGAAAAGAGGAGCAGCATAAAGGCAGTCCGCAGCTGCCGATACCGCCGATGATTTTCGCTTTGTCGCGCGTCCCGATCTGCCTCAGTTCAATGCGGCAGCGAAACACCGAAGCCAGCTCCTTAAGCAGCTCGCGGAAATCGACACGGTCGTCGCTGACATACATAAAGATCACTTTCGAACTGTCCAGGGTATACTCACACTGCACCAGATGCATGTCCAGACCGTGTTTTTTAATGATGTCCTTGCACATCTCAAAAGCCTCTTTGGCCCGCGCATTGTTCTCCTCATAGCGCATGAGATCATCGTCATTCGCCTGACGGATGATGGGCTTTAAGGGCGTGTCAAAACTCAGCTGCTCCAAAGGCTTGACCGGCATCGTGACTTCTCCCAGCTCAATGCCGCGCACGGTTTCGACAACGACCGGATCATTGCGTTTGAGGTCAACGAGATCGGTGGCAAAATAATAAACCTTGCCGGCGTTTTTAAAACGCACGCCGGTATAGTAAGGCGCATCCATATCAACATCTCCTTTACAGTATTTCTAAAACAAAACGATCCATCAATAACGGCAGGTTGGCATTCGACTGCATCTCGCTTTTAATCCTGCCGATATCCTGAACGGCAAAGATGAGTTTATCACGATTGACCGGAAACTTCGCGAACAGTTCCTGATGATCACAAAAAGCGGCCTCGATGCCGAAAGAATCGTGGATCAGATCCAGAAAGCCCACTCTTAAAACATCCAGAAAAAGACCCATCTCCGCTTTTCCGGCAAACATTTTAAAGGCGTGGATCTGGCTGTTGATCAGAAGGTTTTCCGGTTTGAGATGATAATCCTCCAGAAAGTTTAAAACCTCGGTTTTGATCTGCCCGTACAGCTCGCCCTCCAGCACTTCATGGATTTTATCTTTGGAGTCATAGATTCTCGATAAGATCAGGGCGTCTTCCCGTTTGACATCCTCACTGACGAGATGATCCACCAGGGCCTGTTCATTCAAAGCCTTAAAATGAATGATGAGAGCCCGGGACTGGATCGTGGGCAGGACGTGATTGAGATCCTCGCAGGTTAAAATGGCATAAATGTCCGGACGGGGCTCCTCTAATGTCTTCAAAAGACTGTTCATGGCTTCCGGAGTGGCATGATCAATATTTTCCAGAATATAGACGCGCTTTTTGTTTTCCATGCCGTAACGCGAGAACCGCTCCTGAATGTTTTCAATGTCTCTTTTTTTGATGGTTTCCTGATTGCCGTCAACCCGGATCACGTCGGCATGCTGGCCGTTCGCGATGCGCTGACAGTCTAAACAGCTCTCACAGGCCAGCTGATCCTCGAAGATGCTCTGACAGATAAACGTGGCCACGGCTGAGCAGTCTACCCCTTTGCAGGCCACTAAAAGCATAGCGTGCGGCAGACGGTTCTGAACGAGGGAATTTTCCAGGGTCTTGTAGAAGACGGGCTGTTCTTTTTTGAGAATGTCTTTCATAAGTTCAACCGGCTTTCCAGTTTACAAATGACGTCTTCTAAAACCAGCTCCGGGGATCGGGACGCGTCTATGGTCATGATGCGCTCAGGATAACGCTTAGCGATTTCCTGATAACCGGCATAGACCGTCTGATGAAAGGCCAGCGCCTCCATATCGAGGCGGTTGACCTCGCGGCTTTGATCGCGATTAATGCGCTCCAGGCCGGTTTTCGGATCCAGGTCTAAAAAGAAAGTCAGGTCAGGATAATAGTCGCCGATGGCAAACTGATTGATCTTTTCCACTTCCGCGATGCCGATATGGCGGGCGATGCCCTGATAGACCAGGGAGCTGTCGATATAGCGGTCGCACAAAACGATTTTACCAGCCTCTAAAGCGGGAATGATTTTTTCTACGAGGTGCTGGCGGCGGCTGGCCGCGTAAAGCAGAGCCTCACAGCGCGGATCCATGGCGGTATGTTTGGGATCAAGCAGGACATCGCGGATTTTTTCCGCGATCATGCTGCCGCCCGGTTCCCGGGTATAGACGGCATCGAGCTTTTTTTCCGCGAAGTATTTTAAAAGGTTATTGGCCAGGGTTGTTTTTCCGCATCCCTCGGTGCCTTCCAGGCTTATCAGCATACCAACTCCTCCTTAGCGCCTATCATTATAGCACAGCGAACAGTTTTTCGGCAAGGCAAGAAAAAAAGCGCGAAAATCGCGCTTTTAATGATGGAATAAACGAATTCCCGTGAAAGCCATGACCATGCCGTACTTGTCGCAGGTGGCGATGACATGATCGTCGCGGATCGAGCCGCCCGGCTGGGCCACATATGCGACCCCGCTTCT
>CAZQRT010000029.1:0-10704 GCA_964596105.1 uncultured Erysipelotrichales bacterium | reverse complement strand
GACTGCTGGCCGGCGCCGATGCCGATCGCCTGGCCGTCTTTGACATAGCATACCGAATTAGACTGCGTGTACTTCAAGGTAATCATCGCGATGATTAAATCGCGGATCGCGGCATCCGGCAGGTCTTTGTTTTTCGTCGGACGGTTGGCGAAGAGCTCTTCGGTTACTTTTAAATTGTTGCGGCCCTGTTCAAAGGTAATGCCGTAAACTTCCTTGGTCTCAATCGGATTTGGAACATAATCCGGGTCGATCTGAATGACACAGTATGTGCCTTTGCGTTTGTTTCTTAAAATTTCCAGGGCCTCCGCGCTGTAGCCCGGGGCGATAATGCCGTCAGATACTTCCCGGGCGACGATGGCGGCGGTTTCTTTGTCACACTCATCGGATAATGCCACAAAGTCGCCGTAGCTGGACATGCGGTCGGCGCCTCTCGCTCTTACATAAGCGCAAGCCAGCGGGCTTAATTCCTTTTTTCCGACAAAGTACATTTTCTTTTCCACGTCACTTAGCGGCAAAGCCAGCGCCGCCCCGGCCGGGGAAACGTGCTTAAAGGAAGCCGCCGCGGCAATACCGGTCGCCTCTTTTAATTCCTTGACGAGCTGATAGCTGTTGAAAGCGTCAAGAAGATTGATGTAACCCGGTCTGCCGGACAGAACCTGGATTGGCAGCTCGCTGCCGTCGCGCATGAAGATACGGGCCGGTTTCTGATTAGGGTTGCAGCCGTACTTCAATTCAAACTCTTTCATGTTGATCCTCCTTTTTTAAATAAAAACCGGCCATCCGGTTGCCCAGACGGTCGGCTGTTCATCCATCATACTCCCTGTGGTTTCTTCCACTTCCGTCAGTTGTATGACTAAGGTTAGTTTACAAAGTTTTCTAGTCCTTGTCAATTTTTTTTGATTTTAATAATTGCCTTAAGCGCGCCGAGCGGATGCTTTTGAGCTCCCTGCCGGCATCGGGGATCCCGGCTTTTTTCGCTTTTATAGCCCACGTCAGGGCACTGTCGAGATCGTTGTTTTCGTGATACAGGATCGCGAGATTCAAGAGGGCGTGGGTGATGTTTTTATCAACCGCGATCTTGAGGTACGACTCGGCTTTCGCGATGTCTTTCGGCACCCCGTTGCCGTACTGGTAGCACAGGCCGAGATTGTTTGCGGCGTCACCGAGGCCGTGATCCGCGGCGATCTGATAGTATTTCACGGCGCTCTCATAATCGTTTTTCTCTCCGTATACCCGCGCTAAATTATACACGGCCGGGAGAAACCCGCGGTCCGCCGCGAGCTGGTAGTAATAGACGGCCTGATCGAGGTCTTTTTTGACATAGTGACCTTTGCGGTACATCATGCCCAGATAGAATTGTCCGACCACGGTGGATTCCACCGCCTGAAAAAGCTCAAAGGCTTTCTTTTGATCCTCATGAACATAAACGCCGGTATCGTACATATATCCCAGCAAGCCGTGGGCTTCGACATCGCCCAGTTCCACCGCCCGGTTGAAGCACTTGAAGGCGTATTCGTCATTGATGGCGGTGCCGAT
This sequence comes from uncultured Erysipelotrichales bacterium, assembly GCA_964596105.1. GTDB lineage: Bacteria > Bacillota_I > Bacilli_A > Erysipelotrichales > Coprobacillaceae > CAJUOR01. Next base: position 9,168 of record CAZQRT010000029.1, on the reverse strand, counting down.
GCCAAAGCGGTAGCAGCTGCCCAGTTTGCGCACCGCGGGCGGATAGCCGTATTCGGCCGCCTGACGGTAGCAGCGCAGGGCTTTGCGGGGATCTTTGGTGACGCCAAAGCCTCTTTCATAGCAGGATCCGAGGTGATAGTAAGACGGGTAGTAGCCTCTTTTCGCCGCGCTTTGGTAAAGCTGCGCGGCTTTTTGCGGATCTCTGGATGTGCCGCGGCCGTATTCGCAGCAGGTGCCGAGATTATTGATGGCCCGGCTGTTGCCTTTGCGGGCGGCGCGCAGATAGTATTCCAGGGCCTTTTTTTGATCTTGTTCTACCCCGATCCCCATATCGTAGCAGAAGGCGAGATCGCACAGGCCGATATCGTCATTCTTTTCCGCGGCCTGGCGGTAGTAGGCCACGGCTTTCTGGGGATCTCTGGCGACGCCGCGGCCGGTTTCATAACAAACCCCGACATCGGTATATCCCCGGGGGTATCCCAGCTGGGCGGCTTTTTCATAGAGCGCGAAGGCCTGCTTTTCATCGCGGGGCACGCCGCTTCCCGTCTCATAGCAGTAGCCTAAAAGACACAGTGCGCGCGGGAAGTTCTGGGCGCAGGCTTTCTCGTAGCAGGCGACCGCTTTTTCCTGGTCGTGTTTCACCCCGAGGCCATACTCATAGCAGTAGCCCAGATTGGTCAGGGCCGGGGCGAAGTTCTGATCGGCGGCCAGCTGGTAGTAGTGAATGGCTTTGGACATATCGCGGGGGACCCCTTCGCCGGTTTCGTAGCAGTAGCCGAGGTTGCACTGGCCGCGGGCATAACCCTGGGCGGCCGCGAGCTGGTAGTAATAGACGGCCTGATCGAGATCTTTTTTGCCGCCGGTTCCGGTCTCCAGGCAGTAGCCGTAGTTGCACTGCCCGCGCGGGAATCCCTGCCTGGCGCTGAGTTCGTAGTAATGGCGGGCTTTTACCAGGTCCGGGGCGCAGCCTTTGCCGGTTTCCAGGCAGAATCCGTAGTTGGCCTGGGCGAGGGGATCGTTTAAGCCGGCGGCCTGCTGATAGTAATAGCAGGCTTTTTCCAGGTTGATTTCGGTGCCAAAGCCGTATTCGTAAAAGTAGCCGAGATTGCACAGGGCGTGGGCGTTGCGGTATGAGGCGGCGGTTCTGGTGAGTTCAAAGGCTTTTGCGGGATTTTTCTCGACGCGGATGCCTTGTTCATAAAGGTAGGCCAGGCGCATTAAAGCGGGGACGTAGTGGGCGTCGGCGGCCATGGTGACGTAGCGCAGGTAGCGTTCGTTATCGTCTTCGATATGATCGGCGTAAACGAGCATGGCGCGGGGATAGCCCTGGTCGGCCGCTAACTGGTAGAGTTCGAGGGCTTTTTGGGGATCGGGTTTGACGCCGCGGCCGTATTCGTAGCAGCAGGCGAGATAGAAGTGGGCGGGGGTAAAGTTGGATTGCGCGGCCTGCTGGTACCAGTAGAAGGCCTGTTCGTAGTTTTTTTCAAGTACGAGGCCGTTTTCATAGAAATAGCCGATTTGCATCTGGCCCTGGGGGAGGCCCAGGCGGGCGGCCTGCAGATAATATTTGCATGCTAAGGGTTCGTTTTGGGGGACGTACTCGCCGTTTTCATAGAGGCTGCCCAGGCTGTAGAGGGCCTGGGGATAATCCTGGTCCGCGGCTTTCCGGTAGCAGTCCAGGGCGTTTTTCCCGTCTTTTTGATGAAGGTAGAAGTCGCCTAACTGTTTCAGGGCGCGGGGGTAGCTTCCGGCGGCGGCTTTCTTGTACCAGAGCAAAGCTTCGTCATGATCGGGCGGGGTGCCGATGCCGTGTTCCAGGCAGTAGGCGAGGTTGCACTGGGCGGTTTCGTTGCCGTTTTCGCTGGCGAGGCGGTAGTAGTGAACGGCGGCGATTTTATCCATGGCGCATCCGTAGCCGGCTTCATAGCAGTAACCCAGGACGCACTGGGCGCGGGCCTGCTGTCCGGCGGCGGCTTTTTTGAGGATGTCCACGGCCTGGTATTCGTCGTGCACGTAGCCGTCGTCGCCGTTTAAGAGGTGGTCGGCGATGATGTACATTTGATCGGGGTCATCGGAAATGTTTATGGTTTCCCAGCGCGGATGGCGGCATAACAGGCAGATGTCCAGGCCGGTCACTTTCTGATCTTTTTCGTCGTAGTAGCGTTCCATTTGCCGGTAGGGGGTTTTGTCTAAGTCGTCCCAGGAGATGATGGCGTAGTGCAGCATGAGTTCGTAGAGGCGGGTTTCGACTTCCTGTTCATTGCCTTTTAACGCCACCATTTTTAACAGCGCGGTGCGCTGGTCATACTGATGAATGAGTTCGCAAAAGATCACGGATTGGTCATAGATTTTATAGATTTTTCCGACCAGCCACTCGCCGAAAAGCGGCTCGTAGAAATGCAGTCGTTCGTTGATATCCATGGTGTTTTCCTAACGCATTCATTGCGTCTTTTCCTTTCAAATTTATTTTATCATATTTTTTATTAAAGGCTTAACGATATGACGGTAAAAAAAGCGTTAAAAAAAAGAAGCCTGTGAGGCTTCTTAATTTTGATGATGAATGTTTGTTTTCGTGATCATCGGGTAGCTTGTCAGGGTGCTGGCGTCAAGATCGGTATGGCTCATGTCGACCGCGGTGATCTGGGAGTTGTCGTAGGTGGTGTAGTAGTAGGTGCCGGTTTCGAGGTTGGCGCATGATGAGTAGATGGTGATTTCAAACTGGTCGTGGCCCATATCGACTAAACCGCGCTGCTGCTCAACGGATGTCAGGACGTGGAAGAACTGGCTGATGCTGGATTCTTCGGTTTCGTCGGCTAAGCTGTTGTGCAGGGTGAAGGCGGCTTTGACGAAGCGGGAAGCGCTGGACAGATCACCCGGCAGGCCCATGCCGCCCATGCCGCGGCTGTAAGGGTTCAGTTCGAGTTTGTCTGAGAAGTTGTTTGTCAGCTGCTGGTTGGACAGTCCCATGTAGTCGATGAGGTGGGTTAACTGATAGTCAAACGGCGGGTTGTTCGTGAGGACATTGACAGGGTTGTCATAGACTTTCAGGCCGTCTTTCATGGATTCGACGACGATGGATTCGTTTTGATCGGCGATCATCCAGTGCAGCGGGCTGGAAGGCAGCTGCGGGTTGAAGTCGATGGCCGCGATGTTGATGTTTTTTAATAATTCGCGGGCCTGTTTCACGCTGTCGCACTGGCTGAGAACCCAGGGGATGAATTCGAAAGAGCCGATGTTGTCTTTACTTTCATCAATCGGATGATAATAGGCATTGCCCGGGAAATTAAGTCCGGCCATCCCCAGCCCTTTTTCATTGATGGCATCATAGTAGAGGGGATAGTTTTCCTGGACAAAGGCCGTGCCGATCAGAGCGTAATGCTCTTTGATGGCCGGTTTTTGTCTGAATTGCAGCGGATAGTTTCGCGGGGTAATGGTGATGGTCTCATGGTATGAGTATTCCAAGTCGAAGTTCCGTCCGAAGTAGTGACGGTATAAAATAGCTGTACACATAAAGTTTCCTCCTTGTTGTCATTATAATATAAATAGGGAAAATGTAAACTTGTGATAGCATAAAATTAGAAAGATGTTTATAATGAAAGGAAAGGAGGTTGATGTTATGGAAAGTTTGGCTTTAAAGGTTCGGGAAGCTTTTGAGGAGGGCGACAATATTCGTGATGCCGGGCTGACTACGCCGGATGATGTTGAGCGTTTTGATGATATCGTTTATGGTCCGGATAAGGACTGGCAGGTGCTGGATGTCTATCGCCCGAAGGGCATGGATGGCAAGAAGCTGCCGGTGATTGTCAGTATCCACGGCGGCGGCTGGGTTTACGGTGACAAGGAGCGTTATCAGTATTACTGCATGAGTCTGGCTCAGCAGGGTTTCGCGGTGGTGAATTTCACGTACCGTCTGGCTCCGGAGTTTAAGTTCCCGGCCAGCCTGGAGGATACTAATCTGGTCATGGACTGGGTTGTGAAAAACGGCCGCCGTTATGATATGGACACGCAGCATGTGTTCGCGGTCGGGGATTCCGCGGGGGCGCATAATCTCGGCTTGTATACCGCCATTTATACAAATCCTGAGTATGCGAAGAATTATGATTTCAAGATCAACAAGAATCTGCATTTAATCGCGATTGCTTTAAACTGTGGAGCGTTTAATATCACGATCTCTGATGATGAAACGGATATGACGTCGGGATTGATGAAGGAACTTTTGCCGGAACATGGAACGGAAGAAGAACTGGCTCTGATCAGCGCCTGCAATCATATTACCGAGGATTACCTGCCTGCTTTTGTGATGACTTGCACGGGGGACTTCCTGGCTGATCAGGGACCTTTGATGGTGGAAACGCTGATGGAGCACAAGATTCCGCATGTTTTCCGCTTCTACGGTGACAAGGACCATGAACTGGGACATGTCTTCCACTGCAATATGAAGCTTGCGGAAGCGAAGAAGTGCAATACGGATGAGTGTGATTTCTTTAAATCGTTTCTATGATGTCATGAGGATTCGCTAAGGCGGATCCTTTTTTTGTGATAAGGTTTAAGTTTTATCCGATAATCATTTTAGCTTTTTTTTAAGAAAAAAAGGAGATAATGATATGCAGGATTTTCAAAAATATCACGTGTCATCAAAGACCGGATTGACTCACCGGGTGCCGACGAGTATCCTTATCCATGGTGGGAAGAGGAAATCAAACTGATTACTCTGGACATCGACGAGTCTATTCGCTTTATTGAGGAGGAGTGTACAGACGAGGAACTCTACTGTCTGGGAGAAGTTTTTGATGAGATCATGGACAAGACCAGAAGCGTGGAGTTTCTGGAATGCCTGCGGCGGCGTGTGCAGAAGGCCGAGAATCCCGAATGGAAAAAAGAAATCCTTGAGTATATCCATTCCGCTGCGCAATATGCCGAGTGATCCGGGTTATAGATGAGAAGTTGTTTTATCTGTCAGCCAAATCACCTTACACAAAAAAAGGATGGGGTTTCCCATCCTTTTCTGCTTGCTATTGAATTGTTTCTGCGATCCAGTCAAAAGCGGACTTGGAGCAGTCCTCGCACTTGGTCTCATCGTTGTCGAAGTAGATCCAGGACCAGTGTCCGGCATAAGTATAAGGCGTGCCGTCTTCATTGGTGAAGCGTCCGCTGGTATCCGTGACATGCTCTGTCGTGGAAACATGCAGGTTGGTAGCGCCGGCATTGCGTAAACGCTCAATGGTCGGGTTCTCGTAGATGGTCGGATCCAGAGTGGTATCATCCTTGGAGTAAACGAAGTACAAAGGCAGATCCTTTAAGGCCTGAATATCTTCATCAGAGATGTTCTTGTCAGCCATGCCTTCGCAGATCGGTACGTAAGCCTGATACTTGTCGCCGTAATCCATCGCCAGGTTCATGGTCATGTAACCGCCGTTGGAGCATCCGCCGATGACGATCTTGGTGATTTCGTTCTTGGCAGCGTAATCATCAATCAGGGCCACCAGTGAATCCACATACATCGAATGACGGCCGGCGATTTCCTGACCCTCACCGCAGTCCATCCATAACGTCGGGCACTGCGGAACGAGAATGTGGCATCCGCCCAGGGTAGACTGGAAATCCTCGCCGGTTAAAGCGGTAACCTTGTTTGCCAGTAAGGTAACTTCCACATTCGTGGCATCCCCTAAAGTGGCAACTCCGCCTTCTCCGCCGCCATGCAGCCAGACAAACAGCTTGTCGGATTTCTCTTCCGGAGCATAGGTCGCGTAGTTGTATTCAACGCCCTCATAAGTGCCTGTCTGCTTTTCGAAGTTATCCGCGTTCGTGGTTCTGGAAGTATAAGCGGTCTCGATCGTCAGACTCGTAACCGGAGTCTCATTGGTTGTCAGCTCGGCACCGTCCGCCATGGTGATCGTCAGGTAATAAGGATCACTCCAGACGTTGCTGCCGGCGTTCATGTCGTAAAGGAACGGCGAGCCGTCATTCGGGCTGATGTACATTTCCAAAGCGACATACTGGCTGGCGCCATCCACCTTCGCGCCAGTCTCATCACAAAGATAAGCATCGGTAATCTGGCGATCCACGGTCGTTTCATTAACCGGGAAGTCTTCAGCGGTAAAATCCGTTACCTGCTTGGTTTCTGTAACCTTGAAGCTTTCCGGAGTGACTGCGTCCAGCGGTTCGCTTAATGTGATAATGGCCTTGTCCACGCCGCAGCCCCAGTCGTCACCGGTGATGTTCACGCTGTAAGTTCCCGTTAATTCACCGGAGCTTTCCGAGCCGCCGCCACCGCATGCCACTAAAGTAACAGCTAAAGCCAGTACCAGCATCATGTTGAAAAATTTTCTCATTGGTGTTTTTTCCTCCTTTAAAAATTATTATACGCCCTTGTCAAAAGTTAAAAAAGTATAATAATCAACATCAATATGGCATAAAATCAACTTTGTTTCTGTAAGCGGAACTCCTTGGGAGAACACTGATGAGCCTTGTGAAATTCCCGGTAAAACGACTTGGTATTCGCGAAACCGCGGTCCATGCAGATATCCATTATCGACTTGTCCGTCGTCAAAAGATCCTTCTCCGCCAGAGACATTCTTGTTTTCATCACAAAGCCGGACACCGACATCCCTAGATACTTTTTGAAAAGCTTGGCGATATAACCGTAAGAGAGCTGAAACTTCTCCGCCAGCATTTCCCGGGAAATGTGCTCATCGCTGTGCTCCTTTAAATAACACATGATCTTCGCGAGCTTCTCCTTTTGATGATCATCACTGATAAAAGGATAACCGTAATGCTCATACAAGTCATAAATCATCTCGCTGCACAAAGCCAAAAGATGAAAAGGATAAAACTCCTCATTTTTATCCAGGCTCAAAAGATCATCGAAACCCTTCGGCCTGGCGATACCATGATGGAGGCGGTAATGCTCAATATGAGGATCCGTCGCCAGTAAAAAATCATAAGAGATATGCGCGATGATCCCCCGGGCGTGACAGTTCAGCTCATGCGACTCGCTGGCGTTAACCGCCAGAAATTCCTCACTCGTGATCTGATACTTTTTATCCTTGAGAACCAGCTGCAAAATCCCCTCCTGAACATAGATGATCTCGAGACTTTGATGCCAGTGCTCAGCCTGTGAAGCAAGCGGCATTACGTCGATCCAGGGTTGATCCTGATAAGCAAGCTTTTCGTAAGACATGGTGTTTTCTTCCCTCCGTAAACGGTTACATTATATAATGACGGCTTGTAAAAATCAAGCCGGAGTGCTAAAATAAGCACGGATCAAGATTACCGAAGTAATCATTATAAGCGGTTATGAAAATCGTCATGGTTTCATATCGCTATTTTTTTTGGAGGAAAAAAACATGAATCTGGAAACCTTTTTTCAAGAGCATCCCCGCGTCGCCCTGGCCTTTTCCGGAGGATGCGACTCATCTTATCTGTACTACGCCGCCAAACAGTACGCGCAAAGCGTCAAACCCTATTTTGTGAAAACCTGCTTTCAGCCCGCTTTTGAACTCGATGACGCCCGCCGTCTCGCCGGGGATGACCTTGTCGTCATCACCGTCGATATTCTCGATGAAACCATTTCCCGAAATCCTGCTGACCGCTGCTACTACTGCAAGAAAAAACTGTTCTCCGCCCTGATCGCAAAAGCACGGTGTGACGGCTATGAAGAGATCATCGACGGCACCAACGCCAGTGATGACGCCGGTGACCGTCCCGGCATGAAAGCCCTGGAAGAATTCCGCGTTTATTCACCCTTAAGAATGTGCGGGATCACGAAAGACGAAGTCCGCCGCCGCTCGCAAGAAGCCGGCCTTTTCACCTATGACAAACCTTCCTACGCCTGCCTGGCCACCCGCGTTCCGACCGGGGAAATCATCACTCCTGAAAAACTTGTTCGTGCGGAAAAAACCGAGGGCATTTTAAAAGACATGGGCTTTTCCGATTTTCGGATCCGCGCCAATGGAAAAATCCAGCTGCGCGCAGAGCAGATGCCGCTGCTTCTGGAAAAAAGAACGGAAATTTTGGAAAAGTTAAAACCTTACTATGACACCATTGTCATGGATCTGGAGGCGAGAAAATGAAAGACATCTTATACGATCTACAGGCCGGTAAAATTAGTGTGGATGAAGCCGAGGAGCGTTTAAAAGAAAATGGATATGTCGACCTTGGCTACGCCAAAGTCGACCTGCAGCGTAAAAGCAGGCAGGGGGTCTGCGAAGTCATCTACGGGGCCGGAAAAACCGCCGCGGAGATTAAAGGCATCGTTCAAGTTTTAACAGACCATCATGAAAAGACCATCCTCATCACGCGCATGGACGAGGAAAAAGCCAGTGCTGTACGGGCAGATTTTGAGATGTTTTATGACCCTAAAAGCAAGATCGGCATCGTCGGCACCCTTCCCGAAAAAGACGGTTTAGGCAAAGTGGTGGTCGCTACCGGCGGCACCAGCGATATCGCGGTGGCCGATGAAGCGGCTTACACCCTGGAGGCCTTAGGCAACGAAGTGGTGCGCCTTTATGATGTCGGCGTGGCCGGTTTGCACCGCCTGTTAAGTCACCTCGATGAACTTCAGGAAGCCAAAGTGGTGATCGCGATCGCCGGCATGGAAGGCGCCCTGGCCAGCGTGATTGGCGGCCTGGTGTCCTGCCCGGTGATTGCCGTCCCGACCAGCGTCGGCTACGGGGCGAGCTTTCACGGGCTGACCGCTTTATTAGCGATGCTAAACAGCTGCGCGTCCGGGGTGAGCGTGGTCAATATTGATAACGGCTTCGGGGCCGGGTTTCTGGCCAGCCGCATCAACCATATGAGGTAAGAATGTGAAAAAATGTTGTCCATAGAGTTTCCTTCAGGCAGTTTGATGAGCAACTGCCTTCTATCGCAGAAGGGGGCTCTATCCTCTTTCAATATTCAGTGTTTTAACAAGCCGCAAAAAAATTAAAGTCAAAACCTTTTCGTGATGCCATAACTTGATGAGAAAAAATCACGAGGAGGAATATCAAATGAATACAGACCCGGATGTCGTGAATGGTTTGAAGGAGAATATTCTCGTTCATGGTGTGGCGCTGCTTTCTGAGAAGGAGATTTTCGCGGAAGTGATTCACGATTTGTATGATGCCCGCCCGCGTCAAGAGATCGCCAAGCTTTTGGATAATGTGGGTTATACCAAAAAGGATCAGA
>CAZQRT010000028.1:0-16178 GCA_964596105.1 uncultured Erysipelotrichales bacterium | reverse complement strand
TATTCTTTCAAAATCACTGGCCCCGTGCTTGCATATCGGGCAGATGAAATCATCCGGTAAAGTATCCCCTTCATAAACATAGCCGCAAATTCTACAGCGCCAGCCCGTTTTCTTCGCCTTTTGCGGCTGCGGTTTAATATGGGCGTGATAATAACTATACGTGGCTGACGGCACTGTATTAATATTTTCCGCCTCTGTCACCTCGCCGATAAACATCGTATGCGTGCCAAGATCAACCGTTTTCACCAGCTTCGCGCCAAGATAAGCGTTGCATCCCTGCGTGATGTAGTAAATTCCGTTCCCGGCTCTTTTAACAGAGTCAAACTCACTGAATTTATCAACATTTTTCCCGCTTTGAAAACCAAAGCGCTGAAATAAAGAAAATTCCGCCTCCTCACTGATGACAGAAATATTAAACGCGCCAGTTTTCATGATCATATCATGCGTGAAATTAGCCTTGTTTACGGTTACCGCGATCTGCAGCGGCTGATCAGTTACCTGAATGACGGTATTGGTGATGCAGCCGTTATCCTTCGCGCCGTCTTTCGCGCTTAAAACATACAATCCGTAACTGATTTTAAATAACGCGGTCTTATCCATTTTTTTACCTCCTTAAAGAAAAGGAAGCCTAAGCTTCCGGTTCCACAGCTTTCTTGTCAGGATCGTAAATGATGCACAGATAACGGTCGCGGCCCTCGCCGAAACTTTCGGTGCGGACATGATCCATATTCGCCAGGGTCGTGTGGATGATCTTGCGCTCGTCACCCGGCATCGGATCCAGTTTCACATCGACGTGATTTCGCTGCACGCTTTTGCCCAGGCGCATGGCCATACTGGCGACCTTGTGATAACGGTCCTGCTTGTAGCCGTTGATATCAATACTCAGTTCAATTCTTCTTTTAAACGTATTGGATACGGCCGTCTTCACGATAAAATTCAAAGCCCTTAAGATCACGCCGCCCTTGCCGATTAAAATCGAGTTGTTGCTGGTGTTGAGATCCACATAAATGCGCCCGTCTTTATTCTCGATCGCGATCTCATTTTCAAACTCCATATCGTCAAGCAGTGTCCGTAAATAATTCTCAATAAAATTCTCTACGGTTTTCATGCTCCAGGCTTCAATATCGACGCGCTTTTGAAAAAGCGTCTTCTTTTCATAAACCACCTGATAATTCAGCTCTTCGGCACTCACACCCATAGCCTGACACGCCTTCTCGATGGCTTCCTCCAAAGTTTTTCCAGAATAAATTTCCATAGTTTCACTCCTGTTTTAATGTGTACCGGTAATGGATGAATACGGAACGTAAAATACCGATGACTGAAGTCGTGATCCAGTAAACGGACATCGCGGTCGGCATGTTCAATGAGAAGATGACGATCAAAACCTCCATGTAGATATTCATCAGTTTCATCGACGTGCCCTTGTTAGCCGGAGGACGATAGTGCGGAGCCTTCTTTTGCAGATAATTTGGAACTTCCGCCACCAGCCAGTTTAAAAGCGCCATGACAATAATCAGAATCAGATAATCGAAATGACCGCTGGTGATCATGTGCATCGGCTTCTCGCCCAGATTCATGCCAAACATCGTCGCCTCATAAACCGAAGGAATACGCTGCACGGCCTGCCACATCGCGATCATGATCGGCATACTCAAAAACGGCAGGATCATGGTCTGCCCCACTTTGATGTTGTTTTTGCGGTACAGATTGTTCATCTCCGCCGACATTCGCATCTTGCTGGCCTCGTCATTACGCCCCCGGTACTTGCGGTTGATGCGGTCAATCTGCGGCTGCAAAGCCTGCAGGCGGTTGGACATGACGGTCGATCTCACCATAAACGGCAGGGTGATCAGATTGGTGATCACCGTCACCACGATGATCGCTCCCAGAATCCCGATATACCCCTCAAACCATAAAATCAGCTTGGCAATCGGCATGACGATCAGAAAATCAAACCAGCCCTGATCGATGCTCCAGCGCGTATTGTTGTCAATGACACGCTCCGGAAGCAGATTGCCGTCCTTATCCAGATTGGCGGTACAACCCGTTAAGATCAAAATGATCGCCAACAGACACAAGACTCTTTTAACTTTCGGGTTTTTAAACCACATCTTCATTCTCCTTTTTTTATCTTCCTGAAAAAGCGCCCGGCAAGCTTTTCAAGATCCTCGCGATTGCTCTGGAAACCATGCTCCAGATAAGGTTTGCGCACGATGATCACCAGATCAAAAGACAAGGTAAAATCAAAAATGCTGCCCGCCATCTCGCGCAACTGCCGCTTGATCCTGTTACGCAGCACAGCCTTCCCCAGCTTCTTTCCCACCGACAAACCGATTCTCAGATAGCCGAGATCATTTTTCTGGTAATACAGGACAAAACGCTCACTGGCAAGATACTGGCGGGACTGGATGATCCTTTGAAAATCCTCATTGCGCTTAACCCGGTACTTCTTTTTCATTGCTTTTAGAAAAAAAACCACATAAAGTGGATTTTATTAAGCAGATAACACTTTTCTTCCTTTACGGCGGCGGCGTGCTAAGACCTTGCGACCCCCGGCCGTAGCCATCCGGGCGCGAAATCCATGGGTCTTCTGATGCTTTCTATTATTAGGCTGATATGTTCTTTTCATAGTGTACCTCCTGATCCTTTCTTTCCAACATATGCTCACATATTTTACATGACCGCCCCTCACAAGTCAACCATTATCAGAAAAAATGCCTTTAATTGCGGTAAAAAAGCACGCTCCCATTTTCCCCGCACTTATCCACCATGTTCTTAAATCTTATCCACAATCTGGGGAAAACAACAATTATTTGCTGATGTTCGATCATTCTCGCGTGTCTTTTTTGTGGATAACGCGGTTCAAAAAAGAAAGAAAAAAGACATTATCCACAAAGTGTGGATAACTGCTTATCCCCGGGCGGAAAACTTACGGGGATAACTTCATTTCCGCGCCGCTTTTCGATATCTTTTGCGGGGAGAACAAAGCGCCCCGGCAAAATGGTTTCCCACCCCTTCTTTTGCTTTGCTTTTTTGTCCGTTTTTTTATATAATGTTTGCCAGGGAGGTGGTTGACATGAATCAGCAAGAGCTTTGGGAACTGTGCCTGAAAGACATCCAGGAGCTTTTGATCAATGATCAAGTCAAATTTGACACCTTCTACAAAGACGCGAAACTGCTTTCCTTTCACAACGGCCGCGCCGTTTTGCTGGTGGAGATGGAATTTCAAAAAATGGTCTTAAGCATGGACAGCGAAATCATCAAAAACGCCATCAGCCACCGCTTTGAACAGGAATGCCGGCAGCTGGAAATCCACCTGCCGGCCGATATGAGCAAACCTCTTCCCAAATCGAGCAATCTCTACATTGATCCCCATTTAAAGGAAGAATTCACCTTTGAGCAGTTTGTCGTCGGAAACTCCAATAAACTGGCCCAGGCGGCCAGCCTGGCCGTCGCGATCAATCCGGGTGAATCATTCAACCCGCTTTTTATTTATGGAAACTCGGGACTGGGCAAAACCCACCTTTTGCACGCCATCGGCAACTACATCCGCAAAAACCGCCGCGATGTCAACGTGCTGTACATTCCCTGCCTGGACTTCGTCGACGAATACATCAATCACATCAAACTCGGCAAAATTGACGACTTCAACGAAAAATACCGCGCCATCGATATTCTTTTAGTGGATGATATTCAGTGGCTGGCCGGCAAAGAGAAATCCCATGAAGTATTCTTCCAGATCTTCAACCGCATGATCATCCAGAAAAAACAGATCGTCATCACCAGCGACCGCATGCCCCAGGACATCGCCGGTCTCGAACAGCGCCTCGTCAGCCGCTTTAATTCCGGCCTTTCCGTGGGCATCGACTCCCCGGAATTTGAGACCGCCTACGCGATCTTAAGAAAAAAGCTGGAAATCCGCAACTTTGACATGGACTCGATCGATGATGACGTCCTCAGCTTCATGGCCAACAACTTTTCCGGAAATGTCCGCGATCTCGAAGGCGCCGTCAACCGCCTCATCTTCTATTCCATTCTCGAAAATATCGACCACATCGACATGAACGTCGCCCTCAAAGCTTTTAAAGACCATACCGCGACCAATTTCAGCGGGATCCTCACCGTGGAACGCATCCAGAAAACCGTCGCCGACTACTACAATCTGACCCTCACCCAGCTCGTCAGCAAAAGCCGCATGTCAAACATCACCATGGCGCGCCATATCGCGATGTATCTGACCCGCGACCTGATGAATCTTTCTTTTACGAAAATCGGCGAGGAATTCGGCGGCCGCGACCACTCCACCGTGATGAGCGCGGTGGAAAAAGTCAGCAAACTCAGCGCCACCAACGAGGCCTACCGCGAGGCGCTCATCGAGCTGAAAGCCATGCTGCGCTAGTTATCCACTATTTGTCCACCGTTTATCCACCAGTATTATCCACCGCTTTTATGCCGTGATATCAGGCGAAAAAACCGTTTCCCGCCAAATCCCCCGCGCTGATAATAATGATGATAAAAGAAAAGTTATAAATAAAAGAAGGAGAAGAAAAATGCATTTTCGTGTTCTGAGAAGCGCCTTTTTAAGCGCCTTAAACAAAGTCAGCCGCGCCGTGTCCGCTAAATCACCCCTGCCGGCTTTAACCGGCATCAAGATCACCGCGCAGAAAGACCAGCTCATCTTTCTCGCCAGCAACAGCGACATCGCCATTGAAACCGTCTTAAAAGGCGAAGAGGACGTCCTCAAAGTCGAAGATACCGGCGAAATCGTTTTGTCCGGCCACTACATTTCCGAAATCATCCGGAAAATGGACAGCGAGTACGTCACGGTGGAAATCATCGACGGCACCCTGACCCGCATCAGCGGCAACCACAGCGACTTCAAACTCAACGGCACCCGCGCCAACGATTATCCGAAAATCGCCATGAACGAAAGCGGCCAGAAGATGGTGATGGACGGTTTTGTCTTAAAAGACCTCATCAATCAGACCGTCTTCGCCTGCGGCACCAGTGAAGCCCGCCCTTACCTGACCGGGCTCAACATGCAGGCCGCTAACGGCGAGCTGACCTGCGTCGCCACCGACTCCTACCGCCTCGCCAAAAAAGTGCTGAGTGTCTCTAAAGACCTTTCCTTCAACATCACGGTTCCGGCAAAAAGCTTAACGGAGCTATCCCGCATGATCGAAAAACCGGAAGATGTCACCCTCTACATCGGCGCCCGCACCCTGCTAGTCGTCTTCGCGGATAACAAATTGCAGACCAGGCTGGTCGACGGGGCTTTCCCGGACACCCGGCACCTCATCCCGACCACCTTTTTGCACGTGTTAAACGCCGACAGCACGGAAATCTTGAACGCCGTCGACCGCGCCTCGCTGTTATCGAGCGATGAGAACAACATCGTCAAACTCTCCATGACGACCGGCAACACCCACGTCTATTCCAACTCCCAGGAGATCGGCTCCGTCAACGAGGACCTCATCAACTGCGAGTTCAGCGGTGAGCCGCTCAACATCTCCTTCTCCTCGCGCTACGTCAGCGAAGCGCTGCGGGCTTTAAACGGCACCCGCGCCATCTTTAACTTCAACGGCGACATGAAACCGATCCTGATCACCAACCCTGAAGACCAGTCTTTGCTGCAGCTTGTCCTGCCGGTTCGCACCTACTAGAAAAACGCGCCATATCTCGCGATATGGCGTTTTTTTATTGTTCCGGACAAATATATCAAAGGCCTTGAAAAAATGTTTCCCTGACAGGTTATGACGCTGTATTTTTAAGCTCAAATATGCTATAATAAATTGTCAGTGAAAAGCAGGTGAGGACGATGGAAAAAATCACGATCACAACCCCGGACATCACCCTCGGGCAGCTTTTGAAATTAACCGGGCTTTCCGGCGGCATGGCCAAAACGGTCATCACGCAGGGCGAGGTTTATGTGAACGGTGAAATTGAAACGCGCCGCGGCCGCAAACTCGCGGTTAACGATGTGGTCAAGTTTCAAAATCACACCTTCGTCGTCACGCGATGAGAATCACGCGGCTGTTTTTAAGCGGTTTTCGCAATTACCAAAGAGCCCTTTTTCAGTTTGACGCTCCCCGCACCGCCCTGATCGGCCCCAACGCCGCCGGCAAAACCAACCTGCTCGAAGCGGTTTATCTCTTGTCGCTGGGCAAATCCTTTCGCGCCCGCAGCGACCGCGAGATGATCATGTTCAACCGCGACGCGGCCCTCGTGCGCGGCGATATCCAAAGGCATAACAGTCACGACCAGATTGAGATGATCCTTCTCGAAAAGGGCAAAAAAGCCCGCTACAACGGCGAGATCATCAACAAGCAAAGCGATCTCGCGGGACGCTTTAACGCCGTGCTGTTCTGCCCGGATGATCTTCTCTTCATCAAAGGCGCCCCGCGCTTTAGAAGGCGTCTGGTCGATCTGGAACTGGCCAAGCTCTACCCCCGCTACATCACTTTACAAAATGACTATCTTCACGATCTCAAAGAACGCAACAGCTACTACAAACGCGGCCGCAGAGACGATATCTACTGGGAGATCATCACCGCCCGCATGGCGCGCTCTGAGCTGGAAATCGCCAAGATGAGAAACGATTTCATCACCCTGCTCAATCAGTCCGCGGCGTCCCTTTATGAAAAAATGAGCGGCGCCGAGCGCATGAATATCCGCTATCAGACCTTCTTTTCTCAAACCGACGGCTTCGCGGAAGTCATGGCTTTTTATGAAAAAGAGAAAGAAAGGGAATACCGCTACCAGACAACCTTGTACGGCATCCATAAAGATGATTTTCCCGTCTTTCTCGACGATCAGCCGGCCGCCTGGTATGCCAGCCAGGGGCAGCAGCGCAGCCTGGTATTAGCCATCAAACTGGCCCTGCTCGAGCTGATTAAAAAAAACAGCGGGGAATTTCCGGTTTTACTGCTCGATGATGTGTTATCAGAATTAGACGAAACGCGCCAGCATCAGCTTTTCGCCCTCGTCGACGAAGGCGTGCAGATGCTGATGACATCCGCCAGCGATATCCATATCGCCGGAATGGAAAAAATCAATATCACAAAGAAGGAGGAAACCGACCATGGATGAGAATATAAAAGTTGAACACAGCTACGATGATGAAGATATCCAGGTGCTGGAAGGGCTGGAAGCCGTGCGCAAACGGCCCGGCATGTATATCGGCTCGACTTCGGCGCGCGGCCTGCACCATCTCGTCTGGGAGATTGTCGACAATGCCATCGACGAGGCTTTGAGCGGCTACTGCGATGAGATCACCATCAGCCTTCTGCCTGACGATGTCGTGAAAGTCGTCGATAACGGCCGCGGCATCCCGACCGGCCGCAACGAAAAAACCGGCAAATCCACTGTCGAGACCATCTTTACCATCCTGCACGCCGGCGGCAAATTCGGCGGCGGGGGCTACAAAGTCTCGGGCGGCCTGCACGGCGTGGGCGCTTCCGTGGTCAACGCCCTGTCAGTCTGGCTGGAAGTGTACGTGCACCGCGACGGTCATCTTTACTACCAGCGCTTTGAAAACGGCGGCACCCCGGTCGCTGACTTCCAGAAAATCGGCGACTCTGACCGCACCGGCACGACGATCATCTTTAAAGCCGACCCGGAAATCTTTACGGAAACGACCACTTATGATTACGAGACCATCCGCGACCGCATCCGCCAGCTGGCCTTTTTGAACAAAGGACTGCGGCTGATCTTAAACGATGAACGCCTCTTTGACAAGCCGCGCCGCCACGAGTTTCACTATGAAGGCGGACTGATGGAATACGTGGCCTATTTAAATAAAAACAAAACCCCGATCCACGATAAAATCATCTACTGCGACCAGGTTCAGGACGGCATCACGGTGGAAATCGCGATGCAGTACAATGACGGCTACCAGGCCAATATTTATTCCTTCTGCAACAATATCAACACCCAGGAGGGCGGCACCCATGAGGAAGGCTTCCGCCTCGCTTTAAACCGCGTCATCAACCGCTACGCCAAAGCCAACGGCTTTCTGAAAAAAGATGAGGAAAACCTCTCCGGCGAGGATACCCGTGAGGGACTGACGGCCATCATTTCCGTCAAACATCCCGATCCGCAGTACGAAGGGCAGACGAAAACCAAACTGGGCAACGGCGAAGTGCGCCGCATCGTCTCCAATATTTTCGCTAATGCTTTCGAGCAGTTTTTAATGGAGAACCCGGCCCTGGCCAAACTGATCATGGACAAGTGCCTGCTGGCGAGTAGGGCGCGCATGGCGGCGAAACGGGCCCGGGAAATGACGAGAAGAAAAAACGTTCTGGAAATCTCCTCGCTGCCCGGCAAACTCGCCGACTGCACAAGCAAAGATCCGGCCTTATCCGAGATTTTTATTGTCGAGGGGGATTCCGCCGGCGGTTCCGCCAAGATGGGGCGCAACCGCGAATATCAGGCGATTCTGCCTTTGCGCGGCAAAATCCTGAATGTCGAAAAAGCCCGGGTTGATAAAATCTTCAACAACAAGGAGATTCTCTCCATGATCACCGCCTTTGGCACCGGCATCAATGACGAGTTTGACATCACCAAGCTGCGCTATCACAAGATCGTCATCATGACCGATGCCGATGTTGACGGCGAGCATATCCGCACCCTGATGCTGACCTTCTTGTACCGCTATTTACGGCCGCTGATTGAACAGGGCTACGTCTATATCGCCCAGCCCCCTTTGTACATGCTCAAGCACGGCACCCAGGAGCACTATGTGTACGGCGACAAGGAGCTGGAAAGGCTGATCGCCTCGCTGGGTCCCAATGCCCGCTACAGCCTGCAGCGCTATAAAGGCCTGGGCGAGATGAATGCCGAACAGCTGTGGGAGACGACCATGAATCCGGAAAACCGCGTGCTTTTACGGGTGCGGCTTGACGACGCCATGATGGCGGATATGATTTTTGATATGCTGATGGGTGAAAAAGTCGAGCCGCGGCGGGATTTCATCTCGGAAAACGCGCGCTTCGTGAAAAATCTGGATATTTAGGCGGTGACGGACAATGGATGAAGAAAAAGGAATCCAGGTCGTCGACTTATCGCAGTCGATGCGCGACTCGTTTCTCGATTATGCCATGTCGGTCATTGTCGACCGCGCCCTGCCCGATGCCCGCGACGGGCTGAAACCGGTGCAGCGTCGCATTGTCTACGGCATGAATGAACTGGGCTGCTACAGTGACAAGGCTTATAAGAAATCCGCCCGTATTGTCGGCGAGGTCATGGGTAAATATCATCCCCACGGCGATTCCTCGATCTATGAAGCGCTGGTGCGGATGGCGCAGGATTTCTCCTACCGCTATATGCTGGTGGACGGGCACGGCAACTTCGGCTCCATCGACGGCGACGGCGCCGCCGCGCAGCGTTACACCGAGGCCCGGATGTCGAAGCTGGCCATGGAGATGGTGCGCGACATCAACCGCAACACGGTGGATTTTCGCGACAACTATGACGGCGAGGAAAAGGAGCCGGTCGTTTTACCGAGCCGTTTTCCTAATCTTTTAGTGAATGGCACGACCGGCATCGCGGTCGGCATGGCCACCAATATTCCCCCGCACAATCTGGGGGAGATTATCGACGCGATCATCGCGGTCAGCGAGAATCCTGACATCAGCATCGCCGAGATCATGGACAAGTATCTGCCCGGTCCCGATTTTCCGACCGGCGGTCTGATTTTAGGCCGCGCCGGCATCAGGAAAGCGTATGAGACCGGCGCGGGCCTCATCATCATGCGCGCGAAGTCGGAAATTGTCGATATTCACGGCGGGAAAAAAGCTATTTTGATTACCGAGCTTCCTTACATGGTCAACAAGGCCCGTCTGATTGAGAAGATCGCCGATCATGTCCGCGAGAAAAATATCGACGGCATTACTGATCTGCGCGATGAGTCGAGCCGCGAGGGTATCCGCATCGTGATTGAACTGCGCAAGGATGTGCAGCCCGAGGTGGTTTTAAATCAGCTCTATAAACTGACGGCTTTGCAGTCGACTTATGGCGCGAACATGAACGCGCTCGTCGACGGTCAGCCGAAGATATTGAATTTAAAAGAATTGATCTCGATTTACTTAAAGCATCAGGAAGAAGTTATCTACCGGCGCACGAAATACGATCTGGATAAAGCGCTGGACCGCGCGCATATCCTGGAGGGTTTGAAAATCGCCCTCGATCATATCGACGCGATCATCGCTTTGATCCGCTCCAGCCGCACGACGGAGATCATCCAGCAGCGGCTGATGGCGGAGTTTAATCTGTCTGACCGCCAGGCCCGGGCGATCCGCGAGATGCAGCTGCAAAGGCTGGCGGGTCTCGAGGTTGAAAAGATCGAAAACGAGTATCAGGAGATCACGGCGCTGATCGCGGATCTCGAGGATATCCTGACCCATGAGGACCGCATTCTCACCATTATCCGCGGCGAACTTTCCGAGATCAAGGAGAAGTACAGTGATCCGCGCCGCACGGAGATTATCGCCGATACTTTTGAACTGCAGGATGCCGATTTGATTCCGGTGGAAGATGTGATCATCTCTTTAACGACCAACGGTTATGTCAAGCGCATGCCGGTGGATCTGTACAAATCGCAAAATCGCGGCGGGCGCGGCATTAAGGGCATGGCGACGCATGACGATGATCTGATTTACCGGATGATCTCGATGTCCACCCATGATGATCTGTTGTTTTTCACGAGTTTTGGCAAGGTGTACCGCTTGAAGGGCTATCAGATTCCCGAGTACGGGCGCCAGGCCAAGGGCATTCCGGTCGTGAATCTCCTCCATCTTGATGAGAAGGAGAAGATCGCCGCCATGATCAGCATTTCCCCCGAGTGGTTTAATAGCGATGATCATCCGCAGTATCTGGTGTTCGCGACGCTTTTGGGGCTGGTCAAGAGAGTGCGCATTTCTGAGTTTATGAATATCAGGCAGTCGGGCAAGATCGCTTTGAATCTCAAGCCGGGTGATGAGCTGGCTTATGTGAAGCTGTCGAGCGGTCATGATGAGATCATGCTGGGAAGCGACAGCGGCAAGCTGATCCGTTTTAAGGAAGAGGCGGTGCGCGAGGTGGGCCGGACCGCTTACGGTGTGCGCGGCATCAATGTCGAGGACGGTCATGTCGTGGGCATGACGACGAGCCGGGAAGGTCAGTATGTGCTGGCTGTCACTACCAGAGGCTACGGCAAACTCAGCGATATTCATGACTACCGGCTTTCCAACCGCGGCGGCAAGGGCGTCAAGACGGTCAATGTGACAAAGAAGAACGGCAAGCTTTCGGCTTTAAGAGCGGTTCGCGGCGATGAGGATCTGATGATCATCACCAATGACGGCATTGTCATCCGGCTGCCGATGGAGCAGGTGCGCATGGCCGGGCGCAATACCCTGGGCGTGCGTCTGATTCGTCTCAATGATGAGCAGAGTGTCGCCACGGTTGAGGTCGTGGACAAGGCGGAAGTAGAAGAATCATAGGACGAGGTGAATTTTTATGAAATACGCGCTGCTGCATGCCAATATTTTGGACGGTTTGCTGAATGAGGAAGGACGGATGCCGGTTAAGGAAGACTGCACGCTGCTGATTGATGATGAGATGATCAGTGAGATTTACGCGGCTGTTCCGAATAACCTGGACGGTTATACGATCATCGATCTGCAGGGGCAGTATGTTATTCCGGGACTGATCAATCTCCACGTGCATTTCGCTCCCACCCTTAAGCCGAAACCAGATAAAAAGCCGCGGGATTTAAAAAAGCTGAAGGAAACGATCACCGGATCGCGGTTCGCGGATCCTTTGATCGCGCTGATTTTAAATAGCGCGGCCAAGGATATGGTTAACGCGGGGATGACCACGGTGAGAAGTGTCGGGGGTATCCTGGATGGCGACGGCAAATTAAGAGACCGGATCGCGGCGAAAAAGATGGTTGGACCGCGGCTTCGCGTCAGCAATACCGCGATTACCGTGCCCGGCGGTCATATGGCGGGGCTTTTGGCGGATGAAGTGACCAGCCCGCAGGAAACGGTGGACATGGTAGAAAAGATCGTCAAAACCGATCCTGACTGGATTAAACTGATGGTCACCGGCGGGGTGATGGATGCTTCCGAGGATGGTGAGCCGGGGGTTTTGAAGATGGCTCCGGACATCATCAAAGCGGCTTGTGACTGCGCTCATGAGCATCATCTCAGGGTCGCGGCTCATACCGAGAGCACGGCCGGGGTCAGGGCGGCGCTGGAAAACGGCGTGGACACCATTGAACACGGCGCCAAGCCTGATGATGAAATCATCGCCTTGTTTAAAGAAAGAAAAGCGGCGCTGATTACCACGCTGTCGCCGGCTTTGCCTTATGTGTTCATGGAACCGGAAGAGACGGGGCTTGGCGAACTGGGAAAACGGAACGGCAAGATTGTCTTTGAGGGCATGGTGGACTGTGCCAGGGCCTGCCTGGAAAATGGTATTCCGGTCGGGCTGGGAACGGATACCGGCTGTCCTTTTATCACCAATTATGATTTTTACCGGGAGCTGATTTACTTTACCCGCTTTCTGCATGTTTCGGCGGATTTCGCTTTGCATACCGCGACTTTCGTCAATGCCCAGATTTTACAGCTGGATCATATGACGGGAAGTATCGCGAAGGGAAAGCACGCGGATTTAGTGATTTTAAAAGAGAATCCTCTTGATGATCTGAAGGTTTTGGCGAATCCGGCTATGGTGATGGCGGACGGGCAGCTGATTAAAAAGCCGAAGGTCAAGCATGTCAAGAGTATCGATCAGGCTTTAGGGGAAATTTTTGCGTAAGGAGGAATAAAGATGCCATATATCAATACGAATGTCAGTGTATCGTTAAATGAAGATCAGGAAGAAAAAATCAAATCCCGTTTCGGCAAGGCGATTACCACGCTGGGCAAGCCGGAAAGCTATCTGATGGTCAGTTTAAAGGGGGACTGCTCGCTTTATTTTGCCGGTGAGAAACTGGACAAGGGAGCGATGGTTGAGGTCAGTCTTTTCGGCAATGCCTCTTCGTCCGCTTACAACAAGATGACGGGCCAGATCTGCGATATTCTGGAGGAAGAGTTAGGAATTCCGGGTAATCACATTTATGTGACGTATCAGCCGATTGCCAACTGGGGCTGGGACGGCAGCAACTTTTGATCGCTTTTGCCTGTGACTATGACGGCACGCTTCTGATAAAGGGCCGGATTTCTCAGGAGAATATCCAAGCGGTCAAAGATTTTCAAAGGCAGGGCAACCTGTTTGGCGTCTGCACGGGAAGATCTTTAAAGGGAATCTTGCTGACCTGTCCGGATATTGCTTTTGATTTCTATATCCTGGCGGGCGGCGCGCTGGTTTATGATAGTGATTTCCATGTCATTTTTAAGGAGACTTTGCCTAAAACGCTGGTTGAAGAAATCTATAACAGGTACGGATCGCGCTATGAAACGGTCATTCAGGCCAATGACACGGTCTATTCTTTAACTCGACCCCATCCTTTACAGACCCTGGTGACAAGCATCGCCGAGATTCCCGGTGATCTTTACGGGCTATCCATGGCCGCGGGAAAGGACGCGATAGCTGTTTCTGAAGTTTTAAATGAGGAGTTTCCTGATATTCAGGCTTATGCCAATGTGACTAATATCGATATCACCAGCCGCAAAGCCGGAAAAGGGATCGCTTTAAAGGCTTTAAAAGAGCATTTTGAAAATATCAAGACAGCCGGCATGGGGGACTCTTTCAATGATGTGCCCTTGCTTCAAGAATGTGATTTTCCTTTCAGTTTTGATGAGAAGTTATATGACCGGGCGGTTGTCGTGAACAGTGTGGCGGAAGCGATTGCGGTATTATTAAAAAAGTACCATCTTTAAAGATGATACTTTTTTTATGTCAAAATGGCGATTTTTTATAAAGGGGAAATGATCTTCTTATAAATTGAAGAGTTATTGCTGTTTCAACTTTCTTTTTAACATGAGATTGATTAAAAACAGCACAGTCATGATAACAATCACAGCGATGAGAAAGCCCATGTACCACGGCGCCGACTGCATAGTACATAGTATATAAATCGGGATGTGTTCTATAGTCCCAGACATGATAAATGGTATATCCGATATAAGCGCCGGCAAATGAGCTGATTACCAGTGTCAGAATGGCGAACATCCTCTCAAAAAGCGGTTTTCAGTACAAAATGAAGTGTTTTCTACTTGATTAGTATACTTTATTTTTCAAATGCTTGTTTATAAAAAAAAGAGGCGTAAAGCCTCTTTAACGGCGCGCGGACTGCGCCATTTTGAAGTAAGTGTGACGAACGCCGCGAATCGCGATGGACATCGCCATGATGTTTTCCGGCAGCGCGATTCCGCCCCAGCCGGCATCGCCGATATGCTGGATATCAACGCCGGAACGTTTCGATGATAAAGCCAGTTCGCGGATCGTGCCGGTATCGCTTGTTTCCTGCGAGGTGCCGATGGCCGTCAAAGACAGGCATCCGGCGGCTTTGATCACTTTGCAGGCTTCCGTGATTTCACTTTCCTGAAGACCCGGTACCGTGCCGGCGGCCGGCATTAAGATAACATCGGCTCCGGCGGCGATAAACTCTTTGATCGTCGGGATATCAACAAGCGGTTCATCAACTCCGGCGGCATGCATCTTGCCGGCGATGATCAGTCCCGAGAAGTTTTCCTTGCACTCCCTGATCGCTTTGGCGATCATTTTGTTGGTGACGCCGGTGCCGGGATTTCCCGTCAGGCAGATAAACTGCAATCCCAGTTTTTCCGCTTCCTTAAAAGTCGCGACGGTCGCTTTGCGGCCTTCTGCGATCTCTACTTTTTCACTCATCATGACGGCGTTTTCATCGACGGGTTCAAGATTGGCCCCGACCGGACGGCCGGCCAGTTCTCTTAACAGTTTGATCGGTTCATCAGTTTCCGGCAGATAAGGAATCTCGGGATGAAAAAGGTCCAGTCCGTTCAGTAAAATCATGTCGGAACCAAAAGCGGAAGCCACTTCGGCATTGGTGATCCCGTTCACCAGCGCGCCGTTCATCACGGTCATTTCCGTCAAAATCGTGCGGCCTTCGCTGGCCATGATGGCCTGTTTCAGCTCCTGACCGTTCATGGCGAGAATATCACTCGCCTGACAGCTTAATAATCTTTTCATTTTTTTGTTTCCTTTCTTTTTTTTGTTTAACGCTGCTTCATAACCTCATCGATACGGGCGCTGGCCGCGTTCACCGTCTCCCAGTCCGGCTCCATGACATACAGTTCCCAGCCCGGCATCGAGTAGCAGCTGGTGCTGGTTGAGCCGTAACCGTCAACCGCCTGCTGTTCAATCTGCCAGGAGGACATGTCGTTGAGCTGCATCTGGATCAGCTTTTGAATGTCTGAGGATGACATACTTGTCTCAAAACAGCCGGAAATCACGGACAGGACATCATAGTAGTTTTTGATGATCTCCGGGGACATGATTTTATTCAGCATGCCCATGAGCACTCTTTGCTGGTTCATGACACGGGAACGGTCCCCGCCGGACAGCTGTTTGCGTTCGCGGACGAAAGCCAGGGCGCTCTGGCCGTCCAGTTCAATGTTACCGGCCGGGAAATAATAACCGCCGCTGGAAAATTCCTGCGGGTTCTCGACCGTGATGCCGCCCAAAGCGTCAACCATGGTCACGAGGCTGGTGAAATTCACCCGGGCGTAGAAATCAACGCTGATATTAAAGAGATTTTCCAGCGTCGCCGCGGATTCATCCACCCCGTAAATACCGGCGTGGGTCAGTTTGTCCATGGCGTTAAAATCAGCGAGCTCAACATAATAATCGCGCGGGATGCTGGTCAGAAGCAGCTGTCTGGTTTTCGGATTAACCGTCACGATCATGTTGACATCGGAGCGGGAAACCGCGGAAACCGGCCCGTAAGTATCGATGCCGGAAATAAAGACATTGAAGGACTCTTTATTGACCCGGACATGACGGTGGTTTCCTTTCAGTTTTTGCAGGATGTGATACTGATAGATAATGCGGGAATTGTCCGAAAAGGATTCATCGTATTCCGAGATAAGACCCATATAAGAGCTGTTGACCATCATGCTTTCTATCTCGCCGTTACTGACCGCCCACCACAGTTCATCCAGGGAAGAATATTCATAAAGATCGCAGCTGACCTTTTCTTTACCGGAGATATTGTC
>CAZQRT010000027.1:0-16330 GCA_964596105.1 uncultured Erysipelotrichales bacterium | reverse complement strand
GACTATATCAAGAACATGATTACCGGCGCCGCGCAGATGGATGGCGCGATCCTGGTCGTAGCCGCTTCGGACGGACCGATGCCGCAGACGCGTGAGCACATTCTGTTAAGCCGTCAGGTTGGTGTTCCTTCGATTGTCGTCTTCATGAACAAAGTGGATCAGGTCGATGACGAAGAGTTACTGGATCTGGTTGAGATGGAGATCCGTGAATTACTGACCGAGTATGACTTCCCTGGTGATGAAGTGCCGGTTATCCGCGGTTCGGCTTTAAAGGTTCTGGAAGGCGATCCGGATCCGAAGTGGGAAGCCGCTATTCATGAGCTTCTGGACGCGGTTGATAATTATATTCCGACGCCGAAGCGTGACGACCAGCTGCCTTTCCTGATGCCGGTCGAGGATGTCTTCACGATTACCGGTCGCGGCACCGTGGCAACGGGACGTGTTGAGCGCGGTATCCTGAAACTGAATGAACCGCTGGAAATCGTCGGTATCCATGAGACGCAGTCGACGGTTGCGACGGGTATCGAAATGTTCCGTAAACTGCTTGACTACGCGCAGGCCGGTGATAATATCGGTGTCCTTTTGCGCGGTATCAACCGTGATCAGATCCAGCGCGGCCAGGTTTTAGCTAAACCGGGATCGGTTCATCCTCATTACAAATTTGTCAGCCAGGTTTACATCCTGACCAAAGATGAGGGCGGCCGTCATACCCCGTTCTTCGCGAACTACCGTCCGCAGTTCTATTTCCGCACCACCGATATTACCGGTGTCATCGAACTGGCTGAGGGCGTGGAAATGGTTATGCCTGGTGACAATGTTGAGTTGACTGTCGAGCTGATTCACCCGATCGCGATCGAGCAGGGCACCAAGTTCTCGATTCGTGAGGGCGGCCGTACCGTCGGCAGCGGCACGGTTACCGAGATCATCGAGTAAAAGATATTTATTTCCGGCCTGCGGGCCGGATTTTTTTTGCTTAAGACCGGGCTGTTTTTGGCGGGACCGGAGTCATTTTTCCGCCCGTGAGAAATGTGAACAAAATGTGACTTTTTTCTTTAATCGTTTCCGTTTCGTGTTGACTTTTGTGAATTTAATGTGTACAATATACGTGTTGAAACGGTTACAACCAACCGTCGACAATGTGGAAATCCGATCCCCTGATACTAGTCGTGATTTTCACAACCTTACAATTATATACGAGGAGGAAACTTTTTATGAAATTTTTGGAAGAAAAGTTTGTCCCGATTGCTGCCAAGATTGGTTCAGAGAAACACCTAGCTGCCATCCGTGATTCCTTCACAGTAACGATGCCGTTGACGATCGCCGGTGCGCTGGGCGTATTGATGAACAACATTTCTGGAATCTTCGATGAAAATGGTTTGAATTTCCCGGCATTCGCAAATGGTTACAGAAATTTCTTGGAAGTCAGTGGATTAGGAACAGTCTTTACCAATTTGAACAATGGTACGATCAACTGCTTGGCCATTTTGTTGGTTGGTGTCCTGTCCTACAACATGACCGTTGCTAACGGTGGAGACGGCTTAGCCGGCAGCGTTACCGGTTTAGCATCCTTCATGTCCGGTCATACCTGGAACTCTGTCAGCGGTCTCGATGTTGGCGAGGGCGCCGGCGTCATTAACGGCGTTTCCTACGGCGGTGCCGTTCTGGACGCACAGTTAATCGCCGCCCAGGGTTTGTTCGTGGCCATGCTGATAGGCTTGTTAGTCGGAGAAGTCTTCCCGAGACTCTCCAAGAATCCGCACTTGCAGATTAAGATGCCTGATGGCGTACCACCAGCAGTCGCTAAAGCATTCTCAAGCTTGATCCCTGCGATCTTGACGACTGGTTTAGTATCTGTCATCTACGCATACGTATTAAAGTTCACCGGCATGACAGTCTTCGAAGTTATCACGAAGGTTCTGCAGGCTCCGTTAACAGCTCTTTCTCAGAACGTATGGATGGTTATCATCATGTACTTCATGATCGGTCTGTTATGGGTATTCGGTTTGCATGGCGCTAACATCGTTGGTTCCGTAACAACCCCTATCCTGACTCCGTTATCACTGGAGAACGTTTCTCGTTTCGCAGCTGGCTTAGAGCCTGAGAATACCGTCGTTGGTGAATTACAGTCTGGTTTCGCTTTCTTAGGCGGATCTGGCGCAACGATCGGCTGCATTATCGCGATCTTCCTGTTCTCTAAGAACGAGGCTTCAAGAACTATCGCGAAACTGGCACTGGCTCCTGGTATCTTCGAGATCAATGAACCTTTGACCTTCGGTCTTCCAATTGTCTTGAACGTATCACTGGCTATTCCGTTTATCTTTGGACCAGTTATTTTAGGTGTTATTACTTACTATTTGATGGAAGGTGGAATTATTCGTCGTCCATGTATCCAGGCACCTTGGGTAACGCCGCCAATCTTAATTGGATTCTTGTGCACCGGTGGTGACATCAAGGGTGCGATCTGGAATATCATTGAGATTGTTGGCTTAACTGCATTCTGGACTCCGTTCGTTTTGGTTAACGACCGCGCTCAGGCTGCTGAGGCTTAATTGACGATTAATTTCAAAGCATATTCATTTAGATTAGTATTACCAATATAGTATCAGAAAGAGCCGCGGTTAATCCGCGGTTTTCTTTAGTCCCGTCATATATTTTTATGATTAAATCTAAAACATTCCTTTATTGACAAACATTTAATGGTAGTTTAAAATGTATTTTGTAAGGGGAAACAATAATGTTGTCTTTAGCTTGTATGCGCGGTTTATGCGTCTTGGCTTAACGGTGGTGTTTCCCGATAAATCCAAATCTAAAGAAACGAGGTAAAAAGACTATGGATCCAATGGAACAAATCATCATTAATTTGATCGTTAACAGCGGCAGCGCAAGAAGCTCTGCAATTGAAGCTATTCAGTACGCCAAGGCCGGCGAGCTTGAAAAGGCAGAAGAGTCTTTACAGAGTGCAAGAGAATCTGTCAATGAAGCCCATCATTCTCAGACTGAAATGATTCAGGGTGAAATCCGCGGCGAAAAAACTCCTATCAGCTTACTGATGGTACACGCTCAGGACCACTTGATGACTTCTTTACTGGCCATTGACCTGGCTCAGGAATTTGTTGACGTTTACAAAAAGATTTCCTAATTCTTTTGATGATTTGAAGGTGCTTCGGGCACCTTTTTTTTATTGACAGGAATATTGCAATAGGCTATAATTGACGCGTGGTAAGAAATTGGGGTATAGCCAAATGGTAAGGCACCTGACTCTGACTCAGGCATGTGGAGGTTCGAATCCTTCTACCCCAGCCAATGAACCTCCTAACCGTTATGGTTATTTTTCTCAGGTTCTCTTCCTGGTCCTTTAAAGGGGCAGGTGAGAACTTTTTTTTGGTAAACGGTTACTTGCTTAATAATCGCGGTGTTGTTATAATGGTAGGGCAGGAGGTGATAGGATGAAAAGAGTCGCTTTGGCTGTTTTCTGTTTCGGGCTTTTGTTCATTTTAGGTTATTCCACCTCCCACAGCGTGCGGGCTGAGGAATTTGACGGCCGTGAGGATGAATACACCGAAAAGTGTTCCAATCCCGATGATCTGACCAGAAGCGAGCTCAATGTCTGCTCCCAGTTTTCCGAATACTTGAAAAACAAAAATGATGATCTGCAAAATGATATTAACGCCACTCAGGACCAGTTGTACACGACCATGCAGAATGTCCAGGCCACCCAGGACCAGCTGGCGGAAACCGAAGAGAGAATCACCAGCGTGCAGGCCGAACTGGAAATCCTGAACGGCCGGATCGCGAAGCTGACCACGGACATTGACGCCAAGGAAAAACGCCTGGCGGACCGCATGTATGTCCTGCAAACCTATATCAACGGCAACGAACTGCAAAATCTCTTGTTAAGCTCGGAAAACTTTGATCAGCTGATCACGCGAATTCAGTGCATCGATGAAATCACCACCTATGATAAGGAACTGATCACCGGGCTGATTCAGGATAAAGCGGATCTTGAGATTCAGTCCGCGGAAGCGCAAACCCGCTATGATGATTTATTTATATTACAAACCCAGCAGACTTCTCTGCTGATGGCTTTGAATAACGAGGCCACCATCTATCAGAACGATCTCAATCAAAACATCGCGATCTTAAATACGTACCGCGAGGATATCGGTTATATTGACGCCAGCCTGACCGAGGCGGAAAGGCGCATCAAAGCCGAGGAGGACCGCAAGAAAGCGGAAGAGGAAGCCAAGCTTCAAGAGCAGCTGCAGCAGCAAAACCCTTCCCAGCCGGGTGAAGAACAAACTGATGATCCTGCCGTGCCGGAAATACCTTCCGGGGACGTCGGAGCCGGCATCGCGGCCAGCGCCCTGTCCAAAGTGGGATGCAGCTATGTTTACGGCGGCACCGGACCGGATGTCTTTGACTGCTCCGGATTAGCGCAGTGGTGCTACCGCCAGAACGGCGTTTATATTCCCCGCACCGTCACCTCGCAGTATTACGCCTGCACCTTTGTCGACTCGCCGGAACCCGGGGACCTCTTGTTCTTTAACACCTTCGCCTTCTTAGGCCACGTCGGAATCTATATCGGCAACGGCCAGTTTGTCCATGCCGGTACCACCGCGACCGGTGTCCAGATCGCCGATTTCAACAGCTATTACTGGCAGAGCGTGCTCCAGGGTATCGGCAGATATCGATAAAAAAAACGGGATTATTCCCGTTTTTTTCATTCCTTGTTTCTTTCCAGAACGAATTTCTTCAGGCATTGAAAAGATTCCGGAGAGATATCATGCTCAATCTTGCAGGCACCCTTGACGGCGATGATCGGATCCACCCCGATCTCCGTTAAAAAATCCGTTAGAAAGACATGCCGCTCATAAATGCTCTCCGCCAGTTTCTGACCCTGCTCCGTTAAATGGATATAGCCATTGTCGTCCACATCCAGATAGCCGTCCGCCTTTAAGATCTTCATGGCCCGGCTGACACTGGGCTTACTGAAATGGGCATAATTGGCGATGTCAATGGAACGCACCGCGCCGTTTTTCTGCTGGAGAACGAGAATGTTCTCCAGATACATTTCTCCCGATTCCTTGATCGCCATCTTATACCTCCTTAAAGTTCGTGTCCGCGATGATCAGCTCAGCGGCCTTCAGGCGATTGATGTCCTTTTTGAAAAGCTCCCGGCTGATCTGCTGAAAGACCATCTCGCGCGTCATGTGGTTGTTGTCGGCGATCAGTTGCGCCTGCTCATCAATCTCATCATCGTTGGTATCAATATTTTCCCGGCGCACGACCTCATCGATCAGCGCCTCAAACTTCGCCTGCTGTTTGGCGTTATTTCGCAGCTGGTTTCTCAAAGCATTCATATTCATACCCGTCGCCTGCAGATACTGATCCATCGTCAGCCCCTGCTGATTTAACTGCAGCGACAGCTGCCCCACATAAGCGTCCAGCGCCTTATTGATATCCTCTTCCTTTAAAGCGACCTCGCTTTCCGCCAGCAAAAGATCAAACACGGCGTTCTCCTTGGCGACGGTCTGCTCCTGTCTGGCCTTCTGATAAAGCTGCGCCCAGATATACCCGTGAAAATCCTCCGCGCTGTGCGTATCAGGCAGATTCAGACCCTCTACAAACTCGTCACTGAGCACCGGTATTACCGGTTTTTTGATCTGGTGCACCACCACCGTAAAAATCACATTCTGGCCGGCTAAAGAAGGCTCATGATAGTTTTCCGGAAAGCGGCATTTCATCTTGTAAGTCTTTTCCTTTTTCATGCCCACCATCTGTTCCTCAAAGCCGGGAATAAACTGATGGGAACCGATTTTCAGTTCATAATTTTCCGCGCTGCCGCCGGGAAAAGTCTTCCCGTGCTTTTTTCCCTGAAAATCAAATACCGCCACGTCCCCGGTTTCCAGCGGGCCGTCTTTTTCTTCATATGTCGCGTGAGATGACAGAAATCTGGCGATTTCTTTTTCGACATCGTCGGTCGTGATGTCTTTCAGTTTGGGAATGGTCACAGACCGCTGATGATAATTGCCGATTTTGATAACTTCGCTCATATTCACTACCTCGTTATATACAGTCTTTCCTACCTCTATTTTATCATCCCGGCTGGCTTGCTTCAACCAGAAATGATATAATGGCTCTGGTGGTGAGAAAGATGATCTCTGTCAGGCACGTTAATTATCAAACTAACGGCAAAACCATATTAAACGACCTCAGTCTGGAAGTGAACGAGGCTGAGCTGTTCTGCCTGCTCGGTCCTTCCGGATGCGGAAAAACCACCACTTTAAGGCTGTTAGCGGGGTTTATCTCTCCCGCTTCCGGTACGATCAGCCGTCCCGAAAGGATCGGCATGATGTTTCAAAACGATACTTTGTTTTCCCATCTCACCGTCTTTGAAAACGTCAGCTACGCCCTCGATGTCCGCGAGTATGACAAACAAACCATCACGGGTAAAGTGCTGCAGGCTTTGTCATTGTGCGAGATTTCCGGCCTCAAAGACCGCTATCCCGACCAGCTTTCCGGCGGCCAGCGCCAGCGCGCCGCCCTGGCCCGGGCCATCGTCAAAGACGTTGATCTGTTGCTGCTGGATGAGCCGCTGTCGCGCCTCGATCCCGCCCTGAGACAGGACTTGCGGGACATGCTGAAAAGACTGCAAAGACAACTTCACATCACGACCATCTACGTGACCCACGACCGCGAGGAGGCCCTCAGCCTGGGCGATCGTATCGCCATGATGCATGACGGTCACATCGTGGAAACCGGTACCCCGGAGCAGCTGTATGAGCATCCCCGTAAATATATCACGGCGCGCTTCATGGGCGTCGAGAACTTCTTCCCCGATCATACCGCGATCCGTCCCGAGCATGTTTCCTTCACCCCGGTCAAAGACGCCATCGCCCTGGACTGTACCCTTGAAAGCTGCCGCTATTTTGGCAGTTACAACCGCTATATATTCAATACGGCAGCAGGATCTGTCGTTGTCGACAGCCCGCTTCATGTGAATGACATCACGCGCGTTTATCTGCCGCGCGAACGATTGCTTGATCTTGAGCAGTAAGTCTGCTACAATGCCAGAGGAGGTAGACACATGCAGCAATATTTACAGATGGCCCGGGATATTTTAGATCACGGCCAACAGCGCCCTGACCGCACCGGAACCGGGACGATCAGTATTTTCGGATATCAGAACCGCTATGATTTACAGGCGGGATTTCCTTTGATGACCACGAAAAAGATGTACATCCGGCCCTTGGCCGAAGAGCTTCTGTGGTTTTTAAAAGGCGATACCAATATCAAGTATCTTGTCGACCGCAAGGTCGGCATATGGAATGACTGGCCTTACGCCGCTTACCGGGAAAGCCAGGACTACCAGGGCGAAAGCATGGAGGAATTCGTCGAGAAGATTCGTCAGGATGACGCCTTCGCTTTAAAATACGGGAACCTGGGTCCGGTTTACGGCAAACAGTGGCGCGATTTCAACGGCCAGGGCGTGGATCAGATATCCAATTTGATCGACGGCTTGAAAAACAATCCGTTTTCTAGGCGCCACATTGTCTGCGCCTGGAATCCGGCCCAGATTGATCAGATGGCCCTGCCCCCTTGCCACGCCTTTATGCAGTTTTATGTGAGCGCGGACCGCAAATATCTGTCCTGCCAGCTCTATCAGCGAAGCGCCGATCTGTTTTTAGGCGTGCCATTTAATATCGCCTCATACGCCTTGTTGACTTCCATGATCGCGCAGGTCTGCGGCTATCTGCCCGGAGAGTTTATCCATACCTTCGGGGACGCCCATATTTATTTAAACCACATCGATGTCATCAAAGAGCAGCTGACTAGAGAGCCTTATCCATTATGCACCTTAAAGCTGAATCCCGAAGTCAAAGACATCTTCGCTTTTACGATCGATGATATCAAGATTGAGAATTACAAGTCGCATCCGCGCCTGAAAGGAAAGGTTAGCGTCTAGTGATCGCGATGATCGTCGCGGCTGACAAAAATAATCTGATCGGCACCGCGAAAACGAAAAACGGCATCCCCTGGCATAACGCGGAAGACTTTCGGCACTTCCGCGAAATGACCATTGGACAAACGATCCTCATGGGCCGGAAAACCTATGAGGCGATCGGGCGGCCCTTGCCTAAACGGCACACGATTGTCTTAAGCCGGAAAAAACTCGCTTTACCGCCTGAAGTGGAGCAGGCCTTCAGCCTGACAGAGGTATTATCCGCTTTTCGCGACAGTCCAAAGACGCTTTACATCTGCGGCGGCGCCAGCGTTTATGAAGCTTTTCTTCCTTATACAGACATCCTTTATCTATCAAGGATACCCGGGGAATATGAGGGTGAGGTTTACTTTCCAGACTTTGACATGCCGTTAGAACAAATCATTCAGAAAGAAACCTTTACCCTGGAAATTTATCGGAGATGACACGATGGCAAGAATCATCATGCTGATTGTGAGGGGAATTTTCAGTCTCCCTTCGCTTTATTACCAGCTTTTGCGCACCAAAGACGACCCTGACGCGGATCTTGATACCCGCTACCGTGTCGCGCGGAAATTCTGCGCCTGGATCATCAAACACGGCAGCATCGCTCCAACCGTGACCGGCCAGGAAAATCTCCCCGCCGAAGACGGCTACCTGATGGTCTCTAATCATCAGGGACTGGTGGACACGGTCTTGATCTGCAACTCCCACCCGCATTTTTATACCGCCGTCGTCAAGGTGGAGCTGACCAAAACATTCTTTGTCAAGGATATGATCACCTTGCTGAAGGCTTATCCCATGGACCGCGATGACTTGAGACAGTCGGCGCGGGTCATCAAGCAGGTGAGCGAGGGGCTGACGCGCCATGAAAACTGCCTGATTTTCCCGGAGGGCACGCGCTCGCGAGACGGCAATCACTTAGGCGAGTTTAAACCCGGGGCCTTAAAATGCGCCACCCGGGTCAAAGCCCCGATTGTGCCGGTGGCTTTAGTGGACTGCTACAAGGTCTTTGATGAAAAAGGCATCAAGACCGTTCATCCCCAGGTGCATTATCTGGAACCGATTTACGCTGAGGAATATGAGCAGTACAACAATGTGGAACTGACCGAACTGGTCAAAAGCCGCATTGAAAAAAAGATTTCCGAAGTTGTCGAAAGCCGCCCTTAGGCGGCTTTTAAAAACATTGACAACTTCAGGAAAATGTCTATAATACAATAAAAAAACAAAGGAGAAATGATCATGGCATTTTACTTTAAAGAACCTTCCCACACCTTCGGGGAATACCTGCTCGTTCCCGGCTATTCCTCCGAAAAGTGCGTTCCCGCCAATGTCTCTTTGCGCACGCCCCTGGTGAAATTCGCGAAAGGGGAAAAGCCGGCTCTGACCATGAATATTCCCATGGTGTCGGCGATCATGCAGGCGGTATCCGATGATAAAATGGCCATCGCCCTGGCCCAGGAGGGCGGCGTTTCGTTTATTTACGGCTCGCAGTCGATCGCGGATGAGGCCGCGATGGTCGCCCGTGTCAAAAACTACAAAGCGGGCTTTGTCGAGAGCGACTCGAACATCACCCCTGACGCCACGTTAGCCGATGTCCTGGCGCTGTTGAAGAAAACCGGCCACTCCACCATGGCGGTGACCGAAGACGGCACCCCGGAAAGCCGGCTGTTAGGCCTGGTAACCAGCCGCGACTACCGCGTTTCGCGCATGAGCCCGGATACCAAGGTGGCTGACTTTATGACCCCTTTTGCTGATCTTGTTTACGCCAGGGAGGGCGTGACGCTTTCCCAGGCCAATGATATTATCTGGGAGCATAAACTGAACACCCTGCCGGTCGTGGATGACAAGCAGTGTTTGAAGTATCTCGTCTTTAGAAAAGACTATGATTCCCATAAGGATCACAAGGATGAACTGCTCGATGATGAAAAACGTTTCGTGGTCGGGGCCGGCATCAACACCCGCGATTATGAGACGCGCATCCCGGCGCTGGTAAAGGCCGGGGCGGATGTGCTGTGCATCGACTCCAGTGAAGGATTCACCGCCTGGCAGGCTAACACGATCGCCTGGGTCCGGGAACACT
Source organism: uncultured Erysipelotrichales bacterium (assembly GCA_964596105.1). Classification (GTDB taxonomy): domain Bacteria; phylum Bacillota_I; class Bacilli_A; order Erysipelotrichales; family Coprobacillaceae; genus CAJUOR01. The sequence continues at coordinate 6,266 of CAZQRT010000027.1, read as the reverse complement.
ATGGCGATAGCGTCAAGATCGGGGCCGGCAATGTCGTGGACAGGGACGGCTTTCTGTTTTTAGCCAAGGCCGGGGCGGATTTTGTCAAGATCGGCATCGGCGGCGGATCGATCTGCATCACCAGGGAAACCAAGGGCATCGGCCGCGGTCAGGCCACGGCGGTCATTGAAGTGGCGGCGGCGCGCGACGAGTATTACCGGGAAACGGGAATTTATATCCCGATCTGCTCGGACGGCGGCATCGTCTATGACTACCACATCACGCTGGCTCTGGCGATGGGGGCGGATTTTGTCATGCTGGGACGTTATTTCTCGCGCTTTGACGAGTCCCCGACGAAGCGAGTCACGGTCAACGGCACCTATATGAAAGAATACTGGGGCGAAGGTTCCAACCGCGCCAGAAACTGGCAGCGGTATGATCTTGGCGGCGACAAGAAGCTTTCCTTTGAGGAGGGCGTGGACTCTTATGTCCCTTACGCCGGACCTCTCCACGATAATGTCATGATGACTTTAAGCAAGATCAAATCCACGATGTGTAACTGCGGCGCCCTGTCCATTCCGGAGTTTCAGCAGAAGGCGCGGCTGACTTTAGTATCGAGTACGTCCATTGTTGAGGGCGGCGCCCATGACGTCGTCGTCAGGGACAATCAAGTGGACGCTTTAGACCGTTAACCGGGGATTTCCCCGGTTTTTTAACAAGGAGACAACAATATGGATGACTTATTTGCCTTTATTTTAGAGATCGACAAAAGTAAACAGATCACACGCCAGACTTATATATCGGACGGCTCGCGCAAGGAAAATGACGCCGAGCACGCCTGGCATCTCGCCGTGATGGTTTATCTTTTAAAGGATTACGCCAATGAGCCGGTCGATGTGAGTAAGGCGATGATGATGGCGCTGGTGCACGATCTCGTGGAGATCGATGCCGGCGACACGTACGCTTATGATGAGAAGGCTCATGAAAGTAAAGCGGAGCGGGAAAACGCCGCGGCGAATAGGCTGTTTGCCATGACGGAAAAAGGCAAAGAACTGGAGCTTTTATGGCGCGAGTTTGAGGCTCTGTCCAGCCCGGAGGCGCGCTTTGTCAAGGCCCTTGACAACATCCAGCCCCTCATGTTGAATCATGCCACAGGCGGCAAAGCCTGGAAGGAGCACCGCGTGAGCCTGGAGCAGATTCTAAAGCGCAATGAGGTCACGCCTTCCGGTTCGCGAAAATTATGGGATTATGCCCGCGAACATTTTATCGCTCCTCATGTCGGCAAAGAAATCAGCGAGTAATATTTAAATGCTTAATTATTAAATAATTAATAATTAATTAGTTAAGCTGTTGACATGATGATAGTATGAGTGTATACTTTGGCTTGTTTTACAAGGGAGGGAGGGCTTTGAATAATCGAAAGCTGTTCATGAAGCTGCGTTTTGTCGATCATCTCCATCGCAAAAAGTGCGATGAGATCGTGAAAGAAGAGGACTTGTATTATCGTCAGCTGCCTGTGCTGGACATCCTTTCCGAATTGAATACGGCCAGTCAGAAGGAGATCGCGGATGCCATGCATCTCAGCCCGCCGGCGATCACGCAGACCGTGCAGCGCCTGGCCAAGCACGGCTATTTGCGCATGGAAGTGGATGAGAATGACCGCCGCAGCCACCGTCTGGAACTGACGGAGAAGGGCAAGAAGCAGCATCAGATCTGCTTCGCGCGGCTGCAGAAGCTGGACGCGGATATCACCGGGAGCATCAGCCCGGCTGATCTGCTGGTCTTTGACAGGGTTTTGGATCAGATGGTCGCGGCTTTGCATGGTATGGAGAAGGAGGAGAGTCAATGATAAAAAAACTCGCGAAATATCTCAAAGGATATGAGAAGTACTCGCTGTTATGCTGTCTGTGCATGATTATGGAGGCCGTTCTCGAGTTAATCATGCCGTTTTTAATGTCGAAAATTGTCGATATCGGAATTCCGAACCGCGATTTGCATTACGTGATCATGGTCGGAATCTGGATGGTGCTGGCGGCTTTCGCCAGTCTGGCCTTCGGGGCCGGGGCTTCGTATTTGTCGGCCAAGGCGGGCATGGGCTTCGGGGCCCAGCTGCGCAAGGCGGTGTTTGAAAAGATTCAGCAGTTCTCTTTCGCCAACCTCGATCACTTTTCCACCGCTTCTCTGGTGACGCGTACCACGACCGATATCAGCAATATCCAGAACGTGTTTTTGATGCTTAACAAGATGGCCTTAAGGGCGCCGGTCATGCTGCTGTTCGCGATCTTTATGGCGAGCATGATCAACGGCGAACTGGTCATGATCTTCTTCGCGGTTGTGCCGGTGCTGGCGCTCGCTTTGTTTATGATTGTCCGGCTGTCATTCCCGCGCTTTATGAAGATGCTTGAGAAGTACGATGACATGAACCATTCGATTCAGGAGAACCTCATCTCGATCCGTGTCGTCAAGGCGTTTGTCCGCTCCAAGTATGAAAAGGAAAAATTCGCGGAGTCGAATGAGGGTCTGATGAAAGCCAGCATCGCCGCGGAGCGTATCATCATCTTCAATATGCCGATCATGCAGATGACGACCTACATCACCATCATCGCGGTGTTGTGGTTCGGCGGCAATCTCGTTATCGGCGGGGGCATGCTGACGGGCGAACTGATGAGCTTTATCACTTATATCACGCAGATTCTTTCCTCTTTGATGATGCTTTCCATGATTTTTGTCAATATCCTGATGAGCCGGGCCAGCGTGGTCCGTGTCATCGAGGTGCTCGATGAGCCGGTGGATATTGTCGACGGTCCGCATGCCGATTATGAGCTGAATGACGGTTCCATCGAATTCCGCCATGTCGCTTTCGGCTACAAGAAGGACAGCGAGGAGAAGGTCCTGGATGACATCAATCTGACCATCAAATCCGGCGAGACGATCGGTATCATCGGCGGTACCGGATCGAGTAAGACGAGTCTGGTGCAGCTGATCCCGCGGCTTTATGACGTCACTGAGGGCGAGCTTCTCGTGGGCGGCCATGATGTCCGTGACTACAGTTTAAAGACACTGCGTGACGGGGTTTCCATGGTCCTGCAGAAAAATGTCCTGTTTTCCGGAACGATCGAGGAGAATCTCCGCTGGGGCGACGAGAATGCCAGCTTCGCGGAAATTGAGGAGGCGTGCCGGCAGGCTTGCGCCGATGAGTTTATCGTCAATCTGCCCGGCCAGTATCAGATGGATTTAGGGCAGGGCGGCGTCAATGTCTCCGGCGGTCAGAAGCAGCGTCTGACGATCGCCCGGGCACTGTTGAAGAAGCCGAAGATCATCATTCTCGATGACTCGACGAGTGCCGTGGATACCGCGACGGATGCCAAAATCCGTGAGGCATTCGCGACGAATTTAAAGGATACGACGACCCTGATTATCGCGCAGCGGATTTCTTCGGTGGAGTCCGCGGACCGCATCATCGTCATGGATGACGGCAAGATCAACGCGATCGGCACGCATGAGGAGCTGCTCGCGACCAATGAAATCTATCAGGACGTTTACCGTTCACAGAATAAAGGAGTGATTCAGCAATGAGGATGCGGGGCAAACCGGCTCAGGAAAAAGCGGAGAATCCTGTCAAGACGCTGGGCCGTTTGATTGCTTATCTTTCTGAGGATCGCCTGAAATTAATCATGGTTTTCTTCTTTGTCCTGATCAGCAGCGCGGCCAATGTATACGGCAACTATCTGCTGCGCCCGATCATCAATGATCATATCGCGCCGTGGATCGGCAAGAATCCGACCACTTCGCAATTATCCGGTCTTATCAGCATGCTTTTGCTGATGGGCGGTATTTACGCCGTCGGGGCGTTATGCGCTTATATTTATCAGCGCATCATGATGCTTGTTTCCAATAAGACGCTGATGAGAATCCGCGCCGACCTTTTCAACAGCCTGCAGGATCTGCCGATCTCTTATTTTGATCAGCACACGCACGGCGAGCTGATGAGCCGTTTTACTAACGATGTCGATACGATTCGCGCGACGCTGTCACAAAGCTTCACGCAGCTGATTTCCTCGCTGACGACGATTATCGGCACGTTCACGATGATGATGATCCTGAATGTCAAGCTGAGTCTGTTTATCATCTTCATGATCGCTCTGATGATTTTCCTGGTCAGGCTGATCGGGGCGCAGAGCGCGAAGTTCTTTAAAAAGCAGCAGAAGGCGCTCGGTGATTTAAACGGTTTCGCCGAGGAGATGATTGAGGGTCAGAAGGTCATCAAGGTGTTCTCTCATGAGCCGCAGACGATGGCCGGCTTCGATGAGCTGAACGGCACGCTGCAGAAGGTATCGACGAACGCGAATACGTTCGCGAGCATCCTCGGTCCGATCATGAACAACCTGTCTTATGTGACTTACGCGGTCATTGCCGCGGCGGGCGGTATGATGGTTATCAACGGTTCGATGGATACCGGTTCTTTGGCCAGCTTTTTGCAGTACACGCGCACGTTCTCCAATCCGATCAACCAGATTTCCCAGCAGTTTAACTCGATTATTTCCGCTTTAGCCGGAGCGGAGCGGATTTTCGCGGTGATTGACGCGAAACCGGAAGTGGATGAAGGTATCGTGACGATCACGAGCGTGCTCACCAATGAGAAGGGCGAGCTCGAGGAATGCGATTACAATACCGGCCACTGGGCATGGCGGCATCCTAGACCTGACGGCAGCATTGAGCTGGTGCCGATGAAGGGTGATGTCCGTTTCTATGACGTGGACTTCAGTTATGAGCCGGGTCACAAGATTTTAAAGAATATCAATCTGTTCGCGAAACCGGGTCAGAAGATCGCGTTTGTGGGCTCGACGGGTGCCGGCAAGACGACGATCACCAACCTGATCAACCGTTTCTATGATATTGAGAAGGGCCAGATCACTTATGACGGCATTGATATCAAGCTGATCAAAAAGGACGATCTGAGAAGATCGCTGGCTGAGGTCTTGCAGGATACGCATTTGTTTACCGGCACGGTCATGGATAATATCCGTTACGGCAAACTGGATGCCACGGATGAGGATGTCATCAGGGCCGCGAAGCTGGCGAATGCCGATGCTTTTATCAGGCATTTGCCGGAGGGTTATCAGACGGTCTTGAGAAATGACGGTTCCAACCTGTCGCAGGGCCAGCGTCAGTTACTGGCGATCGCCCGCGCCGCGGTAGCCAATCCGCCGGTGCTGATTCTCGATGAGGCGACGAGCTCGATCGATACCCGTACCGAGGCTTTGATTGACAAGGGCATGGATACGCTGATGAAGGGGCGCACGGTCTTTGTCATCGCGCACCGACTTTCCACGGTTCGTAACGCCGATGCCATTCTCGTTCTGGAGAAGGGCGAGATTATCGAGCGCGGCAGTCATGACGAATTACTGGAGCAGAAGGGGCGTTACTATCAGCTGTATACCGGTCAGTTCGAGCTGGATTAAAGATTTTCTTATGGGCAGGGTTTTCCCTGCCTTTATTTTTTTATAAAAAAAAGGAAGCTTTAGCTTCCTAAGATTTTTTACTGAAAAGGCAGCCGCAGTAATCCTGGCGGTAGAGGTCATATTTTTTTGAGAGGTCCTGAGAAAGCTCCATGCCGCGGTTTTTTTTGAAATCCGCATAAAAGAACTTGACTGCCGGATAATCAGAAGCCACGAGTTTTGCGGTATCATTGATGGTTTTCGTGCTTTTCTGGCGTGAGATGGTGAGAGTTGTGGAGCAGTATTCATAGTGGTTTAAAGCGGCGTATTGAAAGGTTTTTCTCAGGCGCATCTCATAGCAGAGCCGGCAGCGCAGTCCGCCTTCTTTTTCGTCTTTGTAATTGATCGCGAAATTTAAAAAGTCTTCGGGATGATAGTCTGTGATGATGGCATTGACATCCGCTTTGTAGTCTTCATTAAAGCGGGGCACAAAAGATTGTAATTCGGCGGCGCGTTTTTGATATTCTTCTTCGGGCATGATGTTGTCATTGCTGAAGAAGACGGTGATTTTAAAAAAGTCATAAAGCTGGACGAGGACGCCGCTTAAGCATGGCGCGCAGCAGGCATGCAGTAATAGATTTGGTCTTCTTTTAGACTGATGAAGCTGATAAAGTTCCAGCTGGGAGGCCTGGAAGGTGTTCTGGGGATGCTTCATGGCAGTATCAGCATGCTGTCGCCAAAGGAGAAGAAGCGGTAGCGCTCTGCGATGGCGTGATCGTAGGCTTTGAAGATGAGGTCTTTTCCGGCCAGGGCGCACACCAGCATGACCAGGGTGGATTTTGGAAGGTG
>CAZQRT010000026.1:3623-16674 GCA_964596105.1 uncultured Erysipelotrichales bacterium | reverse complement strand
ATAAAGTTCCTGTTTGCCCGCGAACTTGTATATTGCTGCTACTAAACCAAGAATTTCTGAATCTCATTTTTTTATAGTTGAGTAGTTAAATGTTCCCATTCCCTTAAAACGCCTGCCCTTCCCTTAAATTGTAGTCTGTATTAAGGGAAAGCTAATCTCCTTGTACGCATTTTCCCTTAAAACATATTTTAAATTGCTTTGAAAGCGTCAAATAGAAATGGAGGAATCTATCATTGTCACTGTTTAAAAAGAAAAAAGCAGAAGCAAAAACACCCGTCTGCGCGTGCCGCGAAGAAGTACCAACTGGCGGGACCGCGGAAACGGAATCTGTGGGGGAATTCCGCGGGAACACGGAGGATTGCATATACCGCGTCAAGGTGCTTGGCGCGGGCTGCAAATCCTGTCACGGGCAGTATAAGAACGCGAAGCAGGCGGTCAGGAACATGGGGCTTGATGTGGAGGTGGAGTATATCACGGATATGCAGAAAGTCATGGAGTATGGCGTTATGAGTATGCCCGCGATTGTGGTAGGCGAACAGGTTGTATCCATGGGAAAAGTGCTGAAAGCGGATGACATGGAGGGTCTGCTTCATAACCTGGGGTTCTGATCGATGCCCATATGAGAAACAATAAGCCAGTGTGCAGTCAGCAATAAACGCACACTGGCCTTTTTGATTTCAGATTTTCTTGCAGTATTTAACCCTGCGCCGGACTTCAGTTCCCCTATGGAAAAGTAATCATAATGCTTTACAACGTAAATCGAATATAATAGACGTGTAATCGAAGGGAGATGATCTCATGGCTACCACACCAACTCAGATTCGTATCGATTAAGGCGCAGGCGAATGCGCTCTTTTCCAGTCTCGGTCTCGATATGTCCACCGCAGTCAATCTGTTTCTCCATCAATGTGTGCTCCGCGGCGGACTGCCGTTCGCGGTCGAAATGCCCCGGTACAGTGAGAAAACACTGGAGGCAATGGCGAAAGCCCGGCGCATTTCCCGCGACCCTGACGTGAAAGGATATGACAGCATGGAAGAACTGAAGGAGGCTCTTAACGATTGAGGTACAAATCACCACAGCTTATAAGAAAAGCTATAAGCTGGTGAAGAAGCGCGGTCTTGACTTCTCTGAACTAGATGAGGTTGTCGATATGCTGCGTTAGGGAAGACGGCTTTACGAAAGATACTGCGACCATGCTCTTACCGGTAACTTTATTGGATTTTGCGAATGTCATGTCAGACCCGACTGTATCTGATTGAAGAAGATATCCTGACTCTGACACTTGTGGATACAGGCACACATTCAGATCTTTTCCACAAATGAACAAAAAGCAAAGAAGCGCGGGGCGTTACCATTCCATAAAAAATCAGACCAAAAGAAATCGCATTCTGAATTAAAAAAAACTCCTTAGAGCCATGTAGGCAAAGGAGTTTTTTTGTGTTTACTTCTTTAAAAAACCGGCCCCGCTGTGCCATGCCTGTCCGATTTTTTCGCCGGTCGCGTAATAGCCGTTACGCATCTGGTCAAAGCTGAAGGCGTGCAGTTTGGCGGCATCGATTTTGCCTTTCTCATCGAGCACTTCTTCATCGGCAAGAACATTCACAATCTTGCCCAGAATCCGTAAACCGTAAGGTTCATCCTCGATTTTCTCCACGACGCATTCCAGGGTGACGGGGTATTCCGTAATGACTGGGGCGTCTACCCGTTCGCTTTTTACCGCGTGCAGGCCGGTTTGCGCGAATTTGTCCGGAAACTTATTGGCCGAGACAGTGCCAAGATAATCTGAGGCCTCCAGGGTATCGGTTCCCGGGACCGCGAGCGTGAAGGCCTGGCGGGCTTTAATATTGGCGACGGTCTTATGTTCGGTTTCCAGATTCAACGCGACCATGTTCTCGGCGCAGATGCCGCCCCATGCCATCATCATCACGTCCACCGTGTCGTCCTCATTGTATGTGCCGATCATATAAGTCGGCATCGGAAACAGGTACGGCTTGACTCCTAAATCTTTTTTCATTTTCTTTCTCCTCCATTTTTTTTGGGACAGTTTTTGTCCCGTGTGTTTTCTTTGCTACTATGCCTGTTGAACTTCCAGCAATATTGACTTTCTAAAGCGCCTACCCTATAATTGTAACTGTAGTAATAAAAGAAAACAAGTACGCACATTCAAGATATATACTATCAGAAAGGAAAGTGATTATGAGCAGGGAAGGTATTGCCGACTGCCGGCTGGAGGACACCGGGTTTAACTATACGATGTCTCTAATCCAGGGCAAGTACAAAATGACTATTTTATATACGCTGTCGGAGTTTAAGATTGTGCGTTTCAACGAGATGAAGAAATATATCGGCGGGATTACTTATAAGACCTTAAGCTCCACGCTGAAAGCGCTGGTTGAAGACGGGCTCGTAAACCGCAAGGAATATCCTCAGGTTCCTCCGAAGGTGGAGTACAGTCTGACGGAGAAGGGCAGGACGCTGATTCCGATTTTAGACCAGATGTGTGACTGGGGTGAGTTGCATAAAGACTGATCAGTTTTTATAAAGGAGGAAAATGTCATGAAGCACAAAGTAAAAGTAACTGTTATTGACAAGAAACTCTACCCGGAGCTGCAGGCTCAGTACTGCACTCATCCTGATGCTGGGGCCTGTTCATGCTATAACATCGGCGACGAGTTTATTTTTGAGCGTGATGGCGGCAAGGATCATTTCTGGCACGGCGGTATCGATTCGCTTGTGAAGACGACGGCGGATCCGGATACCGTGGCCGGCGGGCCTAAGCTTCCTTTCTGTTCCGAGGCCTGGGACGCGATTTCCCGCTATATTTACGCGGGACTGCAGGGCGGCTCGATCATGAAAGGGTGGATGAAGGAAGAAAACACCATGATCTGCTGCTGTTCGGACGGGACGAGGCCGGTCATTTTTAAGATCGAGCGGATCGACTATGAGTAAAAGGGAGAATTGAAATGAGCTACATTAAGAACATAGCGCACGATAAGGTATTGAAATTAGCCGATGAGATCACGGTGCTTCCCGGTCAGGTTGTCAGCAAGACACTGGCGCAAAATGACGCGGTGAGTGTCACGCTGTTCGCTTTTTCCAAGGGGGAAGAAATCAGTACCCATGAGTCGTCCGGCGACGCTTTTGTCTATGTCCTGGCGGGCACAGGCCGGTTTACGGTGGCCGGGGTGGAGCATACCGTGCATGCCGGGGAGGCGCTGGTCATGCCGGCTAATACGCCTCATGCTGTTTTCGCGCCGGAGGATTTCAAGTGGCTGTTAACGGTGATTTTCCCTGGATAAAAATTGTATGAAAAAAAACTGCTTGTCCTGGCGGTACTGATTGTCGTATCGGCCGCGCTGTTTGGGGTATACCGCGGATGGTTCTGCCTGACATCATCAGCCAGTCTGCCGGATAAATATCAGGGAAATATTTCTCAGGTGGAGGCTTTGACGGACGCGGACGGCGACGGCATCGATGATCAGACCGATATTTTGCAAGGTGCCCTTGCTTATGTCCAGACCAGGCCGATCTACCGCAGCAAGTACTACGCGGGTGGTTATCCGGACGATCCGTATGGCGTCTGTACCGATGTGGTGGCGTTTGCCCTTTTAGACGCGGGGTATGATCTCAGGGAACTGGTGGCCAGAGATATTGCGGAGCATCCTGAACAGTATGATGTCCCAGAGCCTGATCCCGATATTGATTTCAGGCGGGTCAGAAATCTCAGCGTTTTCTTTGCCGGCCATGCCGTTGAATTAACGACGGATTTGAGCGATATCGAGGAGTGGCAGGGCGGCGATATCGTCGTTTTTGAAAATCACATCGGTATCGTGTCTGATAGAAGGAATGCCGAGGGCGTCCCGTATGTGATTCATCACGCCAATCCCTGGCGGCGCCGTTATGAGCAGGATATTCTTGAAAAAAGATCGGATATGACGGGACATTACCGTTTTAATTTTGATGAAGAAAGGTGAATGACCATGACAAAAACGATCACGGTAAAAGGAATCGGAAACGCGAGAGTCAAACCGGACTATGTCGTGATTATGATTTATATTGACAGCCATAACAAGAATTATAACCGGACCATAAAAAATGCCGCCCGCAAGATTGAATCATTGCAGGAGGCTGTCTGCGAGGCCGGTTTCGAGAAATCTGATTTAAAGACGATCAACTTTGATGTCACGACCGATTATCACCATGAGGAAGACAGAGACGGGAATGGTCGCCGGGTTTTTGACGGTTATGTGTGTTCCTATACCCTGCGGCTGTCTTTTGACTTTGACAATCAGCGTCTCGCGGATACGCTTACGGCCATTGCCGGCTGTGACGTGGACCCGGACCTGGATATCGGCTTCACGGTGAAAGATCCGTCTGTGATCCGTGAAACTCTTTTGCGCAACGCCGCGGAAAATGCCAGGAAGAAAGCCGAGATTCTGTGCGCCGCGGCAAACGTGAAACTGGGGGATCTCATCCATATCAACTATAACTGGAGCGAGTTTAAGATCCAGTCAAGGACAAGTTACAAGTCGGTTTCCCGGCCGGTGATGCTTGCTTCAAAGGCCGGTATGCCGGATATCACGCCGGATGACATCGATGCTAATGATACGGTCGCCTTTATCTGGGAAATCTTGTAGGGGAATGACTCATCGTGTGACGATGGGTCTTTTTTAGTTCGTCTGGTAACAGGTGAAAATCCTATATCCCGTAAACGCAGTCTCGCCCTTTTAAACAAACGCGGCTTTTTGTCATATGGACTTCTCATAGATGTCCATCTTATTTTCCGGCGACTGTTCGCCTGTTGCCAAAAATCCCATGGCTTCCCAGAACGGTTTGCCGGTAACGGGATCCGCCGTCAAATACATTTTTGTCGCGCCGTCATTGATAAACAGCCGTTCCAGGCGCCGGTACATCATCCGGCCGTAGCCTTCGCGACGGTACTCCGGCTTGACATAAAATTCCATGATGTAGCCGTAGCCCGGCTTGATGAATCCCTTGTGGTCCTCGTGGGCGATCTTCCCGTAGAGAAATCCGATCAGTGTTTCGCCGTCGTAGCAGAGCTCCAAATGACGGTCGGACGGGCCCTGCATGGACAGGATGCTCCTGATCCATTTTGGCAGGAATCCTTCCGGCATCGGTTCGTGTCCATGCTCATCCAGTTCGTTGACATAGGTAGCCATCATTTTTTCAAAGGCCGCGCATTGTTCTTTGTTGTCAGGGGACAACTGCACATACTTGATCTGCTTTTCCATTGATTTCCTCCTGGAATGATCATAATAAGTTGTTATGTTAATCGTGTATTGAATAAGTCAGGCAGCAATTTCACATATTTCTCCTTGCAGTTTAGTTATAAGCAGCTACATTCTACCACAGAAGGGGTCGCTATGGATCTTTTATATTCCGTGTTCAAGCTGATTATACAATCCACGTTTTTTTGACTTTACAAACATTTTACAAAATTCCCCGATCAGATTTTAAGTTGTTCCGTTATAATCATAGCTGAAATATGTATTTAAAGGAGACAGGAAGAGATGATCTATTGCGTGGAGGATGACGCCGGGATTCGTGATCTCATGATCTATACCCTGAACAGCGCCGGGTATGAGGCTTTGGGACTGGCGAACGGTACGGAACTTGACCGGGCTATGCATGCTGAAACCCCGGAGTTGATTATGCTTGATGTCATGCTGCCCGGTGAGGATGGCATCACGATTTTAAAGCGCCTGAAAAGTGATGTCGCGACCGCGGCTATCCCCGTGATCATGGCGACCGCCAGGGGAACCGAATATGACAAGATTACCGGCCTTGATTTAGGCGCGGACGACTATCTGGCCAAACCTTTCGGCATGATGGAGATGGTATCCCGGGTGCGGGCGGTATTAAGGCGAACTTTAAAGAATTTCCCGGGAAATGTTTTAAAAGCGGGGGATCTGACGGTTAATACTGGTGAGCATACCGTTTATGTGCGCGGCGAGCGGGTGCAGCTGACCCTGAAAGAATACGAGCTTTTGAAAAAATTCATGGAAAATCCCGGCCTTGTTTTTACCCGCGACCGCCTGCTTGATGCGGTCTGGGGAAGCGGCTATGTCGGTGAGACCCGGACCGTGGATGTTCACATCGGAACCCTGCGGACTAAATTAGGGGTCTGCGGGGATTACATTGAAACCGTGCGCGGGGTCGGCTACCGGCTGGAGGCGCACAAATGACCAGGCGTATTTTCCGTTCCATCTGTCTGGCGGTTTTCGGGGTTCTGATCGTTTCTTTTACGCTGCTTCTGTTCGTTTTGTACAGCTATTTCGGCGGCGTTCAAAGAGACGGTTTGCGGGTGCAGACCGAATTCGCGGCCCATGCCGTCGCTAACGAAGGCATGGCTTATTTTACTGATCTGGACGCTTCCAGTTACCGGATTACCTGGATAGACGGTGATGGCGATGTCCTTTATGACAACCGTTCCAACGCGGCGGAAATGACGAACCATCTGGAGCGGGAAGAAATCAAGGAGGCCCTGGAAAGCGGTGAGGGCGAAAGCTCCCGTTATTCCGCCACCCTGCTGGAACGCTCTTTATACTGCGCGAAACGCCTGCCGGACGGTTCGGTGATCCGGCTTTCGGTATCAGGCGACACGCCTTTGACGCTGGTTTTCGGCATGGCGCAGCCGATCGCCATCATTATTGTTCTGGCTGTCGGCCTTTCACTGGTGCTGGCCTCAAGGCTGTCTAAGCGGATTGTCAAGCCTCTGAACGATCTTGATCTCGAGAATCCCCTTTGTAATGAGGAATACGAGGAGCTTTCCCCGCTTCTTTTGCGCCTGGCCAGCCAGCAGCGGGAGATCAGATGGCAGCAGTCCGAACTGGAAAGAAAGCGGCAGGAGTTCGCGACGGTCACGGAGAATATGACCGAGGGCATCATCCTCTTGAACACTCAGGGGCAGGTTTTGGCCATCAATCAGGCCGCGAAACGGCTGTTCGGGATCACCGCGCCCGGCATCGGCCGGGATCTGTTGTCTTTTAACGATAGTCCGCAGATGAAAAGCCTGATGAAAAGTGCCGCTTCGGGCCTCCGCGATGAAAAAACGGTTGACTTTGGCGATGACCGCTATCAGCTGTTATTAAGTCCCGTTAAAAATGATGACGTTCTTTCGGGAAGTGTGCTGCTGGCGGTCAATGTCACGGAGAAGGAGAAGGCGGAACGGCTGCGGCGTGAGTTTACGGCCAATGTGTCTCATGAGTTGAAAACACCGCTTCATACGATTGCCGGTTCCGCGGAACTTCTGGTGAACGGGGTTGTCAAAGAGCAGGACAAGATGGATTTTTATGTCCGCATTCACAGTGAGGCGCAGCGCATGATCCGGCTGGTGGAGGATATTATTCATCTCTCTCATCTCGATGAGGGAGCGGAGGATATGCCGCGAGAGAAAACCGATCTGTTCAAGGTTGCCGCCGAGGTGGTGGAGGCCCTGCAGGTTGAGGCTGATCACGCCAGGGTCACGCTTAATATGGAGGGCGAGTCCGCCATCGTGACCGGGATTCCGCAGCTTTTGTCCAGTCTCGTTTTCAATCTTGTCGATAATTCCATCAAATACAACCGGGCATGCGGGAGTGTTTCCGTGACGGTGAAAAATGAGAGTGAGGGCGCTGTTCTCACGGTTGCCGATACGGGCATCGGGATCCCGCCGGAGCATCAGGAGCGCGTTTTTGAGCGTTTTTACCGGGTGGATAAGAGCCGCTCGAAAGAACTGGGCGGAACAGGGCTCGGGCTTTCGATTGTGAAGCATGTCGCCATGCTTCATCAGGCCCGGATTGATCTAGAGAGTGTGGTGGAGGGCGGCACGACGATCACGGTGACTTTCCCCTTTTAATTTTACAGAACTTTTACAATATACTGATAACGGATTTGATGTCGGTCTGGTAACCTTTCTGTACAGTATAAAAGAAAGGAAGCAGTGATGATGGACATATTTGATGTATTGACACTGGCGGGCGGATTGAGTCTGTTTCTCTTTGGCATGAATATCATGGGGCAGGCGCTGGAAAGGCGCGCGGGTAATAAACTGCGCACTTTGTTAGGAAAACTGACGACCAACCCGGTTGCCGGGCTTTTGACCGGACTGGCGGTCACGGCGGTGATCCAGAGCTCTTTGGCGACGACGGTCATGGTGGTCGGCTTTGTCAATTCGGGGCTGATGACTTTAAGTCAGGCGATCAATGTCATCATGGGCGCGAATATCGGCACGACGGTGACGGCGTGGATTTTGAGCCTGGCGGGGATTAGCAGCGGGAATCTGTTTGTCCAGCTTTTGAAGCCGTCTTCATTTACACCGGTGCTGGCGGTGATCGGGATCATCTTCTATATGTTCACGAAAAGTGACAAGAAGAAGGACACCGGGCTGATTTTGCTTGGTTTCGCGACTTTGATGTTTGGCATGGAAACGATGTCCGGGGCGGTAGCGGGACTTAAGGATGTGCCGGAGTTTAGGAATCTGTTTATCCTTTTCAAAAATCCTCTTTTAGGGGTGCTGGCGGGAACGGTGCTGACCGCGATCATTCAGTCCAGCTCCGCTTCCGTGGGTATTTTACAGGCGCTGGCGATGACCGGGCAGGTATCTTACGGAGCGGCGGTTCCGATTATCATGGGTCAGAATATCGGCACTTGCGTCACCGCGCTGCTTTCCGCGATTGGAACGAATAAGAACGCGAAGCGGGCGGCTCTGGTGCATCTGTCGTTTAATGTCATTGGCACGGCGGTCTGGATGTCTGTGTTTCTTTTGCTCCGGGCGATTTTCGCTCCGGCGATTCTCGATGCCCCGGCAACGCTGACGGGTATCGCGATCATCCATACGGTATTCAATGTGCTTTGTACCGCGCTTATGCTGCCGTTTACGGGGGCTTTAGAAAAACTTGTGAAGAAGCTGATTCCCGATGACAAAAAGCCGGAAGATGAAGTGGAACTGGATGAACGTTTACTGAATACGCCGGCGATCGCTTTAGAGCGGTGCCGTGAGGTTGCCGGGCAGATGGCGGAAATGGCTGTGGCGTCGTTTCAAAAAAGTCTGCTTTCTTTAAAGCGGTATTCTCCGGCTCTGGCGGATGAAATCAGAGAGGGCGAAAAGCAGGCGGACCGTTATGGGGATATGCTTGGGACTTATCTGGTCAGCCTGAGTTCCCGGCAGATCAGCGAGGATGACAGTGCCGAGGCGGCGGAAATCTTGAAGACGATCGAGGATTTTGAGCGTATTGCCGATTATGCCCTGGAGGTTTTAAAGGCGGCGGAGGAACTGCGGGATCAGAAGCTGTCGTTTTCTAAGGAGGCTATGGCGGAGCTGACGGTGATTTCAACGGCGGTGGAGGAAATTTTGCATTTGTCTTTGACGGCGTTCCGGGATCATGATCTGGAGCTGGCGGCCCGGGTGGAGCCGCTGGGGCAGGTTATTGACAGCTTGAAGGAGCAGCTGCGCATCAATCATGTCCGGCGTTTGCAGCGCGGGGAATGTCCTGTCGCGGTCGGGGTGACATGGTCGGATCTGTTGACGAATCTGGGACGCGCCTCGGATCACTGTTGCAATATCGCGGGCTGCGTGATGGATATGGCGCAGCACAAAATGAATGTACACGGGTCGGTCAAAGGCGATGAGGCGTTTGTGCGTAACTTTCAGCTGTATACCCGCAAGTATTCTCTGGTCACTGGATAATAAAGGCCGTCATCACTTTATCGTGATGGCGGCTTTTTCAGTTTTACTTTCTTTTCCAGAAGCGTTTTAGCGGTTCGCTCTTCCTTTCCCGGTAGTCTTCATCAATCTCCGCTTTCCAGTCCGGGGCGACGGAACCTTCAGTCCGGACATCATTGATGATGGCGTTCATGATTTTGTAGTTGATTTTTGTGCCTTTGGCGTCACTGACAAAGTTCGCGGCGTGGTCTTTGGTGATGCCGACGCTTTCCGCGGTTTTTACCGCGTCGATATTGGCGCCTAAGAAGATAAATTCCCATCCCCGTTCTTTTTGCTGTTCGATCATCTTTTTGACCATGGCGCTGGAATATTCCCGGCTGGCGTTTTCCAGTCCGTCGGTGGTGATGATAAACAGGGTGTGTTCCGGAACGTCTTCTTCCGGTGTTTTTTCATGGACGGTTTTGATGTGGCTGATGGCCGTGCCGACGGCATCGAACAGGGCTGTGCAGCCGCGCACATAGTAGTCGCGGGATGTGAGCGGGGAAATCTCTTTGACGTTCACCCGGTCATGGAGCGTTTCGCTGACATCGTCGAAAAGGATGGTGGATACCAGGGCGTCTCCGGATTCTTTTTTCTGCTTTTCGATCACGGAGTTGAAGCCGCCGATGGTGTCGCTTTCCAGCCCGTTCATGGAGCCGCTGCGGTCCAGGATGAATACGATTTCTGTTAAGTTTTTTTTCATTTTTTTTACCTCCTGAAATGAAAATGTCGCGTAATGAGTCCCATTACACGACATTTTATACCATATATATGCGATTTTTCGAGTCGCTTCGCATGCGACATTGGCAAAAGTCGATATTTGTCGCTTGCGGGGCGACATTTATCCGCCCAGGAGGTTCTGGTTGAAGGCAAACAGCGCTTGATTGATTTCGTTGATATCATAGTTGCCGCGGCTGATGAAATATTCGACAACGATATCAGACACGCTGCTTTTGGAAAGGGCAAAGCCCGCTTTCAAAAGCAGATCTTTGGTTTCGTCTAAGGACAGTTCCAGGGCGATGGAAAAGGCCAGAACTGTCGGCTTGCTTGGCTGGTACTGCTTGTTGCTTCTTATTTTTGAGAACAGTTTGCGGTCAATGTTCGCTTTTTTGTAGCACTGGACATCGGTCATGCCCTTCTCGTCAATTTTTCGCAGCAGCATCTGGGAAAAGGTCTCGTCGATGGCATTAACCGCTTTCTCCAGTTCAGAAGGCGCGGCCATGACCTGCGGCGCGAAATATTTTTCATTCCGGACTGGTGTGACCTCATAATGGTCGTCGATATATTCCCGGATGTCCCGGATGAGCTTTGGACTGATCTGAAAGTCGTCTTGATGGTAGATCACGATGTAGACGGTCATCTCGCTGGCGGACAGAAATTCGCTGATGGTGCTGACCGCGACAGAGAGGGCCTGATCTTTGGGATAACCGTAAACGCCGGCCGAGATGAGGGGAAAGGCGACGGTCTCACAGTGGTATTTTTCCGCCAGGTTGAGGGAAGCGCGGTAGCAGGAGATGAGTTTTTCTTTTTCTCCATACTCTCCGCCATGCCAGATGGGACCGACGGTATGGATGACGTATTTGCAGGGCAGCCGGTAGCCTTTAGTGATTTTCGCATCCCCGGTTTCACAGCCGCCCAGTTTCCGGCATGCTTTGAGCAGTTCGGGGCCGGCGGCCTGATGGATGGCGCCGTCGACACCGCCTCCGCCGAGCAGGGTTTCGTTGGCGGCATTGACAATCGCGTCTACTTTCATTTTTGTGATGTCGTTTTGCACGATTTTCAGAGGCATGACTGTCACTTCCTGTCAACGTATTTTAATCTGATTATCCGCGGACATACCGGGCGACGTACTGGGCGTTGCATTCCGCGATTTCTTTTTTTCCGTCAATATAATCCTGGTAGATCTTATAAGGGTCCCCGCCGCCCAAGGCGCAGGAAGAGCAGTTGTCACATCCTCCGCCGCCGCAGTCAAGGGAACTGCGAATGATTTCGATCCGTTGTTCTCGCGTGGTATTTTTGATTGAAGTGTCCATGTTGTTCCTCCTTTCTGGTTTAATTATACGTCGCGGAATAAGAACGATCAATCGATTTGAAGCTAAACCTCAGATTTTTTAGCCTTTTCCTATGGAACGATGAACATTTTCTCAGTGATTTGTTTCTTAAAAATATATTGACACCGTGTCAGAATTCAGTCATACTGATGATGCTGACACCGTGTCAGTATTCTTGATACGAGGGGAAAGATATGACAAAAGGATCACTGACGGCAAGCCGCAAGGAGGAGATCATCAACGCCTGCGAGAAGCTGTATGAGACGAAGAGCTTTAAAGAGATCACCATCAAAGAGATCGGCAACGCGACCAGTTTTACGAGGACTGCGATCTACAATTATTTTGAAACGAAGGAAGAAATCTTTCTGGCTCTTTTAAAGCGCGAATACGAGCTGTGGACCGCTTCTTTAAAGGAGATCATGGCGGAGCATGAAACGATGACAGTTGACGAGTTTGCCGATATGCTGGGGTCGACTCTTTCCCGGCGTGCCCAGCTGCTTAAAATTCTGTCCATGAATCTTTATGAGATAGAGACGACCAGCCGCCCGGAGAACCTGGCGGAGTTTAAAGTCGCCTACGGGGAGGCTTTGCGCACCGTGAGCGCGGCTTTGGACAAGTATTTCCCGGCAGCGGACAAGCAGGATTTCATCTACACGTTTTTCCCTTTTATGTTCGGGATCTACCCTTATACCACTGTGACGGAAAAGCAGCGGGCGGCGATGAAAAAGGCCGGGGTCGATTATGCGGGCATGACGATTTATGAGATTACCAGTCAATGTGTGAAAAAACTTTTAAAAGGAGGTTAAGTGGTGAAAATTACGGTCATCAAGACAAGCCCGCACCGCAAGGGGTCGTCCAATATGCTGGCGGATGAGCTGATCAGAGGGGCGAAAGAGGCCGGGCATGAGATTCTGGAGCTGGACGCGGGGCATATGGACATTCACCCTTGTCTGGGATGCGAGCACTGCCACATGGACGGTCCTTGTGCCCAGAAGGATGATATGGGCAAGATTCGCGACGCGCTTCTGGGGTGTGATCTGGCGGTGTTTGTCACCCCGGTTTACTATTTCGGGATGTCGGCGCAGCTGAAAATGGTCATCGACCGTTTTTACAGCTATACCATGAAGCTTTCCGCAAAACATCTGAAAACTGTCCTGATCGCGGCGGCGTGGGACTCTAATCCCGATGTGATGCCTTATTTGAAAGAGCATTATGAAAAAATCTGCCGGTACATGCATTTT
Source organism: uncultured Erysipelotrichales bacterium (assembly GCA_964596105.1). Taxonomy (GTDB): domain Bacteria; phylum Bacillota_I; class Bacilli_A; order Erysipelotrichales; family Coprobacillaceae; genus CAJUOR01. The sequence continues at coordinate 3,678 of CAZQRT010000026.1, read as the reverse complement.
ACCGACTGCGGGCAGATTCTCGGCACCGGGTGCGGGACTCCTGGCATGACGAAAA
>CAZQRT010000026.1:0-3523 GCA_964596105.1 uncultured Erysipelotrichales bacterium | reverse complement strand
AGTTACGATTTTTCCGGAAAGAAGATCGTCCTGTTCGCCACTTCCGGGGGCAGCGGCATGGGCAAGACGGCCAAAGCCCTGGAGCCTTCGGTATCCAAAACGGCGACGATTGTTCCGGGCAAGGTATTGAGTTCCTCGGCTACGGCCGCTGATTTACAAAGCTGGGTCGCTTCGGTACTATGAAATATACGAAACTCGGAAAGTCTGATCTGAACGTCTCGCGCATCTGCATGGGCTGCATGGGGTTTGGTAATGCCAGAACCGGGCAGCACAGCTGGACGCTCGATGAGGCGCAGGCCAGAGAGATCATTAAACACGGCCTGGATCTGGGCATCAATTTTTATGACACCGCGATCGTTTACCAGAACGGCACGAGCGAGCAGTACGTGGGCCGGGCGCTGAGAGATTTCGCGAAACGCGATGAGGTGGTCGTCGCCACCAAGTTTCCGCCGCGTTCCCAGGAGGAGATCGATCAGGGCGTCAGCGGGCAGGAGCATATCGCGAACTGTCTGAATCAGAGTCTTGCCAATCTCGGCATGGATTATGTCGATCTTTATATCTGTCATATGTGGGACTACCATACCCCGATGGAAGAAATCATGGATGGCCTGGACCGGGTGGTCAGGGCCGGCAAGGCGCGTTATATCGGCATCTCCAACTGTTTCGCGTGGCAGCTGGCGAAGGCTAATTTCTATGCCCGGGAGCACGGGCTGACGGAGTTTATTTCCATTCAGGGTCATTACAATCTGATCGCGAGAGAAGAGGAGCGGGAAATGGCGCCTTTCTGCCGGGATCAAAAGATCGCGATGACGCCTTACAGCGCGCTGGCGGGCGGAAGGCTGTCCAAGCGTCCCGGCGAGACATCAAAGCGGCTGGAAGAGGATGCTTACGCGAAGTTCAAGTATGACGCGACGGCTGAAGCCGATGGCAGGATCATCGCGAGGGTGGCTGAGCTGGCCGACCGGAGAAATGTGTCGATGACGGAGATTGCTCTGGCGTGGCTTTTGACCAAGGTGGATGCTCCGGTGGTAGGGGCGACGAAGTTCTCGCATGTGGACGGCGCGGCTCATGCTGTGGATATCGAGCTGACACAGGAGGAATGCGCTTATCTGGAGGAACTGTATGTGCCGCATGCCCTGGTCGGGGTGATGGCGCAGAACGGGAAGCAAAAGGCCGGGAATGTCGTGTAATGAAGAAGGTACTGATTTTAGCGGCGAGTCCGCGTCACAATGGTAATTCGGATATTTTGTGTCAGCAGTTTAAAAAAGGGGCGGAAGAGGCCGGGCACGCGGTAGAAATCATCTATCTCTATGATCAGAAAATCAATTTCTGCCGGGCCTGCTATGCCTGTTTTTCCACGGGAAAGTGTGTCATTTCAGACGATATGGCCAACATTCTGGACAGGATGCAGGAAGCGGATGTGATCGCGGTCGCGACGCCGACTTATTTTCTGACCATGAACGGGATGCTTAAGACAACGATTGACCGTTTTCTCCCGAAGTGGCAGGAGCTGGGCGGGCATGATGTGTATTTCATCATTACCGGTCATGACAGTCAGGATGGTTTGCGGCTTGTCGCGGAGGAACTGACAAAGATTTTTGAGAACCTCGGCAATACCGTCAGGGGGATTGTCTGGGGTGAGGGCGTCTGGCAGAAGGGCGAGGTAAAGGAAACTCGCGCGATGAGCGCGGCATATGAAACAGGAAAGCAAATTTAACGGAGGTTTATATGGAAAAGATTAAACAGACAGCGGAAAGCGAGAAGCTCGGGGCTCCTGAAGATGCGATGGCCGCTCATGCCGCCGGCATGATTTTCCCGATCGGAGGTCCGAACAAGGGTCTGGAGCAGTATTTTACCGGCCGGACTTACCGGGCGGATATATCTTCACAGCAGATCAGTATTGTCAATGTGACGTTTGAGCCGGGCTGCCGCAACAACTGGCACATTCACCATGCCCAAAAGGGCGGCGGCCAGATCCTCATCTGCGTAGGCGGCCGCGGTTATTATCAGGAGTGGGGCAAGGAGGCCGTGGAGATGAAGCCCGGCGATTGCATCAACATTCCACCCGAGGTGAAGCACTGGCACGGCGCGGCTCCGGACAGCTGGTTTTCTCATCTGGCGATTGAGGTTCCTGGTGAGGAGGAGTCCAATGAGTGGCTGGAGCGGGTTGATGATGCCCAGTATGGAGTTTTAAAGTGAAAAAACTGATTACCTTGCTTTTGGCGGGTTTGATGGTTTTATCACTGGCTGCCTGCGGGAAAGAAGAAACAAATACTCCGGCTGGCAGTGATGATCAGCCGGAAGTATCCGAACCTGAGAGCAGCAAAATCCTGGTAGCTTACTTTTCCGCCACAGGCAACACCGCGGGGGTGGCTGAGAAACTGGCCGAGGGGCTGGGCGCTGATATCTATGAGATCACCCCGGCAGAGCCGTATACTCAGGAAGATTTAGACTATGGCAATGCGGAAAGCCGCTCGTCAAAGGAAATGGATGATCCTGATGCCCGTCCCGCGATTTCCGGTACTGTGGAGAATATGGCGCAATATGATGTCGTTCTCATCGGTTATCCGATCTGGTGGGGGAAGGCCCCGCGCATCATGAGCACTTTTATCGAAAGTTATGATTTCAGCGGCAAAACGCTCGCCTGCTTCTGCACATCCGGCAGCAGCGGGTTTGGTGACAGTGACGCGGCTTTGCGGGAAGCGGCCGGGGATGCCATTTGGAAGGATGGCAGCCACTTTGCCGCCGGGGCGGATGAACAAACAATCATGGCATGGGCGGAAGGCCTGGACATTCAATAGCGTCAAGACTGAAATAAAAAAGGACCCGGGAATAAATCCCGAGTCCTTTTTGATTTATTACGATTGTCTGATGACGGCCTGGACCGGGCATACCGCGGCGCAGTTGCCGCAGTGCAGGCAGTGATCCTGCTGGATCTGGTAGGGTTTGCCCGGGGTCAGGCATTTCTGAGGACAGTTCTGGAGGCATTTTCCGCAGCTGATGCAGCGTTCTGATATCAAGTATCCCTGCTTGGAAATATGACCGCTGCCGATGACGTATTTTCCGCGGACAATGGGATTGACGCCCAGGTTGAAGTACTCAATTTCCGCGTTTTTGATTTCAAAGACAATGCCGGCCAGTTTGCGGGTGTCGCCGGGATAGACGTTTGCCAGATAGGGCTGTTCTTTAAAAATGGTGTCGATCCAGTATTCCTGATCTTCTTCTACAACCGGGACTGCTCGGGCGGACAGGCGGATCATCTCTTTGTATTTCGTATAGCCGAGCACTTGCACGCGGCCGTCATTAAGGAGTTCTTTGGTGAAGTTTTTTCCTTTGGCCGTGAAGAAGATCATGCCGTCGGGCTCGTAGTGGATGGCGCTGATGTTGCGGACTTGCGGAGCGCCGTTTTCATCGACGGTGGCGAAGGCCAGTACGCCGACATATTCTAATTTTTTCAGACAGGTTTGCGCGTCCATATGGTTTATCCTTCTATGATTTGGTATCTATTTTCTTTGCGCGGTTT
>CAZQRT010000025.1:0-17166 GCA_964596105.1 uncultured Erysipelotrichales bacterium | reverse complement strand
CAGATACCGCACTGCCGCGGTTTTTTGCCCTTGCTGAAGCGGTAAAAAAGCCAGCCTGAACGGATAAAATTTTTCTTGTGTCCAAGATGATTAAACCGCTTTCACTGTTTACTGAAACAGGTCGCATGAAATACAGAAAAGTGTTTTTCAACCCTATGCTGTTATGCTATAATACGGGTAGTTTTAAGGAAGATGAGGTGTAAATATGAGAAAACTGAAACAGGCTTCGATCGACCGTATCGCCGCGATTTGCGAGTCGCACAAAAATGAAAAAGGACCGGTCAAGCTGATGCTGCATGATGTGCAAAATGAGCTGGGCTACATTCCCTTTGAAGCGATGCAGATGATCGCCGAAGCGAGTAATGTGCCGATCAGCCGCGTTTACGGCGTTGTCACTTTCTACGCCCAGTTTACGACCGAACCGAAGGGCAAGCATGTCATTGCTGTCTGCCTGGGCACGGCCTGCTATGTCAATGGCTCCCAGGGAATTCTCGATCAGCTGGTTGAACTGACCGGGGCACCGGTGAATGGCACCAGTGAGGACGGTTTGTTTTCCATTGACGCCACGCGCTGTGTCGGAGCTTGCGGCCTGGCACCGGTCGTCAATGTCGACGGCAGAGTTTTCAGCTGCAAGAAACAGCTGGATGAAGTGAAAGCGCTGGTGGCCGACTTCAAAAAAGAGGGTCAAGATGAAGCTCTCGCAAATTAAAGACGAACTGCAGTGTCAGGCGGTTTTAGACAGCGGTCAGGACCCGGAGTTTCTGCATGTTTTTGCCAGCGATTTAATGAGTGACGCCCTGGCGCTGTTCAATGAGGAAAATGGCGACACCACTATTTTTTTAACCGGACTTTGCAACACCCAGGCTTTAAGAACGGCGGAGATGCTTGATTTGCACACGATCATCTTTGTCAAGGACAAGGTTCCCGATGAAGAGATGATCGAAACCGCCAAAGATCTCGATCTCGATCTTTTCACGTCCCCGCTTTCGATGTTTGAGGCTTGCGGAGCTTTATTCAAAGGCGGCATGAAACCATGAGCGAGAATATTTACGAAGACGTTTATCCCGTCGCCAAGGACGATTATGAACACGCCGGCCAGGTTTCCAGCAAGATAAAAAAGCAGTTAAAACAGATGGGTCTGGACGCCAAGGTGCTGCGCAGCGTGTCGATCGCCTGCTATGAGGCGGAAATCAACCTCATCATTCATTCCGACGGCGGCCAGGTCACTTTCGCCGTGGATGATGACGGGGTTGTGAAACTGGCTTTTGACGATGTCGGACCGGGTATCCCCAACCTGGATCTGGCTTTGACACCGGGCTGGTCCACTGCTTCCACCAAAGCGCGTGAATTTGGTTTTGGAGCGGGCATGGGCCTGGTCAATATGAAACGCGTCGCCTCGGAGTTTGATATTACCTCGAGTCCTGAGGGCACGCATCTGAAAATGAGTTTCCATGAGTAACCGCATCCCTTTGATCACTTATGAGCTGGACACCTGTCAGCATTGTTTAAAATGCATTCGCGCCTGCCCGACTGAAGCGATCAGTCGCGCCGGACAGGAGCTCATCATCGCTCAGGAAAAATGCATCGGCTGCGGGAAATGCGTCGAGGTGTGTGAAAAGCACGGCCTGAAAGTCGACAATTCCCACATGTCGGAAACCATGGATCAGTATGATTTCACCATCGCGCTTCTGCCGGGCAGCTTCTTCGCGGATTTTTCCAGCCTGGAAGAAGCCGGCCGGATGATGCAGGCCATCAAAAATCTCGGCTTTGACGAAGTGCTGGACTACAGCGATATCGAAGCAGCCCTATATTTAAAGACCATCGATATCGCCGAGCAGAGTGACGAGTTGAAAATCGCCTCGTTCTGCCCGGTTGTTAACGAGCTGGTGCGCCTGCACTTTCCGATGCTTCTCGATAATCTCGTGCCGCTGGCCTATCCGGTGGAAGTCGCCGCCCGCCTGGCGCGCGAGAAATACAAAGACAAAGGCAAAGTGGGCATCTACTCCCTGTGTGAGTGCATCGCCAAAAAACGGCTCGGGAAGGAACCTTTTGACAACCCCGATTCCGCGGTGGATCATGTCATGAGCTTCTCGCATATCTTTCCGAAAGCCAACCGCAACAAAGACGACACCGCCCTAGATGTCAATATCTCGCGGGTCGGCATCACCAGCGTGGTCAGTGATTTTTATCATTATTACCAGAAAGAGCGTCCCGTGGTCAGCGTCAGCGGCATCGCTTCGTGCATGAAGGCGCTGGAACTGGCGGAATTCGGCCACATCGATGAAATCGGCCTGCTTGGCCTGTTCGCCTGTGAAGGCGGCTGCATCGGCGGCCGGTATCTGTGGACCAATTCCCTGGTCGGCAGGCTGCACATGGACAAACTGGCGGCCTCCGCCCATAAGAAAACCCCGGACCTGCCTGATGAACTGCTCTTTAAAGACGATGAGACCAGGGTTGTGGAGGACGTTTCTTTTAAAGAAAAAATGCAGCGGTTCAAGCGGATCAACGAGATCCTGGAAAGCCTCGCGCAGTTTGACTGCGGGGCCTGCGGGTATCCGAGCTGCCGGGCTTTAGCGGAAGCGATCGCCGACGGCAAAATGTACGCGTCCGCCTGCCGCGTGAAACGAGAAGGAGGCAACACCAATGGCACTGTCTGATATTGCCGGGCTGACGAAAATCAACCAGGGCACATTGCAGCAACCGGAGGGGGTCTATATCGGCGACCTGTTAAGCTGCGTGATGGCCAACATCGCCGAAGGAAGCCTGTGGCTGACGACGCAGACCAACATGAACGTGATCGCCATCGGCCATCTCCATGAACTGGCCGGCATCATTTTCGTCGAAGGCATGGAGCCTGACGAAGCGACCATCGCCAAAGCCGATGAGATCGATATCCCGCTATATACTTACGACAAAGACGCCTACGGCTTAGCTTTAAAAATCCACGATATGGGCTTAGATCATGTTTTATGATCTTCATATCCACTCGGCGCTGTCGCCCTGCGCGGAAGACGACATGACCGTCAACAACATTGTCAACATGGCCTTGATTATCGGTCTTAACCTGATCGCCGTGACCGATCATAATTCGGTGAAACAGCTGGCGGCTTTTAAAAAAGTCGCGGACGGCAAGATTGACTATCTTTTGGGCTGCGAGATGCAGTCGCTGGAAAAAATCCACGTGCTGGCCTACTTTCCGAAAGATCATGCCATCGCGCCGGTGCAGGAATATCTCGACAGGCATCTCGATGCCGGCATGAATATTCCGGCCTATTACGGCAATCAGCTGATTTTAAATGAGAACGATGAGACCGTCGGCGTTGAACCGCGCCTGCTGCTGGATTCTCTGGACCGCAATGTTGACGAGGTCATCGCGGATATCCACGAGTTAGGAGGGCGCGCCGTCCTGGCTCATCTCTACCGCAAGCACGGCTTTATCGATCATTTCGGGACATTGAGTTTTGAGCTCCCTTTTGACGGCGTGGAAGTTTCGCTCAAGGACCGCCCGCGGCTGTTTGAGGAGTATCCGCAAGTCAAAGAGCGCCTTGTTTTGACAAACAGCGACGCCCATCAGCTGGTCGATATTCAGGAGCCGATCCATCGTCTGGACACCAGTGAGATTGAATTTTTGAAAGGGGAAAGAGCATGCCTGACATAGCGATGCACCTTCTGGACATTGTCTACAATTCCATTCGCGCTAAAGCCAGCCTCATTAAAATCTACCTGTTAGATTCTGAAAGCAAAGATCAGATGATCTGCCGGGTGGAGGATAACGGCAGCGGCATGGATGAGGAAACCGTGGAGCGGGTGCAAAGTCCATTTTATACGACGCGCACCACGCGCGACGTCGGTCTTGGCGTTCCTTTGTTTAAGCAGGGGGCCCTGCAGGCCGGCGGCTGGTTTAAACTGGAATCCAAAGTAGGAGAAGGAACCCTGATCGAAGCCGGCTACACGCGCTCGAACATCGACGCTCCGGCCTGGGGCGACCTGGCGGAAACGCTCGTCACCCTGATCCAGGCGGATGCCGGCATTGATTATGAGATCACTTATGAATGGGACGGCGGCAGCTTTGTGATGAATACCAAAGAAATTAAAGAACTGCTCGATGGCGTGCCGATTAATGAACCGGACATCATCCTGTGGCTGAAGGATTATATAAAGGAGGGAATACAGCGATGAAATCTTTAGAGGATTTAAAACGAATCAGAGAAAACGCGAAAAAGAAAATGACGATGCGGCTGGACAGCGACCAGAAATACCGGGTGGTTGTCGGCATGGCGACCTGCGGCATCGCGGCCGGGGCCAGACCGGTTCTCAACACCCTGGTTGAGGAAATCAACAAGCGGGAATTATCCGCGACCGTCACCCAGACCGGATGCATCGGACTTTGCTCTTTAGAGCCGATCGTTGAGGTCTTCGATCAGGAAGGCAACAAGACCACTTACGTGCTGATGAATCCGGCCAAAGCCAAAGAAGTCATTGAGAGCCACATTGTCAACGACAAGGTCCTGACCGAATACACGATCGGCAATTCCGGCGTCGTTGCCGATGTCTAGGAGGAACAACATGGATAGATTACAAGTTTTAGTTTGCGCCGGCACGGGCTGTTCCGTCAGCAACTCCAGCGAGCTCGTCACCAAATTCGAGGAGGAAATCCGCAAACACGGCCTCGAGGATGAGATCTCTGTCAAGAAGACCGGCTGTTTAGGATTATGCGGAGTGGGACCGAACGTCTCCATCTACCCGGACAACATCATCTACAAGAGCGTCCGCATCGAGGATATTCCGGAAATCGTCGAAGAGCACTTCTATAAAGGCCGTCCCGTACAGCGCATGTTCATCGAGGACACCGACTATGAGATGGGCGATTTCTATGACATTAACGATACCATGTTCTACGGCAAGCAGATGCGTATCGCCCTCAATAACTGCGGCGTCATCGATCCGGAAAACATCGAGGAATACATCGCCAAAGACGGCTATACCGCGCTTGGTAAAGTCTTAACCGAGATGACTCCTCAGGAAGTCATCGACGAAATCACAAAGAGCGGTTTAAGAGGTCGGGGAGGCGCCGGCTTCCCGACAGGCAGAAAATGGTACTTCGCGAGCCTGGAAAAGGATCCTGAGAAGTATGTCATCTGCAACGCCGACGAAGGGGATCCGGGCGCGTTCATGGACCGTTCGATTCTCGAAGGCAACCCGCATTCCGTCCTTGAGGCGATGGCCATCGCGGCTTACGCGATCGGCGCGCATCACGGCTACATCTACATCCGGGCCGAATACCCGATCGCGGTGCAGCGTTTAAAAACCGCCATTTCCCAGGCCGAGGAGCTCGGCTTGCTTGGGGAGAATATTTTCGGAACCGGCTTTGATTTCGATATTGAGCTGCGCTTAGGGGCCGGCGCCTTTGTCTGCGGTGAGGAAACCGCCCTGATTCAGTCCATCGAGGGCGACCGCGGCATGCCGAACCCGAAACCGCCATTCCCGGCGCACAGCGGCGTCTGGGGCAAGCCGACCATCATCAACAACGTGGAGACGTATGCCAATATCACCCAGATCATCAATAACGGCGCCGACTGGTTTAAGAGTATCGGTACCGCGACTTCTTCCGGCACCAAGGTGTTCGCCCTGGGCGGCAAGATTAAAAACACCGGCCTGGTGGAAGTTCCGATGGGCACCACGTTAAGAGAAGTCATCTATGAAATCGGCGGCGGCTGTCCGGACAACAAGGAATTCAAGGCCGTGCAGACCGGCGGTCCGAGCGGCGGCTGTCTGACTGAGGAACAGCTCGATACCCCGATCGGCTTTGACGAGTTAGTCAATCTCGGCAGCATGATGGGATCGGGCGGCATGATCGTTCTTGATGAGGACAACTGCATGGTGGATGTCGCGCGTTTCTACATGGATTTCATCGTTGACGAATCCTGCGGCAAATGTACGCCATGCCGGGTCGGCACGAGAAGGATGCTGGAGCTGTTGAATCAGATCTGCGACGGCGAGGGCACCCTGGAGACCATCGACGAGCTGGAGCAGCTCTGCTACACGATTAAAAATACCGCGCTGTGCGCCTTGGGACAGTCGGCGCCAAACCCGGTGCTGTCCACCCTGACGCATTTCCGCGATGAGTATATTGCCCATGTCGTGGATAAAAAATGCCCGGCCGGGGTATGCAAGGCATTACTGAGCTATGAGATTGATCCTGACAAATGCCGCAAGTGTTCGCTTTGCGCGCGCAAATGTCCGGCTGGCGCGATCTCCGGCACGCCGGGTAAAGAAGCGTTCAAAATTGATCCTGAAAAATGTATCAAATGCGGTAACTGTTTAACAGCCTGTCGCTTTGGTGCGGTTGTGAGAAAGTAGGTAGCCGTATGACTGAAAAAATTCATTTACAAATCGATAATCGCGACATTACCGCCGATCCCGGGATGACGGTGCTGGAAGCAGCCCGCGTCAACGGCATTCACATTCCGACGCTTTGCTATTTGAAGGGCCTGACCGGAACCGGAGCCTGCCGGGTGTGTCAGGTGGAAGTGGAAGGCGCCAAGACGCTTTGCGCGGCCTGTGTCTACCCGGTTAATGAAGGCATGAAGGTTCACACCCACACGAAACGGGTGCTTGACGCCCGCCGCACCATCGTTGAGCTGATCATTTCCAATCATAACAAAGACTGCCTCTCCTGCCCGCGCAGCACCAACTGCGAACTGCAGAATCTGGCGCGCGAGGTCGGGGTTCGTGAGGACGCTTACGCCGGCAGCAAAACCGAGCCGACCTATGACGAGGTTTCTTACGGCATCGTCCGCGACACCAGCAAGTGTGTCCTGTGCGGAAGGTGCGTGGCCGCCTGCCGCGAATACCAGGGCATCGGCATTCTGAACTTCATGAACCGCGGCTTCAAGACGAAGGTGGGACCGGCTTATGACGCCAGCTTCGCGGAAGTCAACTGCATTCAGTGCGGACAGTGCGTGAATGTCTGCCCGGTCGGCGCTTTGACCGAAAAATCCGAACTGGATCAGGTTATCGCGGCTTTGAATGATCCGGAAAAGCATGTCATCGTCCAGACCGCGCCGGCTGTCCGCGCCGCTTTAGGCGAGGAGTTCGGCTATCCGATCGGCACGAGGGTCACCGGCAAGATGGTTACCGCTTTAAAGGCGATCGGTTTCGACAAGGTTTATGATACCAACTATGGCGCTGACCTGACGATCATGGAGGAAGGATACGAGTTCATCAACCGCGTCCAAAACGGCGGCGTGCTGCCGATGATCACCTCCTGCTCCCCGGGCTGGATTAACTATATTGAAAGAGAATATCCGGATTTACTGGATCATCTGTCAAGCTGCAAGTCCCCGCATATGATGCTGGGAGCGATGCTGAAATCGTATTACGCGAAACAGAAGAATATCGATCCGAAGGACATTTACAATGTCTCGATCATGCCTTGCACCGCCAAGAAGGGCGAGAAGGAACGCCCGCAGATGGCCGGTGATGTCGACGCGGTTTTGACGACTCGCGAGCTGGCGAAGCTGATCCGCAAGTTCGGCATTGATTTCAACACCCTGCCGGACGGCGAGTTCGATCAGGATCTGTTTGGCGATTACAGCGGCGCCGGTGTCATCTTCGGAACCAGCGGCGGCGTCATGGAAGCGGCTTTGCGGACCGTGGCGGATGTTTTGAGCGGTCAGGATTTAGAAAACCTTGAGTATCATGATGTCCGCGGCACCGAGGGCCTGAAGGAATGCGAAGTCACCATCGCCGGCAAGACCATTAAGGTGGCGGTGGCTCATTCGATGCGTCTGGCCAAACCTTTACTGGAGCAGATTGAGAAGGGCGAGTCCCCTTACGCTTTCATTGAAGTGATGGGCTGCCCGGGCGGCTGCATCAACGGCGGCGGTCAGCCTTATGTCTCCAGCAGGATTCGCAACGCCGGCGTTGACTACAAGGCCTTGAGAGCGAAGGCGCTCTATGAGGAAGACGAGAGTCTGCCGGTGCGCAAATCGCATCAGAATCCGCAGATCCAGGATCTCTACAAGAACTACCTGGGCGAGCCGAATTCGCATCTGGCCCATGAGCTGCTGCATACGACTTACAGCAAAAAAGAAAAATATCACATTGGTGAATAAGAAGGAGCGTCAAGCTCCTTTTTTTGACCGCCGCGGTAAAATTTGATACAATGAGGCTGACATGAAAGGAGGGGGACAGGATGCTTCAAATCAGTCATATATCCAAAAAGTATGTCACCGGCGAACTAGTTCAGGTCGCTTTGAATGATGTGAGTCTGGGACTTCGCGATAATGAGTTCGTGGCTATTTTAGGACCGAGCGGTTCGGGAAAAACCACGTTATTAAATGTGATCGGCGGTCTTGACCGCTATGACAGCGGGGATTTGATCATCAACGGCATCTCCACCCGCCAGTATACCGACCGCGACTGGGATTCCTACCGCAATCACACGATCGGTTTTGTCTTTCAAAGTTACAATCTGATTCCTCATCAGACCATCTTGTCCAATGTCGAGCTGGCTTTGACCATTTCGGGCATCGGCCGCCAGGAGCGTAAACAGCGCGCGACGGAGGCGTTAAAAAAGGTGGGGCTGGGGGATCAGCTTCATAAACGCCCCAATCAGCTGTCGGGCGGCCAGATGCAGCGTGTCGCCATCGCCCGCGCCTTAGTCAACAATCCCGATATCCTGCTGGCTGATGAGCCGACCGGCGCGCTCGACAGCCAGACCAGCATTCAGGTCATGGATCTTTTGAAAGAAGTTTCCCATGACCGCCTGGTTGTCATGGTGACGCATAATCCGGAGCTGGCGGAGACTTACGCGAACCGCATTGTCCAGCTGAAGGACGGCCGCATCACCGCCGACAGCAATCCCGTGACCCTGACTGAAAGCGGCGGTCACCATGAGAATATGGGCCGCTCCAGCATGGGCGTTTGGACGGCTTTGTCGCTTAGCTTCAACAACCTCAAAACCAAACTGGGACGGACTCTTCTGACGTCTTTCGCCGGCTCGATCGGCATCATCGGCATCGCCCTGATTCTTTCTCTGTCCGCCGGCTTTCAGAATTATGTGGACAAGATTCAGGAGGATACCCTGTCCAGCTACCCGCTGACGATTGAAAAAGAAACGACCGACTCCGCGTCGATGGCGGCTTCTTTAATGGCGGAAGCCGAGGTTTCCGAAGATGTCGGGGAGAGAATCGTGGAAGAAAAACAGATGATGACGCAGATGTTCGCGCAGATCGGCTCCAATGACCTGGGGGCTTTTAAAGCGTACATGGAGGATCATAACGATGAGATCGGGGAAACGATCAATGCCGTGAAGTACGATTACGGCATCAGTCCGCAAATCTACTGGGCCGATACTTCCGAGCGTATCACCAAGGTCAACCCCGGCAATCTTTTTACGAGTATGGTCAACTCCAGTATGATGGAAACGGCCATGACCGGCATGAACACGTTCCAGGTGATGATCGATAATCAGGAGTTGCTGGATTCGCAGTATGACATTCTCGGCGGGCACTGGCCGGAGGCTTATGACGAGATGGTGCTGGTTTTATCGGATCCGCATGCCATGTCTGACTATATGTCTTACGCTCTGGGCATTCGTGATCCCGGCGAGCTGACCGGCATCATGCAGGATGTCATGGATGGCAAGAAGGTCACGGTGGATAACGATTCCATAGATTTTTCTTATGATGATCTTTTGAATTTAAAGTATAAGCTGGTCTTGTCTCCTGATCTGTACCGCTACAACAGCGAGTACGGGGTTTATGAGGATATGAGCGAAGACGAGGCTTATATGAAGGAGTTAATTAAAAACGGGACGGATTTAAAGATCGTCGGCGTGGTCTGCCCGAAGGAGAATGCCTCCGCCACGGCGCTGTCAACGGGTGTCGCTTATACCCCGGAATTAATCGATCACATCCGTCAGTATGCCGCTGACAGCGAAATTGTCAAAAAGCAGCTGGCGGACCGCAAGGTGGATGTGTTCACCAATACGAGTTTCGCTGAGGAGAACCGCCAGGAGCGCGAAGGCATCAATTTCGAGGATATGATCAGCGTCGATACGGGGCTGATTCAGGAGGCCTTTGGCGGCAACACCGAGGGCATCGACATGGAGAGCATGATGCAGGATTACATGGCGGAGATGGAAGAAACCATGGCCGCCAACGTCGCCGAGACAAGAGAAGCGATGTATGATACCATGACCGGGATGCTGGGGGATATGCTGCGGCGCTATATCAAAGAAAACGCCGAACCGGGATCTGAGGAGGTCGTCATCCTGGACATCAATGAGATCACGGACATGGTGGAAACTTATTTTGAGGATCCGGCGGTCCGGGAAGAATTTAAAAAGTTCATGGATACGTATCTGATTCCTAACGAGATCTACGAGTCCACCCTCGTCGGGATTTATGAGGGCGCTTTAAAGGCGGTTGCCGAGCTCGTTCCCGACGGCAAGATCGCTTTAAATGAAAAGGTGATTCAGCAGCTGATCATTCAGGTTCGCAACAACGAGATCATCGCGGAAGTGATCAACGGGATCGCGGTCGCGATGGCCCAGGAGCAGATGCAGCAGCAGGCTATGGAGCAGATCGACGTTTTGATGGAAAAAATCATGGCGGACTATGGCAGTACTTTTACCATCGATACGGCGAAACTGGCGAGCGCTTTCCAGTTTAATATGGATGAAGATGAGCTCAGGCGGCTGATCAACGCGGTTTCCGGCAACACCAAAGAGCGCACCGCCGACTTGAATCTCACCAGTCTTGGTTACGCGGATATGGATGATCCGGAAAGCATCGCGATTTATCTGGTGGACTTTGACGGCAAGGAGCGCTTCGTGGATTTCCTGGATGATTACAACAACCAGATGAAAGAAAAGGGCCAGGATGAAATGGTCATCAATTATACCGATATGACCGGGGTGCTGATGTCGAGCGTGAAGATTGTGGTGGATTCGGTCAGCTATGTTCTGATCGCTTTTGTCTCGATTTCGCTGGTGGTGTCAAGCATCATGATCGGCATTATCACGTATATTTCCGTTTTGGAGCGTACCAAGGAGATTGGTATTTTAAGGGCGATCGGCGCCAGCAAGCGCAACATCTCGCTGGTTTTCAATGCCGAGACGTTTATTATCGGACTATGCGCGGGTCTGATGGGCATCGTGATTACGTTGCTTTTACTGCCGCCGATCAATTTTGTCATCCACAAGGTGACCGGCAACACCAGTATCAACGCGGTTTTACCGGCGGTCGCCGCGGTGGTGCTGGTGATCCTTTCCGTGATTCTCACTTTCATCGGCGGTTTGATTCCGGCTCGCAAGGCCGCCAAGCAGGATCCGGTTATCGCGCTAAGAACAGAATAGAGGCTGAAATTCAGCCTCTTTTTTTTTAACTTCCTTCTTCGTCATGAAGCTCCGGGCACGACAGTTCGCGAATTCGCGCGACGGGAATGACGGTTTTGACGACGGTGACGGTTTTTTGATATTCGAGATCTTTTTTCGCGAGCAGGCCTTCTTTTTTTAAAAACACCCCGTCTTTTTCATAGACAACCGTGACCATCATGCCCGGGGTTATCTGCCGCAGGCGGCGGTTTAAGATCTCACACTGATCCTCTGATAAGGGCAGGGGCGAGACCACCACTGTCTCTTTGGTGCGCAGCAGTTCGCGAAAGCCTTTGAGGGAGTCGTAGGGCAGGAAGATGCCGGCGCGGTTACTCGGCATTGTGACCGCCGATTAGCTGATTGCGGCGGATGGCGGTGGCTTTCGCGCACAGGTTCATGCCTTTTAAAACCGCGTTTTTGCCGTATTTGTTTTTGATCTTGAGCAGGGCCTGATCCAGGGCATGCTCTTTTTCCAGGGCCTCTTGGTCCGTGAACAAGTCGACGGTTTCCCTGGCTTCCGGCTGCAGGCGGCCAAAGGAGATGCCGATGCGGCGGATTTTGGTGTCGCGGTCCACGTGCCGGTCATAAAGTTTCAAAAAGGCGGCGAACAGTTCCTGATGGCTGGCGGTGTATTTGTCCAGTTTCATCGCGACATTGACGGGCGGCAGCGCGTCTTTGGAGTAGCCGACACCCAGCGCGACCTGTCCGGCGACCAGGTGTTTTTCCGCCAGGCGCAGGATGTTCGTATCGATCATTTCTTTTAAAACGAGCCGGGCGTCTGTAAAGCTGTAGTCCTCAAACAGGATCTGGCTGTTGCTGATGGAGGTGGACTGGGGGCGGTAGGCGTGAATTTCCTGAATGGTGGTCGGCTCGATGCCAAGGGCGTGATCCCGTAAGTACTCGGCGTTGACGCCGAAGGTATCGTAGAGCAGCTGCGGCTGGCAGTGGGCGATGTCATACATGTCATACAGCCCTAAGCCAGCCAGCCGTCTTTCATAGCCGTGTCCGATCTGCCAGAAGTCTGACAGGGGCTGATGGTGCCAGAGTTTTTCCCGGTAGCTTTGTTCGTCAAGGACGCCGATAAAATCCGGGGCGTGTTTGGCGATGAGATCCAGGGCGATTTTCGCGAGGTAGAGGTTGGTGCCGATGCCGGCGGTGGCCTGGATGGTGGTGGTTTCCTTGATATCGTTCAGGATGCGCTGTGCCAGCTGCCGGGCGCTCATGTGATACAGGCGCAGATACGGGGTGACATCGAGGAAGGCCTCATCGATGGAATAAACGTGGATGTCTTCTTTCGCGATGTATTTCAGGTAAATGCTGTAAATGCGGGCCGAGTAGTCCAGGTAGAGTTTCATGCGCGGCACGGCGGTAATGTAGGCGATGTCTTCCGGAATATCAAAGATGCGGCAGCGGTTTTTGACGCCTTGTGTTTTTAAATGCACCGATACCGCCAGACATAACGCGCCCTGCCCGCGGCTGGGGTCGGCCACCACCAGATCGGCTTGCATGGGATCGAGATGCCGTTCGGCGCATTCCACG
The DNA here is from genome assembly GCA_964596105.1 of uncultured Erysipelotrichales bacterium. Lineage (GTDB taxonomy): Bacteria > Bacillota_I > Bacilli_A > Erysipelotrichales > Coprobacillaceae > CAJUOR01. Next base: position 4,244 of record CAZQRT010000025.1, on the reverse strand, counting down.
GAGGCGAAGAAGGATTTTAAATCGATGCAGAGATAGTTGCCACTCATGTTTTCACCGCCTTCCATGGTTTCATTATAGGCAGCGCTGATTTTAAAGTCAAGCTTGAAAGCGACAAAAATGCAACATATAATTTTTAAATTAATTCAATGAACTTTTATATTGCATGACTGGACAGACTGCCGTATAATGAGTATGAGGTGAGGAGTATGACTATACAGGAGATCATCATTCAGTTTAAGGCGCGCACGGGCATGAATAATGAGGGCATTGCCGAGCAGCTGGGAGTGGCGAAGTCCACGGTGGCGCGCTGGGTGAATGGCGATGTGAAGAACTTGCGGCCGGCCACTTTAAAAAGGCTTTCTGAGCTTTTAGGTATGGATGTGACGGAGGCCCGCCTGGAGAATGCCATGAAGTACCGTAAACCGCTTTTGGGCGTGGTCCGGGCCGGTTATAATCTTTTGGCGGATGAGAATATTGAGGAGTATCTGGATGTCAGCGAGAGTGATGAGCGGCGCGGGGATTTCTTTTTACGGGTCACCGGTCATTCCATGGATCTGGCCCGCATTCATGATAACGATCTGGTCTATGTCCAGAGGTGTGATGATGTCGCCAGCGGCACGATCGCGGTGGTCATGATCGGGGATGAAGTCACCATTAAAAGAGTGGTGAAGCGAAGAGGGCTTTTGATTCTGGAGGCGGCCAGTACGGAAGTGGAGAACCGCTATTTTACCAGCGAGGAGGTGCGCACGATTCCCGTGCGCATCATCGGCAGGGTTTTGTACAGCCGCTCGGATTTTGTGTAAAAAAAAGAGGCTTATGCCTCAGTACAGATATTGAATTTCGATGGTGTAGCCGTTGGGATTGCGAAAGAAAAACGAGTAGACCGGGTATTTGGGATGTTTTTGCGGAGCGGTCAGGCCGGCGACGTGGCTGGTTTGAAAGTACTCATGCATCTTTTGGACCTCGGCTTCGCTTGATACGTTGAAAGAGATGCAGGTGTGCGTGGCGGTTTCGTGATGGTCATATTCACAGAAGCCGAGATAGCCGTAGCCGCTATCAAAGATTTTGCAGGTGCCTTGATCTCTCCACAGTTTCAGTCCCATGACGTTTAAGTAAAAATCGGTGGTTTTTGCGATATCCAGGCACGGGTAGAAGTTCACCATTGATTCCATAGCAGTTCCTCCTTTTATTTATTTTATCATGAAACGGGGTGACCGGATATGATTTATACTTTGACTTTAAATCCTTCGCTGGATTTGAAAATGACGCTGCCGGCGGTTGAGGAAGGGAAAACGAACCGCGCCGCGGCTTCATTTCTGGAGACCGGCGGCAAGGGGCTGAATGTTTCGCTGGTTTTAAATGAGCTGGGCGATGAGAATACGGCTGGCGGTTTTACGGCGGGTTTTACGGGATGTGAACTGGTTCGCCGTCTAAAAGAGTCCCATGTCCGCACGGATTTTGTCGATTTGGCGCAGGGTTATTCGCGCATCAATGTGAAGATCAAGGCGGAGCAGGAGACGGAGATCAATACCGCCGGGCCAGAAGTAAGTCAGGCGGATTTAGTCAAACTGAAAGAAAAGCTGGATGCTTTAAAGCGGGAGGATTATCTGATGGTTGGGGGCAGTCTTCCGGCCGGGATGACGACAGCTGATTTTATCAGCTTAATCGATGTTCAGGCCCGTTTGATTTGTGATGTCAGCGGGGAGAGCCTTTCCGCGGTGCTTTCTTTAAAACCGCTTCTGGTCAAGCCTAATCTGGATGAGTTGTCTGACTATGCCGGAAAAAAATTAAAGACTTATCAGGATGTTGAGAGGGCGGCGGGTTCGCTGCGCAAAAATGGCGCCGGGAGTGTGGCTGTTTCTTTAGGAAAAGACGGCGCTTTGTATTTTTTTGCGGATATGGTTTATTATGTGAAGCCAAAACCGGTCGCGGTCGTGGATACCGTCGGGGCCGGGGACAGCATGGTGGCGGGGTTTCTGCACGGTTTGACCGGCGGGGATGAGCCGCTGGCGAGATTAAAAACGGCTACGGCATGCTCGCTGGCGACGATCACCGGGCATGGCCTGGCGAAACGGGAAGATATCCTTCAGTTTGATAATGACGACTCGTTTCTTGTCGTGACCTGTTTTCCTTACTGGCAGAGTCCGGCCGGGTTTGACTGTTTTTAGATGTCATGTTTTGTGGGGTATGCTCACGGTATTTACAGAGATTATTGCCAGATGTGATGTATTGATTTTTATCATGGACATTATGCAGTGTCCATGACAGGACATAAAAAAGGGACATATGAACATAGGAAAAGAAACGGAACGTATCGAGTTTAAGAAATCGACTTTGGAAACAAAGGAAGGTATTATTTCTATCTCAAGCATATTGAATAGACATAAGAACGGAACAGTCTATTTCGGAGTAAAGGATAATGGTGACATCACCGGTCAGGAGACTGGGAAGGATACGGAAAGAAAACTTTCGCGCGAGATAAGCAGGAATATTAAGCCGGCGATATGGTGCGAAGTGATTACGAAGCGGGCGTATGACGGCAAGTATTTTATCGAGGTCAACTTTAGCGGATCCAGCGCTCCTTATTCAGCATACGGGAGATATTTTCAACGATTTGCGGATGAGGACAGACAAATATCTGATTCAGAATTAGAACGTCTGTTCCGGGTAAGACAGAAGGATTACTCTCAATGGGAAAACGCTGATTCTTCTGAGGGTATACCCGATATGGATAAAGGCCTTATCAGGAAAGTGATAGAAAACGACAGGATCAAATACCAGGATACGGACGAGTTATCCATTTTATCAAAACTCGGTTTGTATAATACGATGTCAAAACGAGTAACAAATGCCGGCAAAGTATTGTTTTCCGGTAAGCATCCGGTTTTGCTTAAAACAGCGGTTTATGCGACGGACACAAAGGAAACTTTTATCAGGCTGAACCATTTTGAAGGCAATATCTATGCATGTATCGATGAGGGCATTTCTTTTATTTTGTCGGCAATCAACTGGAATATTGTCATCAATGGGCATTCTGCTCGCAGTGAGGAACCGGAAATACCGCAGGTTGCCATCCGTGAAATGGTTGTCAATGCCTTTGCTCACGGCTGCTATGATGAGAATACTTCTTTTTCGATAGAAGTATTCAGTGACAGGGTTGTGATATACAGTCCCGGGACCTTTCCCGCGGGAGTTACTCCTGAGGACTTTGCCGGCCATGCGGCTGAATCGATTATGTTGAATCCAAAAATTGTGAATGTATTATTCAAAACTGGGGTCATTGAATCTTTTGGCACCGGATATGAAAGAACCTTTGAAGCTTGTGAAAAGGCCGGGGTGGAATATTCCTATGAAAACACAAAGACCGGATTCAGATTTATACTTTACCGTCCTACTGGTCGGCAAAAAGTCCATGAGATGACAAAGAGTGAAAAGGAAGTATACTTGCATTTGAAAGAGTGTGATTATATGACTATAAACGAACTTGCCAAAGAGATAGGAAAATCAGACAAAACAGTCTACAGGGCAATAAAAGGTCTCAAGGAAGACGGATATATCAAACGGGTAGGGAGCGATGTAGACGGATATTGGGAAATTCTAAAATAGACCATAAGTTCAAAAAATGGAATTTCCTTCTTTGTTTGGCTATGTCCCCTGAGGGCATCATATATCTATTATCACGAAATGCAAAGACATCAATGAGGCCTTATATTATATTGCGCGTATCATTACAGAATTGTTGAGCAGAAAGACACTGGAAGAATATCTTCATGCCGATCTGTATCATAAGGGTGGGAAAGCTATAACAAACTTTCCATTTTAACTTTCTGCGACACAGGGAGCGCTTGCCGGTGAAATATTCAGGTCCAGCTATAATCTGGAATCTATCAATCTTCCGGCAGGATACAATGAAACAGCTTTAGAAGATGCGATCAAACATCGCATAACCAGATTTTTGCTGGAACTGGGAGAAGATTGGGCGTTTCCCGGCAGAAAAAAAGAGATCATATGACAGTGGCCGTAAGAATAAGGAAGATTTGGATATTTCAAATATTGAACCCTTGGAGAAGCTTGATCTCCTGGTTGACGGCAAGTTAAAAAGGGCCAGGGCATTGTGCTTCTATCGTAATGCAGAGAAAGTGATCAGCGCTGTTATGTAAAAATCGGAAAATTCGAGGATAGTGAGCTTCTGTATCAGGACGAGGTGTACAACACTCTGTTGCTTATGGCCGACCGTATAATCG
>CAZQRT010000024.1:9814-18034 GCA_964596105.1 uncultured Erysipelotrichales bacterium | reverse complement strand
ACGACCTTCGGGTTATGAGCCCGACGAGCTACCAGACTGCTCCATCCCGCGATATGAATTTGAAAAATGGCGGAGGTTGAGGGATTCGAACCCCCGCGGGACTTGCATCCCCTGTCGGTTTTCAAGACCGATCCCTTCAGCCGGGCTTGGGTAAACCTCCGTAAAAAACTGGTGGACCCTGTAGGACTCGAACCTACGACCAACCGGTTATGAGCCGGTAGCTCTGACCAACTGAGCTAAGGGTCCGTCGAATCCTCAGAAAGAAATTGGTAGCGGCGGGGGGATTCGAACCCTCGACCTGCCGGGTATGAACCGATTGCTCTAGCCAACTGAGCTACGCCGCCATATTCTGGTGGAGGCTAGGAGGATCGAACTCCTGACCCCCTGCGTGCAAAACAGGTGCTCTCCCAGCTGAGCTAAGCCCCCGTAGAAGAATGGTCGGGAAGACAGGATTTGAACCTGCAACCCTCTGGTCCCAAACCAGATGCACTACCAAGTTGTGCTACTTCCCGATGGCATGGCGCGCTAGACAGGAATCGAACCCACAACCTCTTGATCCGTAGTCAAGCGCTCTATCCAATTGAGCTACTAGCGCAGATAACCATTTTAACGCTCATCTATAATACCACATGCCATCTGACAATGCAAGCAGTTTTCAATGAATAAATGGTGCCCAAGGCCGGAATCGAACCGGCACGGATTTTTAAGGTCCGCAGGATTTTAAGTCCTGTGCGTCTACCAGTTTCGCCACTTGGGCAAATGCCTGGAGGTACCAGCCGGATTTGAACCGACGATCGCAGAGTTGCAGTCTGCTGCCTTACCTGCTTGGCTATGGTACCAGTTTTCCATGCCCGTATATCATACCACATCCCCTTAAAGATCGTCAACTGTTTTTTCAACTGAGGAAAAGCGCGAAAAATGTTCATGGATGAAATTCATCCATGAACATCTAAAGATTGGACTGGGACAGATACATCTCGTAATACTTGCCCTGATTGGCGATTAACTCGTCATGCGTGCCCTTTTCGAGAATGACGCCGCCGTCGAGAACGATAATCAGATCCGCTTCCTTGATCGTTGACAGGCGGTGGGCGACAATGAACGTGGTGCGGTCGCGGCTCGCCACCTGCAGGGCGTGCTGAATCATCTGCTCCGTCTCGGTATCGATATTGGCGGTCGCCTCGTCGAGAATGAGAATCGACGGGTCATAAAGCATGGCCCGGGCGAAAGACAGAAGCTGCCGCTCCCCTGTCGACAGGTTGTCACCTAAATTGCTGACCTCGGCGTAAATGCCCTTCTCATACTTGTCGAGCAGGCGCTCCGCGCCGATGGCCTTTAAGGAGGCGTAGATCATCTCATCGGTGACCTTGGGATCATTTAGGGAAATATTGGAAGCGATTGTGCCCTTAAACAGGATCGGATCCTGCAAAACCATGCCGACATGACGGCGGAAAGCCTGCCGGCTCATCGAATTCAATTCGCGGCCGTCGATTTTAATCGAGCCCTCCTCATAATCGTAAAACCTCATCAGCAAGGACATGGTCGTGCTCTTGCCGCTGCCGGTATGACCGACAAAGGCGATCGTCTGCTTGGGCAAAGCGGTGAACGAGACATGCTTCAAGACATAAGGCCCGGTCGGGGTATAACGGAACGAGACATCCTCGAAACGCACATCGCCGGCGAAATCGTCAACCGTCTCCTCAAAATCGACCTCTTCCTCCGGCAAATCGAGAAAGTCGAAGACGCGCTCGCTGGAAACCAGCGCCTCCTCAAGCATTTCGACACTGCCTAAAATGACATCGATCGGATCTAACAGTTTTCCTAAATACGTGACAAAGGCGTACATCATGCCGTAGCTCGACACCTCGCCGTTGTAGACACACTGATAGCCGAAATACAGCACGACCGCGATCTGCGCGGCGCGCCGGAACAGGCCGAACACGGGACCGCCGACACTCATGTCGAGGCGCATCTGCTTGGCGCGGTACTCGAGATATTCGCTGTTGATGTCATCAAATTCCTTGAGGATAAAATCCTTCTGATTAAAAGCCTGAATGATGCGGATGCCCTTGATATTCTCATTGATCGTGGCATTGATCTGCGAGTTCAAGGCGCGGATGCGCTGCGAATAGCGGTTCGTGAACAGGCGGTAGACATAGATCCACAAGACGATGACCGGCATGAAGAAAATCACCTTGATGGCAAAATCCCGGTTCAAATTAAACATGTAGATATAAATGATAATAAAGCCGAAGAAGCCCTCAATGATGATCGAGATGATCGTCGCGAAGAAATCCCTGACGGTATCGGTATCATTCGTGATCTTCGAGACAATGCGCCCGTCCGCCTCGTTTTGAAAATAAGACAAAGGCAGTCTTTGCATCTTGTCAAACATGTCAAAGCGCAGCAGTGTCGCGAGCTCAATCGAGGCCTTGGCGTACATGTAGTTGTTGTAGTAATTGATGAGACTGCTCGACAGATAAAGCACCGCTAAAATAATCAGAAGCCTGATGACCGGGGTGTAGTACGGTTTGAAAATATCCCTGGATTCCTGGCTTGTTAAGGGGTAAATATTGTCATATTCCGTGGTTTCCCCGTTCAGGGTCACGGTCAGCGTCCGGGTTGTCTCATCATAACTGCGGCTGCCCTCCAGCACTTCCGCGGTACCGGGCACCAGATAGAAGTTATGATCCATCTCCACGACGGCGGCCGGGGTGATGATATCCTCTGCCGCCACGTCATGGTAACCGGGCTGAATATAATACTTCCCGTTTAAACGCACGGCCCCGTCGCGCTCATCAGCGATCTCGGCCCAGGGCTGATGAATCCCGGAGATATAGCGGTCCAGGATCTGCTGGGTGATCTGCGTCGGGATTAAATCAATGACAATGGAGGCGACCATCAACAGGCAGGCAGAGCCCAAAATCCATTTAAAATGCCGGGCATAGCTGAAAATTCTACGAATGTTCTTCATGCGCTGCCTCCCCTTTATTTAAAATCTGATTTTGATACTGCTCATAATACCAGCCGTGATGACTGATTAAAGTGTTGTGGTCCCCCTCATCCACAATCGAGCCATTGTCCATGACATAAATATGATCGGCGTGCGCCACCGCTGACAGCCGGTGCGCGACAATTAAAGTGGTACGCCCTTTTCGGGTGGCCTTTAAGTTGGCCACAATCGTCGCTTCGGTATTGCCGTCCACCGCCGACAGGGCGTCATCCAGGATCAGTATCTCAGGGTCGGCCAGAAAGGCCCGCGCGATCGACAGCCGCTGTTTCTGGCCGCCGGAAAGCATCGTGCCGTCCTCGCCGCACAAGGTATCCAGCCCGTCGCGCAAATAGACGAGATCCTTCTCGAAATCCGCGAGGCGGATCGCTTCCATGATCTTTTCATCGCTGACCGGACCGATATGGCCTAACGCGATATTTTCTTTCACGCTTTTCGAGAACAGGATATGCTCCTGCGGGACATAGCCGATGTGGCTTCTTAAAGAATTGTAATCCAGCCGCTCGACCGGCGTTCCGTTGATTAAAAACTTGCCGCTGCCCTTGGCGTAAAAGCGCAAAAGCTGTATAAGCAAGGTCGATTTGCCGCTGCCGGTGCGCCCGACAATGCCGATGGTCTGGCCTTTTTTAACCGTCATCGTGACATGTTTAAGGCTCGCGAACTCGGAATGCGGATAAGTGAAAGAATAATCGGAAAAATCGATGCTTGTGATCTGTTTCACCGGCAGCTGATGATCGCCGTGCTCGACCTTTAATTTCACGCACGTCGTTTCCTCGAAGCGGTCATAAGCGGCCTGGGAACGCTGCAGAGCGTTTAAGACCGTGCCCGCCGACCACAACGGCATACGCAGCATGCCCAGATAAATATTAAAAGTCACCAGTTCGCCGGCGCTGATCTGGCGGTTGTAAACCATCAAAACGCCTAAAGAAATCGCCAGAATCATGGAAATCGAGAACACCGCGCGAAACAGCGGGCCGAAAGCCGAGTCGAGCCGGAGCGCTTTTAACTCCGCGTTTTTGCTTTTCATGGCGCTCTCGCGAAGCTTTTTGACATCGTTTTTCTCCTGGACGAAGGCCCGCACGACCTGCACGCCGGCCACCGACTCCAGGGTCGTGTTATTAAAGTCACCGAAGGCGTTGCGCGCCAGGACAAACAGGCGGCGCACCGTGCGCGACATGAAATAAACGATGATGATCGCGAACGGCAAAGGCAGAACGGTAAACAGCGTCAGCTTTAAGTCCACGCCTGTGATCATTTGCGTCAAGACAAAGCCCATCATAAACACCGAGTTGATCAGCTGGTTTAAAATCCGGCTGGCGGCCATGCAGATGGCGTTGACATCCGCGGTCGCCACCGCCATCAGATTGCCGGTCTCATGATCGGCGTAATAATGGCCGTCCATCGTCGCCCAGTATTCCATCAATTGTTTGCGCAGCAGATACTGCAGCTTGTAGCTGCCGTAAAGCATGAGCCGGCCGCGGATATTGAAGCCGACATAAATCGCGATGGCAAGCAGTGACATGACGGCGACCGTCGTGATCAGCTCACTAGAATCCATGACGCCCTGGGCGATATCATCGAGCGCCTGCCCTAACAGTTTTGGCGGCAGGGTTTCGATGAAAGCGAGCGAGACGGCGAGAATAAAGAAACTAATATAGCGCACTTTTTCCTGCTTAAAATACCACCCCAGTTTTTTATAGATGGAAAACATGCGCTCACCCCCCCTGTTATCCGGCCTGGCGATTTTCCGCCAAAAGGGCCATTTTCATCTCCAGTAATGATTTTGTTAAATCGACATAATAGCCGTGCGGATACTCGAGACGGAAAACCTCGTCCCAGATGCGCACCTGGCTGACCTGACTGTAAGCGCGGATCTCATCGAGATTCGGGCACTCGTACACACACTCTCCGGACTGGTAGACCGGCTGCTGCAGCTCCTCGCAAAGATAGCTGCCGGCCGCGACCGTCTTATATTTCCAGGCCTGCGACTGATGGCAGATCGTCACATCCCCCGTGATGACCTCATCATAGTTCGCGGCAAGATCGGCGATGGCGTGATGAGTTTTCTTATCATACAGGCGGTACAGCCGCTTGTATCCCGGATTGGTGATTTTCTCGCTGTTTTCCGAGATTTTAATCTTCGGGATAATCTTTCCGTCTTTTTCCACCGCGACTAATTTATACACGCCGCCGAATACCGGCGAGCTTTTGGAAACGATCATGTTCTCGCCCACCCCGAACGAGTCAATCTTCGCGCCCTGATCTAAAAGACTTCGGATCAGATACTCGTCGAGGGAATTGGAGGCCGTGATCTTGCAGTCCTCAAGGTCCGCCTCATCAAGCATGCCGCGAATCCTTTTCGTGAGATAGGCGAGATCGCCGCTGTCGACGCGGATTCCGGCCAAACGCTTGCCCATCGGCTCGAGCACTTCTTTCGCGCAGCGGATGGCGTTGGGAACACCGCTTTTTAAGGTGTCATAAGTGTCCACTAGAAGAATGCAGCTGTCCGGATAGGTCCGGGCGTAAACGCAGAAAGCCTCATACTCGCTGTCAAACAGCTGGACAAAAGAATGCGCCATCGTGCCCACGACGGGAATATGGAACATGCGGCCGGCACTGACCGTCGCCGTGCCCGCCACGCCACCGATATAGCACGCTCTCGCGCCGTAGTTGGCGGCATCATAGCCCTGGGCGCGGCGCGCCCCGAACTCATAAACCGGGCGCCCTTTAGCCTGGCGCACGACGCGGTTGGCCTTGGTCGCGATCAGCGACTGATGATTGACCGTGACGAGGATGATCGTCTCTAACAGCTGCGCCTCGATGACCGGGGCGCGCACCGTGATCAAAGGCTCGTTCGGGAAAACCACGGTGCCCTCGCGAACCGACCAGAGATCCCCGGTGAATCTGAGCGTGGAAAGGTAATCCAGAAACTCGTCGTCGAATTTTCCGGTGCTTTTTAAATACGCTAAATCCTCACCGGAAAAATGCAGACCGGCGATGACCTCGATGATCTGCTGCAATCCGGCGAAAATCACATATCCGCCATGATCGGGATTGTGGCGGTAAAACATGTCAAAGTAGACGATCTCATCTTTTTTGCCCTGTTTGTAGTAATTGTAAGCCATGGTCAGTTCATAGTAATCCATGAGAAGCGTCAGATTGCGGCCTTCATAAACACTCATGATCTTCACTCCTTACAATCTTCACCCCGGACATAGCCAAAAGGGCAAAAGCCATCGCGTTATAATCCTCGGCCTTGTGATCCGCTCCGTCATAGGTGTCGACCGCGTCAGCCGGGACATAGATATCTTTGTCTTGACAGTCGTATTCATTGAAATATCCCTGCAGGCTCAAGACAAACTGCAAAACACAAATATCCGTGCAGCAGCCGGTGACGATAAAATGATCATACTTTCTGACCAGCGCCTCGATGCTTCCTAAAAACTGTTCGGTGACAAAGCCGTTCGTCGAGTTTTTATTAATAATTCTGCCGGGATCCTGTTGAAACTCATCCAAAAGCTCACTTTCTTCGCTTCCTTTCAGGCAGTGCGCGGGAAAGCTTATAAACTCGCGGCTGGCGGGATGATGGGCATCCGCGAAAAACAGATGACGCGGATAAATTTTTAAGAGATTTTGAATGGCCGGGATGATGGCGGCGATGCCGGGATCCGCCATCGCGCCCTCGACCACAAAGCCTTTCACCATATCAATGACAATGACGAGCGTTCTCTTTGTATCCAGATTTGGCAAATCTGGATATGATATCGGTGTTTTCAGCCTTGCCATGATCTTTCCAGCTCCTCTAATCTGGCCAGGATGCTCTTTTTTCGGCTTTGGTAATCCGCCAGTTTACTCTTCTCACTGGCCACTTTTTCCGCCGGGGCTTTATTGACAAAGCCGGGATTGGACAGCATCTTCTCGCAGCGGGCAATTTCGCTTTCGACAAAGGTCAGCTGCTTACGCTGCTTGGCGATCTCTTCTGAGATATCAACGACATCCGTCAAAGCGATCTCGACGACATAGCCGCCGCGAATCGCGAAGGTGGCTTTATTCTCATTCCAGACTTCGTTATCGATGCCGGTAAAGCGGGCGTGATTCAAACCGCGCAGATAATCTTTGAATTCCTGTTCATACGGCTTGAGAAAATCATCGCCGCACACTAAATGGCAGGTGATGGTGACGCTGTTTTTGATCTCGTATTTCGTTCTGATTTCCCGTAAACCGCTGATGATATCCCACAAGTAGGCCACGATCCCCGTGTCCTGATACTCTTCGCGCACCTGCGGCCAGCTGGCGATGCAGACGGATTCCTCGACATGAGGCAGGGCCTGGTAAATTTCCTCGGTCACAAACGGCATGAATGGATGGAGCATGCGGATGATGGCGTTTAAAACATAGACGAGTGTTTCCAAAGCCGCCTCTTTGCCTACGCCCTGCAAAGAAACCTTGGCCAGCTCAATATATTTGGAGCAGAAATCGTCCCAGATAAAACGGTACAGCTCGGTGCCGACAACGACAAACTCGTACTGGTCCATGTTCTCATCGACGGCTTTGATCACTTCGTTGAGGCGCGCTAAAATCCAGTGATCGGCGAGACTATGAGGATGAGGATTTTCCGGGTAAGGCATGTCTTCCGGGATATTCATTAAGACGAAGCGGGCGGCGTTCCAGATCTTGTTGATGAAGTTCCAGCTCGCCTCCACTTTTTTTGGCTCATAGCGCAAATCCTGGCCCGGGGCCGAATTGGTGGTGAGGAAATACCGCAGGGTATCGGCGCCGTACTGGTCGATGACATCCATCGGATCAATGCCGTTGCCCAGGGACTTGCTCATCTTGCGGCCCTGCTCATCGCGAATCAGGCCGTGGATCAGGCAATCTTTAAACGGCCTTTGTCCGGTCAGCTGCTCGCCCTGGAAGACCATGCGGGCCACCCAGAAGAAGATGATATCATAAGCGGTGACTAAAACATCGTTAGGATAATAGCGCTTCAAGTCATCTGTGTCATGAGGCCAGCCCAGGGTGCTGAACGGCCAGAGCGCGGAACTGAACCAGGTGTCGAGGACGTCCTCATCCTGCACCCAGCCTTCGCCTTCCGGCTTTTCTTTGCCGACGTAAACCTCATCGCCGCGGTAATAAGCGGGAATGCGGTGACCCCACCAGAGCTGCCGGGAGATGCACCAGTCATAGCAGTTTTCCATCCAGTTAATGAG
>CAZQRT010000024.1:0-9714 GCA_964596105.1 uncultured Erysipelotrichales bacterium | reverse complement strand
TATTTGCCGGCGTTCTCGTTCATCGTCGCGTCGGGATTCATGCAGACGATCCTTTCCAGGTTGTGGCGGTTTCCGACCTCAAAGTCATTGGGATCATGGGCCGGGGTGATTTTGACGACGCCGGTGCCAAATTCCGGATCGGCGTGCTCATCGGCGATGATGGGAATGAGGCGGTTGACAATTGGGAGAATGACTTTCTTGCCGACAAGATGCTTGTAGCGCTCATCTTTAGGATGAACGGCGACCGCGGTATCGCCAAAGAGGGTTTCCGGGCGGGTTGTGGCCACTTCGAGGTAACCGCTGTGATCTTCTAAAACATATTTCAAATGGTAGAAATAACCTTTGTCTTCTTTATAGATGACTTCTTCATTGGAGAGCGCGGTCTGCTGCACGGGATCCCAGTTGATGATGCGCTCGCCGCGGTAAATGATGCCCTGGTTATAGTAGTCGATAAAGACCTGGGTCACCGCTTCGTTGAGCCCTTCATCCAGGGTAAAACGCTCCCTTGAATAATCCAGGGAGAGGCCCAGTTTGGCCCACTGGTCGCGGATATCGCGGGCGTACTCTTCTTTCCATTCCCAGGCTTTTTTCAAAAAGCCCTCACGGCCGAGGTCGCGCTTGCTGACGCCTTCCTGTTTTAATTTTTCGACGACTTTGACTTCGGTGGCGATGGCGGCGTGATCCATGCCCGGCAGCCACAGCGCGTCATAGCCTTTCATGCGTTTATAGCGGATGATCATATCCTGCAGGGTGGTGTCCCAGGCGTGGCCGAGATGGAGTTTGCCGGTGACATTAGGCGGGGGAATCACGATCGCGTAAGGTTTTTTCGAGATGTCCCCGGCTTCAAAATAACCTTTTTTGATCCAGGTTTCGTATTTCCCTTTTTCTACTTCCCGGGGATTGTATTTTGGCGCTAGTACTTTTTTCATAAGCGGTCTCCTTTTAGTTTAAGAAATCGTTTTTATTATTTCTCAGATAGGTCACAAGTTTGGCCTCAAAGTTCTCGCTTTCCTTGAGGTCCATATAGTCTACCGTATAGGTGCCGTAGTCCTCGTCGCTGTCCATCAAAACATCATCGAGTTTGCCGTTCTGCTCCGCTATAAGCATGGCTTTGATTTTGCCCATTAAAGCGACGAGTTTCTCGCTGCCGACGGCCTGGTAGGCGGGCAAAAGTTCAGCGGCGTAGGCGCGGGAGGGGCCGTCAAAGAACTTGCGCACCGAGCCGCGGCCCTGATCGACCGCGCTGTCCATCTGATAAATCGTATAGAGCACGGTTTCGGCTTTGGTCAGACGTTTCTGCAGGGTCTCGAAGTTCTCGTCTTCTTTGGCGAAAATATGGGCCAGCAGGGCGTCTTTTAACTCATCGTCGGGGGTTTCGTCAAAGAGCTTCTCATCGATATGGTGATAAAGCTCCTGTTTCTTGCTGTAAGCGTCCAGTAACGCGTCCTGCTCTTTTTTCACAACCCGGGTGGCTTTCACGATGACGAAAATAAAATACACGATCAAAACGACTGCCACAATTTTAACGAATGTCCACATAAACCTTCCTCCTTAAACGAAAACACGCCCGCTAAGGACGTGTGTGAAACGTGGTACCACCTTAATTCGCGTCATCTGACGCCTTTATCCTTTAACGCAGGAATACGCACCTGGGTTTCTCCAGACAAGCTCCAAAGCTACCTTCAGCGTCTCCCAGCGTTTTCTCGCACCGGACGAAAACTCTCTTAAGGATGAGATGACGCTTACTCCTCTTTTTCAACGCATGACTATGATACCAAATGCGCATCAAGCCGTCAAGGAAAACCGGTATTCTGTACGCTGTTTGTACTGTTTTGTAAGCTGATCGATTCCCAGGTTGATGCCGTTAGGGAAAGCGGAAGGTTCCATGGCTAAGGCCAGGCCCTGTTTTCCCGGCACGCCGTTTTGAAAAATCATGTCCGGCTCGAGATAGTTTCCGGCGTAAAGGACGATGGCCTGAGCGCTGCTGGTCAGGGTTAATAGGCGGCCGCTTTGTGGGTCGTAAAGCTGAACCGGGCCGTTAAGAAGGAAGGGATGATCCAGTCCCGCGGTATATTGAAACTGGGGATGACGACTTTCTAAATTCTCGCGAATGGTTTTGCCGCGGGAAAAATCAAAAGGCCCGCTCGCGTCGGCCAGCTCTTCCGGGGCGCCGCTGTCTTTGATATAGCCCATTTTTTTAAAATCAGCGGTCAGGACATGATCTAAGGCGTCTCTTTTTAAATCGCCGCTTAAATTAAAGTACAGATGATTGGTCAGGCTTAAGGGATTGTTCCCCTCCCCGCTCGCTTCCAAGGTGATGATCAGGCGGTCGTCTATGATTTCATAATCGATCTCATAATGAATGGGATGAATGTAGCCGTCCGCCCCGTGATCAGCGGTTAATTCCGCCTTTAAACGCGTGGCGGATTTTTGCGTGATGTGAAAGTAGCGGCCGCTGATGTTATGAAACCCGCCGTGCAGATGTGAAGGGCCGTTGTTGATAGAAAAATGACGTTTGTCAATTTGTCCGTAAGCGATTCTTCCCGCGTAGGGGCCGACCGCGGCGTTTAAGTAAGGGCCGGGAACGCGGATGTAGTCTTGAGTGTCCTGGTAGCTCAACACGACATTTCCCCGATGCCCGTTTTTGTCTTTCGTATAGATTTTATCGATAATGGCGCCGTAATTAAGAACGTGAACTTCAAGCTGATCGTTTTTTAAAAGGTATGTTTGAATCATATGGATCTCCTATAGAAGTAAGACGCTGATGAGATTATTTAAAGCGTGCACGATGACCGGGGCGAAGATGCTCTGTTTCTTTTCATAGATGATGCACAGCACATAGCCGAGAAGCCCGTAGGGCACAAGGTACAAAATCTGGGTTAAGTCCCCGCTCATTAAACCGGTCAGAATGTGCACGGCGCCAAATGTCAGGCTGCTGACCCATCTCGCGAGTTCGGGGTGGTACTCATACAAGGAAGTGAAGATGCCGACCCGGAAGACCATTTCCTCATAGACGGGAGCGAAAAGCGAGGTGGTCACGATCATGGCCAGGCGCTGCTGGCCGACCATCGACTCAATCGCGCTCTGATTCGCGCTGGCGGAATCGGGGGCCAACAGATTCACGAAAAGGCTTCCGGCCATGCTGGCGAGAAACAGGATTAAAAGTCCGGCGGTACAGGACCAGAGGATGATTTGCATTCTTTTGCCGCTGTCATGTTGCCACGTTTTTTTTAAGAAACCGCGATAGATCCAGACTGTCAGCAGGGCGCCGACGCCGTCGTAGAACATGTTGAACCAGATATCCATATCGGCGACATTCATTTGAAGCTTTAGAAGATTACTGACAGAGAGAAAAAGAAAGCTCAGCACAAAGCGGGCGAAGATGAAGTAAAATGGCAGGATGAAGGCGACGGTCCATATTTTTTCTTTTCTGGTGAGAAAAATCATAAACGGTCCTCATTCACTAAAGAGGCTGCCGCGCAGACTTTCTCCATCCGGTACACATAGATGCCGGCGACGGTCACAATCATCGAGACCAGGGCGGAAAGGAAAGGCGAGGAGATGTAATAGGAAACGAGGATGTCAATGCCGTCCATCAGGACCAGAGGCCAGGTATAGTGCAGGGCGAAATTCAGATAAGACATGTGTTTGCCTTTCGCGAAGGCCAGGGCGCGCCTGACAAGTTTGAAAACTCCCTTTTCATTATCATCAAGCAGGAGGTAAGGAGCCGGTAAAAACATGGTTTCCATGACGATATTCACAAGATAACCGCACACAAGTACAATCAGCACCACGCCGGACATCACGCGGTTGGCGGCGAGGATACTGGAATACTGCTGTCCTGACAAAAGCTGGTTTTGCAGCTCACTCAAAGTATCCGTGCCGAGCACCATGGAAAGAAGCAGCCCGGCCAGGAAGTTGAACACGACCGTGATGACCCCCTGGATCACATTCATCAGTAAATAAAACGGCCAGTATTTTTTGATCTGCCGCACCCCGCTGAATCCGTCCAGCACGGGAATGCCGGTACCGTAATTCCCGGTTAATAAAAACATGCCGCCGGTCACATAACCTTGTTTGACGGTCAAAAGAAAGAAAGCCAGAATCATGCCGATAAGACCTAATGACAGCAGGGTCTGGCTGGTTATTTCCATCACGGTGATCACAAGGCACAAAGTGAGCAAATAGCCGCGGTTCGCGGCAGCCATTTGGCGGGCTCTTTCATAGCTGTTACGATTCATCCTAAATCACCTCACCTATATTATACCGATTCAATAAAAAAAGGCAAAAAAAAGAAGCTGTCAATACAGCTTCATAAAATTTTTATTCGTCATGGTAGAAAAGATGGTCGATATAATCCTGAATTTCCGTCATCGGATCGACATCGTAAGAAGGGATGGTGAACGGTTCTTCTTGTTTGGCAGGTTCTGGTATAACGACTGGTTCTGGCTCCGGCTGCTTCTTTTCCGCCTTTGGTTTTTCCGGCTGAGTCTTCTTTTTGAAGAAGGACTTTTTCGGTCTCGCTTTTTTATTCTGTACTGGCACTGGCTCAGGCTGAACTTTTGTGATAGGCTGAACTGCTTTGACTGGTTCTGGCATCGGCTGGGTCTTTTCAGCTATAGTGGCTGCCGGACTAGGATTTGTTTGGTAGACCGGTTCCGGCACTGGCCGCTCTGATACAGTTGCTGCCGGACTAGGCTGTGTTGGATAAGGCATCGGCTGCGTTTGATCAGACACCTTGGCCGGGTCAGGACTGGCCTCGGCGGCAAAAATCTGCGCCTTTTTCGTGCGCACCAGGGCGACATCCGGGCTGTCCTTCACTGCCCCTTTGGCATTCAAAAGATTACCGGACTTAAAGCGGCGGACAAGAACCCGCAGACTTTCTTTGAGCGAGTGTTTGCCGTTCGCCCCGACAATCATGACGAGAAAAACGGCCGCGATCACCAGGACGATCGCGATCGCCACCATCATCGGGCTGACCAGCAAAGTCCGCTTCGTCGGTGTGCGCCTGGCTTCATACTCCTGGCGCAGCATCATGGTCTGCTGTTCGGTGTCGTAAATATAATAACCGGCTTTGCCGTGACTGTCGTAGAGATAAAGCATGACCAGGCTGCCGCTGGCGTTATCGACGCTCCAGCCGTTCAGCTTCTCGCCCACGATATTGACCGAGCCGTAATGATAACCGGGCTGAACCTGATCCTTTTCGGCTATCCCGGCATAGTAGTAAGTGTTTTTATTGATGACCAGGGTGCGGAACACGCCGTTGACTTTACCTTGAGAAAAACAGTACCAGTCCGATTTCTTCGCGTCATTTTCCAGATAAACCAGACTGAAAGGAAACTGGTCATTGTTGAAGACGGTTATGTCATGATTCTCATAGCGCGCCTCATCCATCGTGAATCCTTCCGGGGGCTGCAGCTGATCGAGATCCTTCAGCACAAAACCCAGGCGCTGCCCGTCCAGCTCGACAAAGAGTTCCGGGCTTAAATCAAAACTGAGATGGATCGTGTATGTTCGGACATCGCCGTTTTCCGCGGTCACCGTAATGTTGTGATCGATGTTCGCCGTCGTGTACTCAACCGCCAGGGAGCCGTCCCCCTCCACGTCGGCATAAGGGTTGGCCGCCTCGCAGTTAATCTCGATACTTGTCACATCGCCGGCCAGCGTCACACTGTATTCCATCGTATCCGGACTGAACTCCGGATTCAGCTTCTGGTCCGTGATCGTTAATGAGCTTAACCGGCTCTCACTTTCATCATCAGGGTTGAGATCCTCGGTTTCCGGCTCGGCGTGAACCGGCAGGAAGCATGACAAAATAAGCACAAGCACGAACACGCGCTTCAATAAAGCCACCGCGATCACTCCCTTCCCTCTGACATTATAACATACTTTCTCTTTTTTACAAATCTTATTGCTCCATCCAGCCCTCGTCACGCGGATTCTCTTTCCACTTTGAAAGCTTGTTTAAGTCCTTTTCATCAATATAATTTTCCTCGACAGCGGTTTTGATCAAATGCTCGTAATCGGTCAGGGTGTAATACGGGCATTCCGCTTTGGAAAAAGCCGCTTTGGAATCAGGCAGCCCGTAGGTAAAGATCGCGACCAGTCCCAAGACTTCACAGCCGGCCTTGCGCAGCGCCTCGACACACTCCAGAGAACTTCCGCCAGTGGAGATCAAATCCTCGATCACCACAACCTTCATGCCGGGTTCCACGAGGCCTTCAATCTGATTGTTGCGGCCGTGGCTTTTCGCCCCGCCCCGCACATACCCCATCGGTAAATGCAGACGCTCGGCGATGAGGGCGGCGTGAGGAATGCCCGCCGTGGAGGTCCCCATCAGACCCTCGGCCTCAGGAAATTTCTCCTGAACTAACTCTGCCAGACCATCCTCGATATCGTTACGGACATCAGGATAAGACAGCGTCAGCCGGTTGTCGCAGTAGATCGGGGACTTAATGCCGCTGGCCCAGGTAAACGGGTCATTCGGTCTTAAGAAAACCGCCTTGATATCCAGTAAATGGCGGGCGATCAAAGATTCTCTGTTCTCCATGTTTACTCTCCTTCAAACTCTTTTTTTATTTGCTGATAAACCGCTAAAGGATCCTTGGCGGCCGTGATCGAACGGCCCACCACGATATAATCCGAAGTCAACTCTCTGGCCATACTGGCCGTCGTGACGCGCTTCTGATCATTCACATCATCCCCGGCCTGACGGATGCCCGGGGTCACACAAAGAAAATCATCCCCGCAGCGCTCGTGAATACTTTTCGCCTCTAACGGCGAGCAGACCACCCCGTCAAGCCCGGCCGCCCGGGCGTTTTCCGCCCAGTGCGCGGCGACCTCTTTAACCGGATGATCAATCCACAGTTCCTCGGATAAAGTCTCATCATCGAGGCTTGTCAGACAGGTGACCGCGATACAAAGCGGACGTTTGCCATTTCCAGTTTTTAAGCCCTCCATGGCGGCCTTCATCATCGCGATGCCCCCGGAGGCGTGAACATTCACCATATCGACATCGAGCCGGGCCAGCTGCGCCATGCACGCCTTGACCGTATTAGGAATATCGTGACACTTTAAATCGAGAAAAATCTGGTGCCCGCGCTTATTCAAATCCGCAAGCAATTCCGGGCCCTGACCGTAAAAAGCCTCCATGCCGACCTTGACATACAGCTTCTCAGAACCGAATTTGTCGAGAAAATTCCTGATTTCATCCCGGCTTTTAAAATCCAGGGCAATAATGACCTTACTCATACTGATGACTCCTTTTAATGATATCAGAAACGCGGTTTATGCCATAGCGGTCCATGACCTCAGGCAAAGCCGCGATCATTTTCTGACAGGCATATGGATCTACCAGATTGGCGGAACCGACCGCCACGGCGCTGGCCCCCGCGCTCATCATTTCAATGATATCCTCGGCGCTAGTGACGCCGCCCATGCCGATCACCGGCAGATCCACGGCGTGACTGACCTGATAAACCATGCGCAGCGCCACCGGGAACACTGCCGGACCCGACCAGCCCCCGGTTTTATTCGCTAATATCGGCCGGCCCGTTTTTAAATCAAAACGCATCCCCAGAAGGGTGTTGATCAGGGTGATGCCGTCCGCCCCGCCTTCCGCCGCGGCTTTCGCCATGGCGACAATGTCAGTGACATTAGGAGACAGCTTGATATAGACCGGAACCTTGCTGACGCGTTTAATCGCTTTCGTCAGCTCCCGGGCCATATCGGGATCAGTCCCGAACTGCATGCCGCCCGCCTTGACATTGGGACAGGAGATGTTGACCTCCAAGGCCCCGACCATATCATGCGTGCTGATCAATCTGGCGACCGCGACATAATCGTCAAACGTGCTGCCGGCGATATTGGCGATCACCTTGCCGTGATAATACGGCCGGAGCTTTTCCAGCTCCTCGTCCATGACCGCCTGTACCCCGGGATTTTGCAGGCCGATCGCGTTCAACAATCCCGAAGGGCCCTCCGCGATTCTCGGCAGGGGATTACCATAGCGGGGCTCTAACGTCGTTCCCTTCAACATGATGCTTCCCAGCTGGTCGATGTGATAAAAACGCTCAAACTCATAACCGAACCCGAAGGTCCCGCTGGCCGGAATGACGGGATTTTTTAAATCCAGCCCCGGCAGCCGGACCCGCAGCCGCTCATCCATCGACCATCACCTCCCGGCTTGACAAAACCGGACCTTCCACGCAAATGCGCTTGTAACCGCCTTTCACGGGATAACTGCAGCCCATGCAGGCCCCGAATCCGCAGCCCATTCTAGCCTCAAAAGACAAATAACCGCGCTCGGAATCCATCCGTATTAAGTTAAGCAGCATCTTTTCCGGCCCGCAGGCGTAATAAGTATCATAAGAAAGATGATTTTCTAAAATATAATCCACGACATTGCCGTGATATCCATAGCTGCCGTCCATGGTGCAGACGTGAACCGCGCCAAAAGGCTGAAATTCCTCCTGGTAAAAGATTTCATCCGCGCTGTTAAAACCAAGGACCGTCGTGACCGTGATTCCTTCTTTATGGAGCTTTTTCGCCAGCCCGTACAAAGGCGGAATCCCGACCCCGCCCCCGGCAAGCAAAGCATTATTTATTTTTTCAACTTTAAAACCGTTGCCTAGCCCGGTCAGAACATCCAGTTCATCCCCGGGCTTTTTCTGACTGAGCAATAAAGTCCCCTTCCCGACCACTTTATAAATGATCGTGATACCATCCTCATCATAATCGCAGACGCTCATCGGGCGGCGCAGATAAGGATGGTTTTTTAAATCGCTGATCTTTATGTTGATGAACTGCCCCGGCATGGTTGTCTGATGTTTTCCTTCCAGCTTCATCTCATAAACCTGGCTGGTCAAAGGGCGGTTGGAAAGCACCTTTAAAATCTCACTCATTGATCATGCTCACCCTTAACGTAATGCTTTCCAGAACCCGCAGTAAGATCCCGACGGTATCGAGACTGGTCAGGGTCGGAATATTGTGCTCGACAGCCTCGCGGCGGATGTGGAAACCGTCATGGCGCACCCGCGAATCGGTCGCGGTCATCGTGTTGATGACATATTTAACATGACCGCTGGCGATCCATGTCAAAATTTCCTGACTGTCCTCGGACAGCTTTTTAACCGTTTTGCACCTTAAATTCCCGGCTTTAAAGTATTCCGCGGTGCCCTTGGTGGCGATGAGGTTAAAGCCGAGATCATAGAAACGCCGCGCGATTTTTAAAGCGGCTTCCTTGTCTTTATCGGCGATCGTGAACAGCACCGTGCCGTAATTGGAGATCCGCATGCCCGACGCCTGCAAAGCCTTGTACAGGGCGTTTTCAAAAGCGTGATCGTACCCGATCGCCTCGCCCGTCGATTTCATCTCCGGTCCCAGGATCGTGTCGACGCCGCGAATCTTCGCGAACGAGAAAGCCGGCGCTTTCACATAATAGCGGTTCGGCCAGTTCAACGTACCGGTTTTCAGCCCGAAATCCTTCAGCTTTTTACCTAAAATGATCTTGGTGGCGATATTGGCCATCTCCACCTTCGTCGTTTTTGACAGGAACGGCACCGTGCGGCTGGAGCGCGGATTCACTTCAATGATGTAAACATCATCTTTCTCATCGACGATAAACTGGATATTAAACAGACCGATGATGCCGATCTCTTTGCCTAAACGCACCGTGTAGTCTCTGATGCGGTCCATCGCCTTGGCGGAAAGCGA
>CAZQRT010000023.1:0-18252 GCA_964596105.1 uncultured Erysipelotrichales bacterium | reverse complement strand
TCTTTCTGAATCTGATCCTCTTCACTGGTCACGAGAAAGACCGGTGGTAAATCTGCTTCTGTTATCATTTTTGCCGGCTCCAGCAGATATTTTTCATAGGGTTTGCCGCGGTCATTTTTATCTAGGATAACGTTATTGATGGCGCGCAGCAGATCTTTTCGCTGTGTTTCCAGCATGACGGATATCAGTCCCGCGGCGCGAAAGCGGATGCCAGGCGATGTGATTTGAAAATCATTTTGCAGTTTCCCGCTCTCGGAGAGACTCAAGGCAAAAAGGCACAGCAAAGCCCCGGCCGAGTCGCCGGTGAGGCAGCAGCGGTTCAAATTCAGATTGTAGTTGGCGGCATGTTCTTTCAGGTACCTGAGCGCGGCCATGACATCGTCAATTTGATGCCGGAGGGTGGTTTCCGGAATGCGCCGGTAGCTGAGGCTGACAACCCGGTATCCCATTCTGGCCCATTCGTAATTGAAGTTGGCGGTGACCTCTTTGTAGCTGGCGAATAACCCGCCGCCGTGGATGTTGACGATGACAGGCGCGTCCTGGCTCAAGTCAGGCAGCTGGCAGATGTCAAACAAATGGCCCTGATCGCCGTCTTCTATATAGGGAATATCTTTTCTGATCTCTAGATCACTTAGATCCTGCTTTTGTTTGGCGAGCCGTCTTTTGTCGTTGGACTCAAAAACATGGCGCAGGAATAGCACTCCAGGTTTTGACATGATCAATCATTCCTTTTTTGTTTGCTTAATCGCTGATTTCTTTCCAGTAAGACAAAAACTGGCGTTCCATCTCCGGACCCCACCAGTCCCGGTATCCGGCCATGGTCGGATGGATGCTGTTAAAAAGATAGACTTTTCGCTGCTCATCGCTGATATTGTTGATGTCCTCTTGCCACAGATCAATGATCCCGATCCCGTATTTTTCCTGCAGCTCATAGAGGCGTTTGACCATGGCGTCATATTCCGGGCTGTCGAATCTTGTGTTCGTGAAAAAGACGACGGGACAGTCCCAGGTCTGGCGGGCGTAGCAGATGATGTATTCGATGGCGCCGGTCGTGGTCGAGGTGTCAAAATCCTGCCCCTGACTGATTTCTCCCAGTACGCTGCCTTTGGTGGCGTCATTGGTGGCGAGCTGACAGAGCAAAAGTTTATACGGCTCTTCCGGATCCAGCTTGCGGATGCGCGCGACGTAGGAGTTCTTTTTGGTGTCGGCGAGGGTAGTTCCGATGACGGCCTCTTTGGTGTAGTCGCAGTCAAAGCGGGCGGCAAAGTACTCCGCGACGGCGTGATGCCTGGCCGCGACCCCGTCCACTATCGAGGATCCCAGCACACAGATTTTCTCGCCTGCCAGGGGGCTGTCCTCCAGGGGCTGAATCTGTTCAAAACTGTACTGGGACGCGTTTCCGGGATGCCAGATAATGCGCATCGTGTATCCTGCCAGAAAGATCACTACCAGGGCGACGGGAATCGCGATGACAATCAAAGCGATCTTTAAAATCTTTTTCCCTTTACTCTTTTTCATAACATTGCCTCCTTTGCTTTGAGTATAGACAATCATGTTGTGACGAGATATAATGAAATTGCTAATATTTGTATAAAATTGCTGTCTGGAGGGAAAGACATGGAAGATACGATTGATCAGGTCATTCAGGATTCCGAAGAGGATTATTTGAATTCGACCTACTGGCTGATCGCTCCGCTGTTTCGTTTGATTGCCAGGGGAGATACGGATCAGCTGGCGGTCCTGCTTGATTTAAAGATTGAGCGGTATGATTTTCATCAAAGAGTCAGCAGGGACGAGCGCAAGCAGCTGGAGTACATGGCTGTCAGTCTGATCAATACGTTTATGATCGCCGCCATGCAAGGCGGACTTTATCCTGCCCGGGCCAACTGGATCGCCGATCATGCCTTGCGGAGACTGCTTAAGTGCCGCGCGGTGGCGGATATTTCCCCGATTCTCAATGAGACTGCCATGGAGATGTGCCGGGAGGTGCGGAAAAGTCAGTCCAGCGATACCGGGAATCCCCATGTGGAAAAGGCCAAGGCGTTTATCCACACCCACCTCACCCAGGAAATCAGCAACGAGGAGATTGCTGAAGCGGTTCAAATCAGTCTCTTCCATCTCTCCCGGATTTTTAAGGAGTGCACGGGGAAAACGCTTCACGATTATCTGATG
The DNA here is from genome assembly GCA_964596105.1 of uncultured Erysipelotrichales bacterium. Lineage (GTDB taxonomy): Bacteria > Bacillota_I > Bacilli_A > Erysipelotrichales > Coprobacillaceae > CAJUOR01. The sequence continues at coordinate 16,080 of CAZQRT010000023.1, read as the reverse complement.
TCCGCCAGGATTGAGGCGGCGAAAGAGTATCTGATATCTTCGGATCAGACCATTCCGCAAATCGCTTTTCTCTTCCGCTTTTGCGACCAGAGTCATTTTACCCGGGTGTTTCGGAAATTTACAGGCCTCACGCCAAACCAGTACCGCAGAGAGAACCATCAGCAAAGAAGCCCGGTCTATCAAAATAAAAAAAGAAGAATGTGAAGCTTTTTTTACTCATAAAAAAAGAGGAGCCTCAAGACTCCTCATCCTCCAGCCAGTTGATTTTTTTGGCGATGACAAAGTGATCAAGAACCGCGATGGCAGCCACCGCGATTAGCAGGAAGCGGTAGAGATTAAAGCCGCCGCAGATCTGATTTAAAATCAGGAAAGCGAATAAACCGGACAGCCGGCCCGCGGCCATCGGGAACTCCGTGGTGATGATATAATCACCGGAGTTAAAACCGCTGTCGGCGCGGTCTGCCAGCTGATATTTGAGATTCTGGAAAATGACCGTGTTCCAGCAGAGAATGACGCCGTTAATGGCATACGTGATCCACAGCGCCCACTCTTTCGGGAAGACGGCCAGCCCGCCCAGTGAGATCATATAGAGAATCATGAAGCCGGCATGATATTTGCGCTGGGTTTTGATGGTGAACTTGGAAGCGATGAAAAGCGAGGAGAACACCGCGATCAGACTCATCATGGAGTTCATGGTTCCGATCGTCTGTTCATTGGCGACGATCAGATAGCAGAAGACGGTGAAGAACTGGGCATACAGCGCTTCGCGCATGCCAAAGGAAAAGTTTAAATATTTATTCGTGTCCCAGTAACGGTTGTTTTTGAGCTTTAAAACCGGGGCGATCTGATAACGCTCGTCAGCCTGCACACTGCTCAGCTTCAAAGAGAAAATGATCGCCAGGACAAAGACCGCGACGCTGACCGCGAACAGGACATAATAACCGGAGAGCTCGCTGAAACGGACGATGATCATCCCTGAAACCAAAGGCGCCAGCACACCGAAAATGTAGCTGAACGAAGACTGGTAAGAGAAGAAACGGGAACGTTCGCTCTCCGCGGTGAGCTTCGCGACCAGAATGTTGAAGGTAAAATAATAAAGGCCCTGACCCAGACCGTTGAACATGCCCAGCCAGATTAAATAACGGCTGGCTCTTTCTTTTAAGATTAAGATCAGAAAGTAGTAAGCGATATCCGCCAGCAGGCCCACTCTTAACAGGGTCATCATATTGCCCTTTTTCACGTAATATGTGCCAAAGGCGAAAGCCCCTAAAAGCACCGCGTAGTTGGCGATATTCTGCATGATCATCAGCCCCATGTTATTGGTGAGGCGAATTAAATAAACATTGACAAACGTGGAAGCGATCGTTAATCCGGCCATAAATAACAGCCCGATGATTAAAAGTGTGGTCGCGTCTTTGGAAAGCCTGGATTTCATGTAGCGTTTCCCCCTTTGTTTCAATTTTACATGATCCCTCTCGCAAATCCAAGATTATACTGTTTTTTTTAGAGGTCTTATGTTAAAATAGCCACTATGGAGATGATGGTGTGATCACGCGGATCGTCAATGAATGCGACATGGATCAAGTTTTGGAGCTTTTAAAACAGGGGCAGGTGATCGCTTTTCCCACCGAGACCGTTTACGGTTTAGGTGTCATCGTTCGTCAGGACGCCCTGGCGCGCCTCAATGAGGTCAAGCAGCGCCCCGCCGACAAGCCCTATACCTTCATGATCCCAGACTGGCAGTACGCCTGTCAGCTGGCGGAAGTCAGCCCGCGCGATGCCGCTATTATGGCGCGCTTCATGCCCGGACCATTAACGGTCCTTCTGCCTAAGAAAGATATTATTCCCGCTTTTCTTACCGCGGGTTTAGATACCATCGGATGCCGCTGTCCGGATCATCCCTTTGTTTTGCGCCTGTTGCAGGCATTGCGGGAACCATTACTGGTACCGTCCTGTAACGTCAGCGGGGATATTCCGGCCCGTAATTTTACGGAAGCTTATGAAAAAATGAACGGGAAAATCCCGCTGATCGTGAACGGTCCGGCCGGGGCGGGAAAGCCCAGCACGATTCTGGACTGTATAAAATTCCGTATTGTCAGAGCGGGACCGGTCACCATGGAAATGATTGAGGAGGTTCTCTATGAAAATCGCAATGGCCTGTGATCATGGCGGATTACAGCTGAAACTTTTATTAAAACAGGAGCTGGAGAGCATGGGCTACGAAGTCATCGACTACGGCACCGACAGCGAAGAAGCGGTGGACTACCCCGATTACGGCTACAAAGCGGCCAAAGCGGTGGCGGACGGGATCTGTGAGAGAGGCGTGGTGGTCTGCGGGACCGGCATCGGCATCAGCATGACCTGCAACAAAGTTCACGGCATCCGCTGCGCTTTATGCCACGATGTCTTTAGCGCCAAGGCCACCCGGGCTCATAACGACGCCAACATGCTCGCGATGGGACAGCGGGTGATCGGACCGGGACCGGCCATTGAGATTTTGCACGCTTTTATGAATACCGCTTATGAAGGAGGACGCCACGATATCCGCATTCAGAAACTGATGGCGATTGAAGATTATGATTAAAATATTAAACCATCCCTTATGCCAGATTAAAATGACCATCTTAAGGGATAAAAACACCACTCAGCACCAGTTTAAGAAAACCCTCGACGAGGTCGCGATGCTGCTGGCTTATGAAGTGACTGCAAATTTGGCGGTTAAGGAAACAAGTATCGAAACACCTTTGCAGAAGACAACCGGCTACACCATGGCCAGACCCCTGGTGCTGGTGCCGATCTTAAGAGCGGGACTGGGATTCTTAGAGGGCTTTACAACCATGATCCCGGAAGCCCAGGTCGGCATGATCGGCATGGCCCGGGATGAAGAGACTCTTATCCCCGAAACTTATTACGCCAAATTCCCCGATGATGTAGGAGCGGCGGATGTTATCGTGCTCGATCCGATGCTGGCGACCGGCGGCAGCGCCTGTGACGCCATCAGCGAAATCAAAAAGCTGAAGCCAAAAAGCATCACGATGGCCTGCCTGGTGGCGGCTCCTGAAGGACTGCAAAAACTCAGCGATGTCCATCCCGACGTGAACATCGTGGCCGTCTGCCAGGATGACGGGCTCAACGAACACGGCTATATCCTGCCGGGCCTGGGAGACGCGGGGGATCGTCTGTTTGGCACCGAAAACCGCTAAGATCATCGCCCAGGTGCTGGCCATCGCCTATGATATTTTCGGGACGATGCTTTTGAGTGTGCTGGCCGGGCTTTTTCTTGATAAACTGTTTCATCTGAAAGGTCTGTTTGTGATTGTATTATCTTTGTGGGGAATTAAAAGAACCTTCAGCCTGTTGATTCATTTGGGAGATGAAGATGATGGAAAACCTCTATAAAGAAACCGTCAAAACCGGTCTGGTCTTAAGCGGGGTGGCTTTACTGACGTTTCATGCCGACATTTTTCTCGGCTTTTTATCAGGCTTTCTCGTTTCCCTATTGATCATGCGGCTGGATGAGTTTTGCTACACGGCCCTTCTGGCGGGGCGGCACGCCGGCTACTGGGGCGGGCTTTTAAGCGTTTTTAAAATCGGCCTTTACGCTTTAGGCTTTCTATTAGCGGTCCGTTTAAAGTTCAATCTGTTTGGCGTTGCCGTTGGCTATCTTTGCTTTAAGCTCACGCTGTTTCGCATGGCGCTTTTAAGGAGGTGAAGTTTATGCATATCACGATTCAACCTGAAATCGTCTCTTCTTTGATCATCACCGTTCTGTTATGCATCCTGTTTGTTTTTTTAGGGGCGCAGATCAAGAAAGCCGATCCGTTAAAAACCCCCAATAAGCTGGTGACGGCGGTCGAGTACGTCTTAGGAATGTTTCAGAACTTTTTTGATTCCATTTTCCCGAATGTGAAACTCCGCAAACGCCTGACGCCTTATTTCTCATGCCTGGCGGTGTTCATATTCTTGTCCAATATCTCCGGGCTGTTCTGCCTGGAGTCCCCCACCAGCAATTTCAGCATCACCCTGTCGCTGGGTTTGATCACCTTTACCTTAACCCAGATGACGGCCTGGAAAACCAAGGGCACGTTCAAGTACATCAAAGAGCTGATCTGGCCGCCGACCAATATTCTCTCCGCGCTGGCGCCGCTGATCTCATTATCGATGCGTCTTTTCGGCAATATCGTCTCCGGCAGTATTTTGATGTCGCTGGTCTATATGGCGACAGGATATTTGTCCGGACTGATATTCTCGTTTATTCCGATCAATATCGTGGCTCCGTTTATAACCCCGGTGCTGCACGCTTATTTTGATCTGTTCGCAGGATTCCTGCAGACCTTTATCTTCGTGACACTGTCCAGTGTCTACATCGCGATGGAAGCATAGTTAAAAAGGAGGAAATTAAAAAATGACAAACGAAGGATTAATTGCGATTGCCGCCGCGATTGCGGTATGTGCCGGTATGTTTACCGCGCTGGGAGAAGGTTTATGCGCCAGCAAGGCGGTTGAAGCGGTAGGCCGCAATCCCGAAGCGGAAGGCAAGATCCGTCTGATGATGATCGTCGGCTGCGGTATTACCGAAACCGTCGCTATTTACGGTCTTTTGATTGCGTTTATTTTGTTGTTTATTTTCTAACCGGAAGCCTGGAGGGATTTTATGGAAGTGGATATCGCGGGAAAACTGTTCCCGAACATCACCACCATGATTGTCCAGCTCATGTCAACCGGCGTCCTGCTTTTCTTCTTCAAAAAGTTTCTGTACGGCCCGCTGCAAAATTATCTGGCGAAACGGGCGGAGTTTATCGAGAATAATCTTTCCGAGGCCAGGGATATGAACGAACAGGCCCGGCTCCATATGGAGGAAAGCGAAAAGCTGGCCCGGGAAGGCGCCAGGGAATATCGCGAGACCCTCGAAAAAGCCAAGGCTGACGCGCAATTGCAGGGCGACGAGATGATCGCCGCGGCCAAAGCGGAAGCGGCCAGCCGTCTTGAGATGGCGGAGCGGCAGATTGCCAGCGAGCGTCAGGCCGCTAAAGATCAGATGCATGACGAGATCGTGGAAGTCGCGATGGCGGCCGCCGGCAAGATCGTCGAAAAGGAAATCGACGAGAATACCCACCGCGGTTTAGTGGAGGATTTTGTCAGCGAGGTTAGCCGGTAATGGAGAGCGTGGCGAAAAGTTACGGGCTGGCCCTGTTTGAGCTGGCTGAGGAACAGGATGATCTTGACGGATACTGGCAGGCTTTGCAGTTTATGGCGGCGAGCCTCGACCGTGAGGCGATCGCTTTTTTCGGTCAGCCCATGATCAGCAAAGAAGCGCGCCTGGACCTTCTGGAACAGTGCTTTAGCGGCAGTGTGCCGGATTATGTTTTGTCCTTCAGTAAGCTATTGATCCGTAAGGAGCGCTTTTCTTCTTTTAAGGAAATCATCGCGGATTTCCGGGACCGCTATGAACAGGCCCGGAAGATCATTCACGGGGACGTCTATACGGCCCTGCCTTTAAGCGCGGAGGAGATTTCCCGCCTGGAGGGCGCCGTCAGCAAAAAAGAGGGCATGACGGTCAAACTGAACGCGATTCTTGACAAGGAGCTGTTATCGGGCGTGAAAGTGGTCGTGCACGATCATGTCTACGACGGTTCTCTGAAAAATAAAATGACGCTTTTGAAGAATGAATTATTGAAAGGAAGCAGGTGATGAACGTGGCACTCAGACCAGATGAAATCAGCGCGATCATCAAGGAGCAGATCCGTCACTATGACGATGTCATCCAGATGAAGGATGTCGGCACCGTGATGACGGTCGGCGACGGCGTCAGCCTGGTTCATGGTTTACAGGACGCCATGTTAGGGGAGCTTCTGGCTTTCCCGCACGGGGTCTATGGCATGGTCATGAACCTGGAAGAAGAATATGTCGGCGCGGTGCTATTGGGCAGTGATACGCTGATTAAAGAGGGCGACGAGGTCAGGCGCACCGGGCGGATTATCGAGGTTCCGGTCGGGGATGAACTGCTGGGACGGGTCGTGAATCCGTTAGGACAGCCGATCGACGGCGAGGGACCGATTAACGCGACGAAGACGCGCCCTATCGAAAGGGTGGCGCCGGGTGTCATGACCCGCGAGTCGGTCAATCAGCCTTTGCAGACCGGCATCACGTCGATTGACGCGATCATTCCCATCGGCCGCGGCCAGCGTGAGCTGATTATCGGCGACCGCCAGACCGGCAAGACCGCGATCGCGATCGATACCATCCTCAATCAGAAAAATGAGAATGTTTACTGCATTTATGTCGCCATCGGCCAGAAGAACTCCACGGTCGCGCAAATCGTGGAGCGCCTCAAACAGGGCGGGGCGATGGCTTATACCACGGTCGTGCTGGCTTCGGCCAGCGAGCTGGCCCCGATCCAGTATATCGCGCCTTACGCCGGCTGCGCGATCGGCGAGGAATGGCTGGAGCAGGGCAAAGATGTTTTAATTGTTTATGATGATTTAAGCAAGCACGCTGTCGCTTACCGCACCGTGTCCTTGCTTTTGAAAAGACCGCCGGGACGCGAGGCTTATCCCGGTGATGTGTTCTATCTGCACTCCCGTCTGTTAGAGCGGGCCTGCAAGCTGAATCAGGAGTATGGCGGGGGTTCGATCACGGCCCTGCCGATTATCGAAACTCAGGCCGGCGATATTTCCGCCTATATTCCGACCAATGTCATCTCGATTACCGACGGCCAGATTTTCCTGCAGCAGGATCTGTTTAATTCCGGCTTCCGTCCCGCCATCGATACCGGCTTGTCGGTATCCAGGGTCGGCAGCAGCGCCCAGGTCAAGGCGATGAAGCAGGTTTCCGGCTCTTTGAAGCTGGAACTGGCGCAGTTTGCCGAGATGCAGGCTTTCGCGCAGTTCGGTTCTGATCTGGACAATGCCACCCGGATGGTGCTCGATCACGGCCGCAAGGTGCGCGCCGTGCTGGTGCAGCCGCAGTATGAAAGCCGCAGTGTCGCCGAGCAGGTCATTTCTCTGTTCGCCTTGAAAAACGGCTTTACCAAAAACCTGCCGGTTGATCGGGTCACAGACTTTATGAACGTGCTGTATGATACCATCAGTGCCGATATCAAGCAGGAGATTATGACCAGGCGGGAGATCTCCCCGGAACTGGAAGCGGAGCTGAAGTCCGTCATGGCGAAGGTGGAAGCCTCTTATCTGGATACCTTGCCGAAGGAGGCTTAGCGATGCCGGGGAACATGCAGGCGATCAAGCGGCGCATGAAGTCGGTGGAGTCGACCCGGAAGATTACCCGGGCGATGCAGCTGGTGGCCACTTCCAAGCTAAGGAAGATGAACAATCTGTTAGCGGCGCAAAAGCCGTATTACACCATGGTGCAAAGCGTGGTTTCCGAGATTCTCGCTTCCGGCCAGGCGGATGAGCATCCTTATGTGCGGGCAAATGACAATCCCCGCGCCGCGGTGGTGCTGATCACAAGCAGTCTGGGGCTTTGCGGCGGGTACAACAGCAATGTCTTAAAGCTGGCCAGAACCGCGATCGCGGATGGCGATCAGGTTTATTGCCTGGGAAATAAAGGCGTTTCGCGCTATCCGGAAGGTGAGGCGTATTACGCCACTCTCGTCAGTGATCTCGATTTTCGCGAGGTCAGAGGGCTCGTGCGCGATCTTTTGCAGGGCTACAAAAACGGCTCGTACGGCGCGATCAAAGTGATTTACACGGAGTTTGTGAATAATCTGACCTTTACCCCGCACTGTGTGCAGCTGCTTCCAGTGGCGAAAGAGAATCTTGCTTCCAGTGAAACATACATGGCTTTTGAACCGAATCCCGGGGCCGTGCTCGATGAGCTTGTGCCGATGTATCTGCAGGCCGAGATCTACGGCTACCTGGTGGAGTCGGTGACCAGCGAGAATGCCAGCCGCCGCACGTCGATGGAGAACGCGACGGATAACGCGACAGATTTGAATGAACAGTTACTGTTGAAGTATAATCAGGCGCGGCAGACGGCGATTACCAATGAGATTTCAGAGATTGTCGCCGGCGCGAATGTGCAATAGGAAAGAAGGTGTCCAAGATGAATGTCGGAAAAATCACAAGAGCGGTCGGGCCCGTGGTTGATGTCCGTTTCGACGACGGCCATTTACCCAGTCTGAATACCGCCATCGAGGTTAAGAACGGCGATGCCCGCCTGGTGATTGAGGTCGCGCAGCATATGGGCGACGACACGGTGCGCTGTATCGCGATGGGCTCCACGGACGGCTTAGTGCGGGGCCTGGACGCGGTGGATACCGGGGCGCCGATCAGTGTTCCGGTCGGACCGGGGACGCTGGGCCGAATGTTCAATGTGCTGGGCGAGACCATCGATGAACTGGGTCCTTTGCAGGGTGAAACCAAACAGATGCCGATTCACCGTGACGCCCCGACGTATGCTGATCAGCGTACCGAGACCGAGATCCTCGAGACAGGCATCAAGGTGATTGATCTGATCTGTCCTTATATCAAGGGCGGTAAGATCGGCCTGTTCGGTGGGGCCGGCGTGGGCAAGACGGTTTTGATTCAGGAGTTAATTAATAACATCGCGACTGAGCATGGCGGCATTTCCGTGTTCGCCGGGGTCGGCGAGCGCAGCCGTGAGGGCAATGACCTTTATTATGAGATGAAGGAAAGCGGCGTGCTGGCGAAGACTTGTCTGGTGTTCGGCCAGATGAATGAACCGCCGGGATCACGTCTTCGTGTCGGGCTGACGGGTCTGACCATGGCCGAGTATTTCCGCGATGAGCAGCATCAGGATGTTCTGCTTTTTATCGATAATATTTTCCGCTTTACCCAGGCCGGCAGTGAAGTGTCCGCCTTGCTGGGACGGGTGCCGAGCCAGGCCGGTTATCAGCCGACCCTGGCGACCGAGATGGGCCAGCTGCAGGAGCGCATCACGAGCACGCAGCAGGGTTCCATTACCTCGGTGCAGGCTGTGTATGTCCCGGCGGATGACTTGACCGATCCGGCTCCGGCCACCACGTTTACCCATCTCGATGCCCGCGTCGTGCTTGACCGTTCGATCGCGGCGCTCGGAATTTATCCGGCGGTGGATCCGCTGAATTCGAGCAGCCGCGCCCTTGATCCCAATATCGTCGGCCGCGAGCATTATGAGGTGGCGCACGGGGTGCAGCAGATTTTGCAGCGTTTCCAGGAGCTTCAGGATATCATCGCCATTCTCGGTATGGAAGAGTTGAGCGATGAGGACAAGCAGACGGTGGCCCGCGCGCGCCGCGTGCGCAATTACCTGTCGCAGCCGTTTACCGTCGCCAGCCAGTTTACCGGCACCGAGGGCAAGTATGTGCCGGTCGCCGAGACGATTCGCGGCTTTAAGGAGATTCTGGCCGGCAAGTGGGATCATTTACCGGAGCAGGCTTTCCATAACGTCGGAACCATCGACGAGGCGGTCGAAAAAGCGAAGACGCTGGAAGGCTGATTATGGCAGCGACGTTTACTTTGCGGATTGTCTGCCCGCAAGGGGAGTTTTATAACGGGGAAGCGGAGATTGTCAATGTGGTCAGCACCACCGGACAGCTCGGCATTCTCGCGAATATGATTCCTTTCGCGGCGGTTCTGGAAATCAGTCCCATGAATTTTGTGGCGGACGGGCAGCGTCAGTATTTCTTTGTTTCCGGGGGATTTATCCATGTCACCGGCCAGGTGGTGACGATCATCACCGACGCGATTGAAAACAAGGACAATATCGATCTTGAACGGGCGCAGCGCGCCATGGAGCGGGCTCAGAAGCGTCTTGAGAGTCACAGCGCGGATGTCGATATCATGCGCGCCGAGCTGGCTTTAAAGCGGGCCATCACGAGAATTCATGTGAAGAACTTATAGGAACCTTTGGGTTCCTTTTTTTAGCAGTTTTTCAGAAATTTTAGACAATGTTTGCCAATTGGGAAGGTCTTTGGTAAAATAGGCGTAGATAGGAAGTGACTTGTATGCCGGAAGAGAAGACCGTGACGGAAGTGGAAGAACTCAAGACTCCGGAGGTGACCAATCCGGTGGTCCCGGCGGAAAATCCGGGCGCGCCGATTGAGGTGACAGAAGAAAAGACAGAAGACGAGGAAAATCAGGAATCGGGATTTTCCAAATTGATGGGGAAGGTCCGTCAGGGCTGGAAGAAATTATATTATTTTATCTTTGATCTGGATGATGTCGAACCGAAGTCGGAAGCGGAGGTTAAGGGCAATTATTTCGCGACGCTGAAAGCGCAAAGGAACAAGCTGCAGCGGGATATGGCGATTTGCGGCAACCGTTATAAGGTGCTGACGAAGCTGCGCCTGGTGCTGACGCTGATTCTGCCGTTTTTGCTGACGATGAATGTGCCGCTGATCTGGGCGACGCTGGATGCCGCCGGTTTGATGATCCTGGAACTGATGATCGGGTATTACCATCTGCCTTACCGCCAGACGGAGCTGGAAAAGAAGCTGGACCGTCTCGATACCGAGCTGGTGATGTACGCGGAGAATATCGGGGTGTATGAGAAGGCGGAGGACAAGGCTTCTTTATTGAAGGAAAGAACCATTTCTTTGTGGATGGATCATGATACCAGTCTGATGAATGATGAAACGCTGAAAGCTTTGGACGAATTAAAATAGTCCAAGCTTTTTTTAAAAAAGAATTTGGGAGGAATAGAATGATTGAAAAAAGAATGATTGAGATTACCCCTTTCGGGTTATGGCGCCAGCTGCATATTTATGTGCCGGATGATTATGACGAGACTGATAAGAGCTATCCGGTGTTCTATATGTTTGACGGCCATAATCTGTTTTTTGACGAGGACGCGACGTACGGGCACGCCTGGCATATCAGCGAGCAGTATGAGGCGGCGCATGTCGACTGTATTGTCGTGGGGCTGGAGTGTAATCATGAGGGGCGTGAGCGCCTGCATGAGTTTTGCCCTTATCCGGTGAAGGCGAGCCGGCTGGGCAGTCTCGACGGGCGCGGGGCGGCGCTGATGGCGTGGATGGCGACAGAGTTAAAAGATGAGATCGCGGCGCAGTACCGCACCAATGGCATTCATTATATTGGCGGCAGTTCCATGGGCGGGCTGATGGCGTTATACGGCATCATCAAGTATCCCGAGGTTTATACCGGGGCGGCTTGTCTGTCTTCGTCGTTTTTCCTTTGTGAGAGGCAGCTGCTTTCGGATTTGACGACGCTGGAAAAGCACCGCGTTTATCTCAGCTACGGCGGCAATGAGGTGACGGATAAAAATCAGCTTTGCGATGTCGTCATCCGCCACATGCGGATCATGGATGCCTGCCTGAATCACGGGGCGATGGTTACGTTTGATTTAATCAAGGACGGGAATCACAGCGAGGCGACCTGGGATAAACAGGTGATGACGTATACGAAATGGCTGGGGATCTTATGATTTACAAGATTGTCAAGTTCGCGGTGTATGCTTTGAGCCTGGTGATGGTGATGTACGGGCTGACGGCGGTTAATTTCAGTCCGCTTTTGAAGAAAAATCATGTCGCCGCTTTTTATTTCCTGTATGCCGTGATCGTTTTTTCTTTAACTTATCTGACAGCCAGTTTTATTCTGGCGCTGCGGTTTTAAAAAAGTCTATTGCTTTGAAGTTCACTTAAAATGTGATAAGATGAAAGCGGGGCGGTATGATGGATGAGAAGATTCAGGTGGTCATGGTGACCGGGATGTCGGGAGCCGGCAAGACCAGTGCCATGGCTGTGTTTGAGAATATGGAGTTTCAGTGCATTGACAATTATCCGGTTATGCTTCTGGAGCAGTTCGGGGAGCTTTTGAAAACGAGCAATCTCTATACGAAGGTCGCCATGGCGGTGAGTCTGAATGACGCCATCAACGCGATCCGCATCCTTTCCAATCTGGACTGGATCGCTCTGACTATTCTCTTTCTGGACTGTGAGGATGACATTCTTCTGACCCGCTACAAGTTTACGCGGCGCTCGCATCCGCTTCTGATCAGCAACCGCGCCAGTTCGCTTCTGGACGCGATTTCTTTTGAGCGGAGGATCGCGGAGCCGGTCAAGCAGAACGCGAATATTGTCCTTGATACTTCGCGGTCGACGATCGCGCGGTTTCAGGAGCATCTCGAGCGGCTGTTTACTTACAGCGTGACGGATCCTTTCCGGATCAGTTTTGTGTCTTTCGGTTATAAATACGGGATTCCCCGTGACGCTGATTTGCTGTTTGATGTGCGCTTTCTGCCTAATCCTTATTATGAGGAGAGTTTAAGGAATTTGACGGGCAATGATCAGGCGGTTTATGATTATGTCATCGACAAGCCGGAGACGAAGGATTTTATCGCGCGGTTAACGGAGTTATTGGATTATCTGTTTCAGAATTTTGAGCGCGAGGGCAAGATGCATCTTGTGGTGGGGATCGGCTGTACCGGCGGGCAGCACCGTTCGGTGGCTTTGACCAATTACTTCGCGGATTATTACGGGCAGCGTTATCAGGTCCACCGCCTGCACCGGGACGCCGCGCATTGATCTCTTTTTCCCGGCAGGTTAAAGAGGAGATCGTTTTTAACGATTTCGCGCCTTGCTGTGAGCGCGCCTTGCTTTTGGCGCTGTTGAAGATCAACGGCCATCTGGAAATTTCAAATGGCGCGATGGTTTTGACTTTGCGGACGGAGAATGCCAAGATCGCCGCGAAGGCGCACCGGCTGTTAAAGGATCTGTATCAGCCGGAGATCGAGTTTCTCGTCGCGAAAAAACAGAAGTTAAAAAAGAATAATGTCTATCTTTTGCGCATTCACAAGGCCCGTGAGATATTGGATGATTTAGGGCTTATGCAGGAGCCGGTGCCTTCGGTGTACCGGCTGAAGAAGTCGTGCTGTCTGCGCGCTTATCTGGCGGGGGCTTTTCTCGCGGCGGGGTCGGTCAATGATCCGGCGACGTCTAATTATCATCTGGAGATCGCTGTGAGCGAGGAGTCTCTGGCTTATTTTATTCGCGATTTGATGGAGCAGTTTCATTTGCATGCCAAGACGGTCACGCGGCGTAATAAAACGGTGGTTTATATCAAGGCGAGTGAGCGCATCGCGGATTTTTTAAGGATCGTGGGGGCGCCGCAGTCGCTGTTTGATTTTGAGGAGGCTCGCATCGGGCGGGATTTCTCGAATAATATCAACCGCTGGGATAACTGTGTCATCGCCAATGAGATGAAAAGCGCCCGGACGGGGGCCGGGCAGGTGGCGGATATCGAGCTGATTGACGCTTATAACGGCTGGGCGGATTTTGATGAGAATACCGTGCTGGCGGCGCGGCTGAGGATGGAGAATCCGGATGTCAGCCTGACGGATCTCGCTGATCTTTATTTTCAGAAGACGGGGCAGACCATCAGCAAGTCGGGGCTTCACCACCGTTTTAAAAAGATCAAAGATAAGGCCTCTTATTACCGGTTACTGCAGGAGGAGAAACAACATGAACATTGAGGTTCGTTTTGGCAATAAGGTGCGATCGTATCGCAAGCAGCTGCAGATCTCTCAGGAGGAGCTGGGGTTCCGCTGCAATTTAAGCAAGAATTATATCTCGGATGTGGAACGGGGCAAGCGGAATGTCACTTTGAAGGTCATTGAGCGGCTGGCCGGCGGTCTCGAGGTTTCGGTTCCTGATTTGTTTTTATAGATAGGAGGGGGAAAGCATGATTTTCGTGTCCCCAATTTTATGGTTTTTTGTCATATCGATGTTGATGAGGTTTCTCGGGCCTTTTGCCTGGGTATTGATGCTGGGGTATGTTTTGTATACGGTTTTTCGTTCCCGGAAAGTTTCCCAGCAGCCTAAGCCCAAACCGCGCCGTCCTGATAATCCGGATGTGATTGACGCGGATTTTGTGATAAAGGATGAGGAATAATGAAGTGTCCCTCTTGTCATCAGGAAATTTCCGCTGACAGCACGGTCTGTCCTTACTGTCAGGCGAAGATCGAGCTGCCCCGGGAACTGAAGAATATGGGTCCGGAGCGGCTGGAAAAAAGGCTGCACTGGTGGAGTACGATCGGGCAGCACAAGCACCGTTTTTTCTACTGGGGCGGCGTTTTGCTTCTGGTGGTGACGGTCGGGCTGGGTCTTTTCTATTATTTCAATATTGCCACGGCGGACAGGCCGCCGCGTGATTTTCATGATCATCTGGTCACGCTGAAGGCGGTCAATGATACCGGCAATGAGCCAAGCAACCTGTTGAATGGCGGGGTGCTGGCGAAGTCCGGGGAAACGCTGTATGTCTATGAGAACGGGCAGGTTTACCGCTGCAGTTACGCTTTGGATTTGAAGCAGTCTTTATGGCGGGGCGAGGCGGGCATGCTGAATGTGATCAGGGACCGCATTTATTATGTGGACGGCAAGGATCAGACGATTAAATGTGTGGATTTGAATGGCAAAAGCGAGACGAATCTGAAGATCCAGGCGGCTGGTCTTTTGGCGGTGGGGGATCATCTGTTTTATACGGATCTAGACAGCCGGGCGGTTTACATGTCGGATCTTTTGGGTGAGGACAAGCGCCTGATGGCTCCGGACGGGACGCTTTGTTTCGGGGTGGATGGCGACTGGCTGTATTATTCCAACCAAAAGGGTTTATATAAGGTGCCGCTTCGCGGCGGATCGGTGATGCCGCTGGCGGAGGGAAGCAGTTTTGCCGGTTTTGTCGCGCAGGACAACTGGGTCTATTATCAAAAGGACGGGGCGCTGGTGCGTCTCAACCTGGATGATCAGCGGAAGACGGTGCTGGTGGATGGCGCGGTGAGCAGTTTCGCTTTAAGCGGTCAGGATTTGTTTTATTCCTCAACTAGCGCCGGGGTATATCGCCTGGAGCTTGATAACGGCCACCTCACGCAGCTGAGTACCGCTAAGGCGGAGAGTCTTGAGGCGGCGGGTACCTGGATTTATTACCGCCTGACTTCAGGGCAGGACGGGTTCTTTGTTTCGGTGGATCCGAATAATTACCTGGAGGTGCCGCTTTACGCGATCGCGAATAAATAACGGGGCTTAATAAAGTAAAAAAACAAGTGAACTCGTTGCCATTTTGGTATATAATGGATATAAGGAGGGATACCTATGGCTCATAAAGTGATTACCATCGGTCGTGAATATGGTTCAGGGGGACGGAAAATCGCGCAGCTGGTTGCCGAGCGTTTGAGTATGGTCTACTATGATAATGAAATTATCGACATGGCGGCAAAGGAAATGGGCTATGATGTGGATATGATCCGTCGCGCGTCGGAGACGAAGAGTTCGAGCTTTTTATATACGATGACGACCGGAGCATTTGATCTTCCGCTCAATGATAAAGTTTTCGCCATGCAGTCGCAGATTATCAAGCATCTGGCGGATAATGATTCGTGCATTATCGTCAATGGCTGCGGTGATTATATTCTGGAGGATTATGATTCCGTCTTACGGGTTTTCATCCACGCTCCTGAAAAGAGTCGCAAGGAACGCATTGTCAATGACTATCATGAGGATGACGGTGATGTTGACAAGCAGATTAAGAAGATGGACAGGCGCCGCAGCAGCTATTATAACTATTACACGACAAACCGCTGGGGTGATTTGAAGAATTATGATCTCACGATTAACAGCGACATCGGTTTAGTTGAGGCCGCGGATATGATCGTGACGGCTTTTAATCACATGAAATGAGTATCGCTTAGGATACTCTTTTTTTGTATACAAAAAAAGCGATGAAGGTCGCTTTTTAGAGTTCTTTATGATCCAGGGGGACAATGGTGATGGTCATGCCTAATGGCACTAAGAGTCTTAGCAGTGTGGTGATCTGGGGGTTGGCGTCGCCGTTTTCCATGCGCGCGATCATGGGCTGGCGCACGCCGCACTGGGCTTCAAGGTTTTTCTGGGTCAGGCCCTGGTAATGGCGGATGTCCGCGATCTTTTTTAACAGGTTCACTTTGAGTTCCTGGATGTAGGCGTCTTGTTCCGGTGTGGTGTACTGGTGTTTTTTTCTGTTCATGAATATCCCTCTTTTCTTTTTCTATTGACATCATAATCAATCAAATTCATTTGTGCAAGAACTTTTAAAGAATATTTAGCACTTTGAATAGATAATGGTGAATTGC
>CAZQRT010000022.1:12042-18793 GCA_964596105.1 uncultured Erysipelotrichales bacterium | reverse complement strand
GGACGAACACGCATTTTACCACAACGCATCTCACAATCATCAATGACAAAATTCCGGAAGAGCTAAGATCACCTCCGGCCCGTTTAATTTCTGTAATAGTCTATTGCTTCGGTAATGCCTTGCATATCCAGGATGGACTCATTCGCAAGGGCATCGGCTACCGTTCTGTTAAAGTCAGTATATAACAGACCATTGCGTTCCTTTATATTGTGAGGGCTAACTTGATTACCAAGAATGACTACGCCGTTAAATCGGGAAACGGAATCATCCCCGTAAACCCATACAATAAACTCATCGCTGCGACCGCCAAAATTACCTTGACACATAAGAGCTTCATCCAAAGCGAAAACAACATTAACTGTCACAGAATATTCAAACCGGGGTATTAGGGAAACCTGTCTTAAAAGCGAATGGGAAAAACTCATTCGCTTTTTACTTTTTGGTAATTTTCTTGTAACATAAAAAATCAACCCGAACGGATTGATTTGATACAATATATCTATTAAGTTCGAACAGATGCACCAATGGTGGAGGCGGCGGGAATCGAACCCGCGTCCAAAGATCATCCCGTTAAGACCCCTACAGCTTAGTTCACCGCAAAATTTAACCCTGCCGCAAGCAGCGAACCCTTCCAGGCAGGGCGATCCCTTTCATTTTCTTCATCAGCCACCGGGCGTGAACTGACGCCTATTCCGTGCTTATGCCATCTTAGCCGCGACCGCGGAAAAATCACGGTAAGACGCTGCCAAAGTCTATGTCGACTTAATTAGGCAAATGCGTAATTTGTTCTGTTTCCAGTTATATTTAAGTTTGTACTTAACGTGTACCTCCGGCTGCAGTCAAAACAAAACCAATCCCTGTCGAATCCAGGACGCCCCCTTCAGACAAAACCATTATACCATCATTCAATAATCTTTGCCAGCTCTTTCCAGATCCCGCTTGATCGCCCTCTCCTTTAAATCCTGGCGCTTGTCATAAAGCTTCTTGCCCCGCGCCACCGCGATCTCCACCTTCGCCTTGCTGCCCTTGTCAAAATAAACCTTCGTCGGCACCAGCGTCATCCCCGCCTGCTGCACCAGCTTCTCCAGCCTTCTGATCTCCTTGCGATGCAAAAGCAGCTTGCGGTCCCTTAACGGATCATGATTAAAAATATTCCCCTGCTCATACACCGCGATATGCATCCCCAGCACAAAAGCCTCGCCATGACGAATCTGGACATAACTGTCCCGAAGCTGACAGTGCCCCTTGCGCACCGACTTAATCTCCGTGCCCTTCAGGACAATCCCCGCCTCCAGCGTCTCCTCAATATCATAATCATGATACGCCTTTTTATTGTTCGCCAGAATCTTCATTCTACCGCCCCCGCGTAAGCAAAAGAAACCTTCCCCGACCATTTGTCCGCGCTTAGTACCCGAACCTTGATCTTTTCCAAAAGATTAAACCTCAAACCATTATACTGGCCCAATAGCCGCTTGTGATTCTCATCAAAATAATAATCATCATCAGGCAGCTCACTGATATGAAGCAGCCCGTTCACCGTATTGTCCAGCTCCACATAAAGCCCGTAACCCGTGACCGAACTCACCATGCCCGTATAAACCTCACCGACATGACCGGCCATAAACTCCGCCTTCTTCATCGCCTCAACCCGGCGCTCCACATCAACCGCCCGCTGCTCCAAAAACGAAGACTGACTAGCCGCTATCCTGACCCGCTTCTCATCATCCGACACATCCTGAAAATCAGACTCCAGAACATACTTCCGGATCAGCCGGTGCCCCAAAAGATCCGGATAACGCCGGATCGGAGAAGTAAAATGCGTATACTCCTCATCCGCCAGACCGAAATGCCCGAGACACTGCTCATCATAACGCGCCCGCGGCATGCACCTCAAAGCAAGCACCGCCACCAGTGACTCCTCCGGACGACCCTTGCTTTCCGCCATCATCGCCTGCAAAGCCCGGGGATGAAGATCATCCCAGGAACCCTCAAGATGATACCCGAATCCCTTCAGCATTCCCATCAGTTCCACAATTTTAGCCCGCTCCGGCTTTTCATGCACCCGGTAAATATAAGGCACCCCCAGCCAGCGCATATAACCCGCCACCGTCTCATTAGCCTGGATCATGAAAGACTCAATCATTTCCTCCGCGATCCCGGGTGTCACCCTCTCTAAAGCTTTGGTTTTCCCGGCCTCATCCAGGACCACCCGCGCCTCGGGCGTATCAAAATCAATCGCGCCCCGCTTTTTTCTTTTCCTGCGCAAAATCTCCGCCAGTTCCCTGGCTACTAAAAGCATCTTCGCGAAAGGCTTATAATCATCCCCGCCCTCAAAAAAACGATTCACCCTGTCATAAGTCATGCGGCATTGGGACCGGATTACCCCGGCGACAATGCGGCTCTCCACCACATTTCCCACCTCATCGATATCCATCAGACAGGAAATCGTCAGCCGGTCCTGCCCCGGCCGCAAAGAACAGATCCCGTTCGACAGCGCCTCCGGCAGCATCGGCAAAACCCGGTCCGGCAAATAAATCGAAGTACCTCTCACGGTCGCCGCAAGATCTAAAGCGCTGTCCTTTCTGACATAATAAGAAACATCGGCGATATGCACCTGGAGATGATAAAGATCATCCTTACTTACCGAAATCGCGTCATCGAAATCTCTGGCATCATCCCCGTCAATCGTCACGACCATCTCATCACGAAAATCCACCCGGCCGGAAATATCCGAAACCTCCAAAGGTATCTTTCCGGCTTCCTCCAGAACCTCCGCGCTGAACTCATCAGGCACCTCACTGTCCGCAATCACAGCGGAAATATCCGCCCCCGGCTCATCCTGCGCCCCGATGACCCTGACAATCTCCCCCTGAAAATAATTATTCTGCCGGGAAGGATAAGAAGTGAGCCGGACCACAACCAGATCATTTTTATTAGCCGACCCTTTGATGATTCTAACCGGTTGAGAAATGACCGGATTAATGGCATGCACAATACCATAGCGCCGGCCCAAACGGTAAATGCCGGTAAGATTTTTCAAACCGTGCTCCAAAACCCTTTTCACCCGGCCGGTATATAGACTTACCACCACGACATCCTGATCACAAAACTCATCTCTGACATACAGATCAGGAAGGTCACTGAACTTCACCAGACCGCCCCGGCTTCTTTTATGATAAGTGCCCTTCGCCAGATGCAAATCCGAAAGCAGGTAATAACGGCCCTGCTCATCACAGTCAATGACCCCATCAGCAAACAGATCCCGCAAAGCCCCGTCATCCTTAAAGACCTCCCGGATCTCATCTTTCGTCGCCCCGCGATGAGCCCTGATAAAATCCAAAATATCCGCCATCTTTTCTCAACTCCTTTCCGGTAAAAAAAACAGGGCTTAAGCGCCCTATCCTATCCTCATCATGATAGCTATCACAAAAAACGCAACCGCCAGCCCCATCGTAATCCTTGAGAAAATCACTTCCGGGCCGCGCTCTTTCGACTCTTTAAAAAGGGAAGAATTCTGCCCGGTCAGAGCACTGACCAGCCCTTCCGATTTACCACTCTGCAATAGCGATAAAACAATGATGGCGATACAAACTATAACCATTAGTACATCTAACATGGCCATCCCTCCTTTTTCCAGGCGCAGATATCATACCACAAAATAAAACCCTTGACAATAGTCAATATGATTCTTCCTCATCAGTCTCCTCCGGCTCCCCGGTCACCTGATCATAATCAACACCCACCACATAATAAAGCTGATCCTCCTTGAGCACCGTCACCTTGACACTCGTCATCAGCTCATCGACTGGCATGCCGTCATCCTTGCTTTCATAAGTGAGATTTAGATAGACATCATAAGAATCATCATTACTGGTTTTGGCGTAG
The DNA here is from genome assembly GCA_964596105.1 of uncultured Erysipelotrichales bacterium. Taxonomy (GTDB): domain Bacteria; phylum Bacillota_I; class Bacilli_A; order Erysipelotrichales; family Coprobacillaceae; genus CAJUOR01. Next base: position 14,908 of record CAZQRT010000022.1, on the reverse strand, counting down.
ACAAAATCCGACTCCTCGTTTTTCTCCACCTCACACCCAATCACCTCAGGCAGCCCCCGGGCCCCGTAAGTGGCGAGATGCTCATCAAAATTCACATAGTAATAATTGGTGGCATACTTGGCAAAATCAATTCTCGCGTCAGGCAGCACATAAGAGATACCCCCGACATCCTCGCGGTCCTCTTTATTGCTCCAGGTAAAGAAATCCACGGCAAAATAACGCGCCACCTGCGCCCTTTCCGCCACCTCATCAGGCGCCGACACCAGCTCCTCATAAATCTCATCCATGAGCGCCGTGCCGTCATCCACCTTCACATAAGCCGGCTCAACACTCTCATTCGGCGCTTTATCCGCCGGCTTTTTGCCATCCCGCAGATAAAAATATCCCGCTGTTCCCAACGCCCCGATCGCCAGCAGCACCGCGACCAGCACAATCAGATTTTTCTGCTTGCGATTTTTCATTTCCGGATCCTCCTTTTCCTTTTTTTCCTGCATGCGCTTCCTATGCCAGCTGAAAGCCGGCAGATTTGGAGATCTCACCAAAAGATTCACCACGGAAAGTATCGGCCGGTAATGAATGCTCACCATGCCGGTATACTCAATAAAAATCTCAAACATCAAAACCAGAACGAGAAACAGCCCCAGCCCCAGAGACTTGTCATACGTGTAAAGAAAAGCGCTCATGGCAAACAGAATCGTGACCGTGTACAAAATGATAACGGTGCGGGTATGACCGAAATCCAGCTTGATCATCAGGGTATGATGAAGATGCTCGCGATCCGCGTCGGAAAACTTCTGACCCTTCAGACGGCGGCGGATAATCGCCATAAACGTATCCAGAATCGGAATCGCGAGCATGACAATCGGCGCGCCCAGGGTAAAAAACGTCGAGCTCTTATACCCGAACCCCAGAAGCGAAATCACCGAAATCATATAGCCGATAAACAAAGCCCCGCAGTCCCCCATGAAAATCGAGGCGGGATGAAAATTATAACCGAGAAAACCGCAGATCGCCCCCGCCAGCAAGATCGAGATCGCCGCGATATCCAGGCGCGAAAACTTCAGGCTGGTAAAAGCGATCACGACCAGGACAATCGTGGAAATCCCGGCGCTCAAGCCATCCAGCCCGTCAATCAGATTAATCGCGTTGGTGATGCCGATCACCCAGAAATAGGTGATGATCACCGCCAGATAGTGAAAACGCAGATTCGGCAGAAACGGCACATCGATTTGCCGCAGCATGATATCCCCGTAAAAAATCACGATCGAAGCGGCGATAAACTCCACCAATAGCTTCGTCTTGGGGGACAGATTGTACATATCGTCAAAAAACCCGACCGCGAAAACCAGAAAACCGCCGATCAGCACCGCGTTGATCTGACGGTCCGCCTTCAAAAAAAGGGCCGCCCCGATCATAAAACTGATATAGATCGCCAGGCCCCCGATGCGCGCGATACGACCGTGGTGAACAGTCCGGGCATTCTCTTCGGCGACAATATCCAAAGCGTCAGCCACCCGATGCACCAGGGGAACCAGCGCCGCGGATATTCCCATGGTCAAAAGATAAGACCAGAAGATCTCCCACGTCATAAGCGCACCTCCGATTTCCCAGACATTATAGCATACTCGCTAAACAAAAGCCATTACCAGCCAAAATAATCCAAAAGTTCCGCCAGCGAACGCGGGGTATAAGCCATGTAAGGCATCATGCAGCCGACATTGGCCATCTTCATCGGCTTTCCGTAATCCTGCGCCATTTTTCTGATCATATCCTGAACGAAATCCTCCTCAAAACTCTGATGGACATGACCGTAAAAGTGAATCCAGTTATGCAAATGGCCGTTAAAACAGGCGACGGGATAATGGGAGAGCACGATCTTGCGGTCCGGTTCAAAAGGAACCTCCAGATAAAAAGCGACCTCACAAAACTGAGAACGAAGCCCCTGATGAGACAGTAACCGTTGATCGTGGTTGCCGATAATCCAGTGTTTTCTCCCCGACAACTGCTGAAATATCACCGCCAGCTGCGCGGGTGTGCTAAAACCCAGATCCCCCAGCACATAAACCTCATCCTCATCCAAAACAGTTTCATTCCAGTTTTGAATCAGCACCGCCGCCATCTCCTCAACATCAGTAAAAGGCCGCCCATCATACGAGATAATATTTTTGTGTCCGAAATGTAAATCCGCGATAAAATACATCATAAAGCTCACCCCGGGCTATTGTCTCATACCGCATATCAGAAAACAACTCAAAGTCGCGTTGGTTGACAGCCTTTTCCAACTGTCCTATACTTTAAATAAAGGAGGCATAAAAAATGAATGTATTAGAGGCAATCAGCACGCGCAGTTCAACGCGGGCTTATACCAGTGAACCGATTAATGAAGAAGAACTGAACAAGATCATTGCCGCCGGCCTGCAGGCCCCGACAGCCGCCAACCGGCAGGAGATTCATTTTACCGTCTTAAAGGGAGATCATCCGATCCTGAAAGAAATCGACCATGATCTGGCCGGTGACAAACCAAGAGAGCACAACTTCTATTATGAAGCCCCGATCGTCATCATCTTAAGCGCGAAAGAAGAGTTCTTCTGGAGCCCTTGCGATGCCGGCATCGCCGTTGAGAACATCGCCCTGGCCTGCCAGGATTTAGGCCTTGGCAATGTCATCCTGGGATGCATCAAAGACACCTTAAGAGGCGAGAAAAAAGACTACTACAGCAAGGCCCTGAAATTCCCGGAAGGCTATCAGTATGAAGTCGCCATCGCCCTCGGCCATATTGAAAAAACCAAAGAACCGCATACCTACACATACGAAAACCAGGTCAGCATCCTGGATTAGAAGCCTTCAAGGCTTCTTTTTTTATTAG
>CAZQRT010000022.1:0-11942 GCA_964596105.1 uncultured Erysipelotrichales bacterium | reverse complement strand
ATAACCGCCGGTTACAGTAAATCATCCTCAGGATTGTCTTTTTGCTCCGGGTATCGTGACTCCACGACCACTGGAACCTCTTCCTCAGCTGGAAGCGCGTTGACATCCTCGTTCTTGCCGCTGACAGTAGGCATCTTGCCCTCTTTAAACAGGTACTCGATCTCCTCGCTGGACAGCGTCTCATATTCAAGCAGCGCCTCGGCAATCGTCTTCAGCTCTTCTTTGTGCTTGGTGATAATGGCCTTGGCCTGCTCATAGCAGTCGCCGACAATCTTGCGCACCTGCTGGTCAATCTCATAAGCGACCTGCGTGGAATGACTGCTCTGCGTGCCCAGTTCACGGCCCAGGAAAACCTGCTCAGGATCCCCCTCATAGCGGATCGGACCCAAATCCGACATACCAAACTGCGTCACCATCAAACGCGCGATGCGGGTCGCCTGCTCAATATCGTTATGCGCCCCGGTCGTGATATCCCCGAAGAAAATCTCCTCCGCGACCCGGCCGCCCATATAGCCGGTGATACTGGCCATGAGCTGCGTCTTGGTCTGGAAATAGGTTTCCTCCTTTGGCGTCATGAGGTTGTAGCCCCCGGCCTCGCCGCGCGGAATGATCGTCACCTTCTGGACAATCTGGGCATCCTCCAAAGTCAGACCGATAATCGCGTGCCCCGCCTCATGGTAAGCCACCAGACGCCGTTCTCTTTCAATATACTTCCGGGATTTCTTGGCCGGACCGCCGATGACGCGGTCGATGGCCTCATCGACATCGTCCACCGTGATCTGCTTGCGGCTGTTGCGCACCGCCAAGAGCGCGGCCTCATTCAACACATTTTCCAGCTGCGCCCCGGAGAAACCCGGCGTCCTGGCCGCGACATTGTCGAAATTGACATCCGGCGCGAAATGCTTGTTGCGGCCGTGTACCTCCAGAATTTTGGCGCGGGCATTCTTATCCGGCGTCGAGACCTGAATCTGGCGGTCAAAACGGCCCGGACGAAGCAAAGCGGGATCCAGGACATCCGCGCGGTTGGTAGCCGCCATGACAATAATCCCGGAGTTTTCCTCAAAACCGTCCATCTCCACCAATAGCTGGTTTAAGGTCTGCTCGCGTTCATCGTGACCGCCGCCGACCCCGGTGCCGCGCTGCCGGCCAACCGCGTCAATCTCATCGATGAAGATGATGCACGGCGCGCTCTTCTTGGCGTTCTTAAACATATCGCGCACACGACCGGCGCCGACGCCGACAAACAACTCGACGAACTCGGAACCGGAAATCGAGAAAAACGGCACCCCGGCCTCGCCGGAAACCGCCCTGGCCAGAAGGGTTTTACCAGTTCCGGGCGGGCCGACTAACAGCACGCCCTTCGGAATCCTGGCGCCCATCTCGACAAACTTGCGGGGATTTTTCAAAAAGGCGACAATCTCCGTTAACTCCTCTTTCTCCTCATCCGCGCCGGCGACATCGCTGAAACGCGTCTTCTGATCCTTCTCCAGGCGGGCCCGCGAATTGCCGAACTCAAAAGCCTTCGCGTTGCCCCCGCTGTTGAGACGGGAGAACATGAAAATGCCCAGCCCCATCAAAAGGACAATCGGCAAAACATTCACTAACAGCGTCATCCAGATGCCGCCGCCGGAATCATCCTTGACCGTGATGACGATCGCGTCCTGATTCTTCTTGTCCCTCTGCTCATTTAATTCATTGAGCTTGTTCATCAAAAGCGACATCTGCTCCTCATTATTAGGAATCTCAGCGGTAAAAGTCACTTCATTGTCGTCCTCAAGATAAACGCCCTCAATTTCCGTGACATAGCTGGACGGCATGATTTGAATCTGCGCGACATCCTCTTTCTCTAATAGCGTATACAGTTCATCATAAGTCACTTCCGTGCTCATCGATGGATTCATCATCGTCCAGATGACACTTAGAACCACCATGATCAAAAGCCACGGTAAAAGCATTCTAAATAAATTATTCGGCTTTTTTTCCATAAATGGCTCCTTTCAATACCCCGATGTATGGGAGATTGCGATATTTCTCATTGTAATCCAAACCAAATCCCACCGCGAAAGCATCGGGCATGATAAAGCCCGCCCAGTCCGGTTTGATGGCGACGCGCCGTCCCGCCTCTTTATCCAAAAGCACGGCGATGCGCACACTTCTGGCGCCCCGTGAAAGCAGTAAATCCTTCACCATCTGTAAAGTCTGGCCGGTATCGATAATGTCCTCGACAATCAGCACATCCTTGCCCCGCACATCTTCCTTCATATCCATCCGGATATCCAGTTTTCCCGAGGTGGTGCCGGTATAACTTGAAACCGCCATAAAATCCATGATCAAATCAATATCCATCGCCTTCGCCAGAGCCGCGTAAAAAGGAATGGCCCCCTTTAAAAGCCCCAGTAAAACCGGCTCTTTGCCCTTATAAAAAGCGCCGATTTCCTTGCCTAAAACTTTGATCCTCTCATCGATCATCGAAGCGGTAAACAGTATTTTTTCCAGGTCCTCATGCATACTATGTTCCTCCACTTGTATTAATGCCTATTTTAGCACAAAACCGCCCGTTTTGGCCAATGAAGTGTCTTTAGTTTTTAAAAGGCAAAACCACGTCGGCTGCCCCTGACAGTAATCCTTGTTTTTCGCTAAAAACGGCACCAGCAGGATCTCTCCCCGGGCACTTTCCACCACCGGCCAGAGCTCCCTCTGATAAGACGGAATATGCCCGTCGATAAACAGCCGCGAAAGCTTCTTGGTGCCGTAAGTCAGGCTGATTTTATCGCCAGCCCGGCGGGTTCTAACGGTGACGGGAAAATCCTCGGGCAGAAGATTAATTCCGCAGCGGTCCGGACCATATTTAGAAATCTCAAAATGAGGATATTCGCCATACTGCCCAGAAGAAAACTCATAACTGTAATCCTCATGTTTGACATAAACCGCGCCGTCGGCTTTCATGAAAGTCAGATCCGGTCCCCAGACAAACTGGCCGCGGTCTTTATCTCCAAAAAGAAACTGCGAAAATGCCAATAGCTTACTTTGCGTGATCTCCTGCCCTTCCAGATAAACCCTAAGCAAAAAAAGACAAAGCGGATCGTCCCGCACTTTCAGGCTCAACTGGCCGTCTTTCAGATAAAGCGGCAGGCGTTCTCTGGCGGCTTGAAGATCATCTAAATACTTTTCATCATGTTTTTCAGCCTCTAAAAGCAAATCGGTTTTTTCTTTTTCACTCATGTCCGGTAAAACATGATGGCGGTAGACATTGCGGGAATAATCATCACCAAGGTTCGAGCTGTCAACGCGGTAGGTCACATCATGAGACCGGCAGTAATCTTCCAGCTCCTTTTTTGCGATATTTATAGCCGGACGGTAAACCGGAAAACCATGGTAAACCCCGGGAGATGGAATGCGCCAGAGGTCCTGGCGTTTTTTTCTTAACAAAATATTTTCCAGGTTGTCATCTCTTTGATGAGCGGTGATGATCCCGGCGGCATGATACGCGAAACAAGTTTTCACGAAAAAATCATAGCGAATCTGGCGCGCCCAGGCCTGAAAATTGCCCGCGGGATTTGTGGCATCAAAAACAGCCACGGGAAGATGATGCTGTTTCGCGAAATCTCTCACCACCAGCACATCCCAGTCACTGTCGGGGCGGCGGTGATAGTTCACGGTACATAGTACCAGGTGAAATCCCCGCGCGCTTAGATAATGAGCCACGGCCATGGAATCCGGTCCGCCCGAGACCCCCATGACATAGATTTTATCTGGATCTAAACCGCTTAAATCCCAGTTCATCCGCTCTCACCGTCCCTAGTATAACAGGTCAAATGGTTGTTTTCAAAACATAACTGGCGTATAATGGCAAAGAAAAAGGAGGAGGATCATCATGATTTGGATCGCCGTCATTCTTCTTTTTGCCCTGATCGCGGCCATCGCCATGTTCATCTTCAAGACGAAAAGCCTGGCCGGTCAGTATGTAAGGGAAATACAAAATGATGATCTGGCTGAGGTTGGCGTATCCCCCGATCAGTTCATCGGCCTGCATATCAAAAACCTGCCCTTGACCGGGCTGCAGACCAAACTGATCCACGTGCGCAAGACCACTCCCTATATCGGCCTGATTGTTTTCGCGCCCGACCGCCAGGAAGACTACCGCTTCTATTTGCCTTTTATTTACAAACTGTGCCGGCTGGGCTATCTGATTGTCACGTATAAAAACCACGATATGCTTAAAGGCTATGACGAGCTGCAGGCGGTCATCGCGATGATCAATGAAGATCAGGTTTTATCCACCTACCCGCGCGTCTATCTCGGCCACGGCAGCGGCGCTTACGCCATCTTGAATGTCGAGGAAAAAACCGGCATCATCGCCATCAACCCGCCGGTCTCGCCCGCTCAGGATCTTAGTAACTTCCTCCAGGACAAATATCCCGTGCAATGGGTTAAAAAACCCGCCCTCATGATCTGCCGGCATTTCATTCCCGATGCTTTCCGCCCGTTAAAAATCAGCGAGCAGGCCACGGTTTACTGCCTGGTGGGAGAAGATGAGAAGGCGAAAAATACCGGCATAGAAAGCGTCCTGGTGCCAGGCGGACACTGGCCATTTTTAACCACCGCCTCCGAGCATGCCCTCATCGAGCTGGAAAATAAACTGAAAGATCCCAAGACCTTTCAGTTTGAGTACGAGCACCTCAAAGAGACCTTCCCGCCCCAGGTTCTCTATGCCCTGAACCCGGCATTCATGACCCTTTTAGAGGATCATTTAGGATCCCTGGTAACCACTTTCCCGGACCCTTCATCCTGAATGATCTTTCCCACCGCCGGGACACAGATCGTCTTGATGCTGATGACGGGAGTAGTGATGGTCGCCTCGACGCTGGATTTTTCAAAAGCGAGATCGGTATCCACCATCTCACAGTCAATCAGCTTTAAATTTTTCACATAACAAAACGGCTGCGTGCCGCTGATACGACAGTGATCAAAGGTGATGTCCCTGGCATACCAGGCCAGGTACTCACCTTTTATTATGCAGTTTTTGACAACCACATCACGGGCGTGCCAGAAAGCGTCCTTGGTATCAAACCGGCAGTTAGACGCCGTGACGAATGTACTGAAAGGCGTACTTGCCGGTAAAATTCACCCTGGAAAAGTTTAAATCGGTACTTCGCAGCATAAAGTACTCGCTTTTAACCGAAGTATCTGTCATGGTGATATGGCGGGTCGACCAGCCAAACTCCGGGGAATCTATATCGCTGTCACAAATCGTCACATTCTTACATTCCCTTAAAGCTTTGATGCCGTGCATCTTGAGCCTTTCGATATGGATATCTTGGGAATACCATAAAGCCGCCCGGCATAACGATGTCATCTCGCCCCCGCTCAGGGTCAGATCCGCGTCATGTCAGCAGGGATAGCGCAAATTGAAATAAGTATCCCTGACAATATGCCTGATCTCCTCAACAATATTTTATAAGACTGTTTTTTTATTATAGCGCAAATGAAAGCTGATTACAAACCAGTCAATAATGTAAGCGATAACACTTGACATTTTTCATAAAATCAAGCATGATAAAACAAAGGAGGAATTAATCATGGGATTCAGAAAAGATTTTTTGTGGGGCGGAGCCGTAGCGGCCCATCAGCTCGAAGGCGGCTGGCAGGAAGGCGGCAAAGGTGTCAGCATCGCTGATGTCATGACCGCCGGATCCAACGGCGTCGCCAGAAAGATCACGAGAGGCGTCATCGAAGGAAACGACTATCCAAACCACGAGGGCATCGATTTTTATCACCGTTACAAAGAAGATCTGGCCTTAATGGCAGAGATGGGCATGAAGGCCTTCCGGACTTCCATCGCCTGGACGAGGATTTATCCGAACGGTGACGACGAGACCCCGAACGAAGAGGGCTTAAGGTTCTACGACGAGATGTTTGACGAGATGAAAAAACTGGGCATTGAACCGATTATCACGCTCTCGCATTTTGAGATGCCTTATCATCTCGCGGAAAAGTACAACGGCTTTATGGACCGCCGCTGCATCGATTATTACGTGCGCTTCGCGAAGACATGCTTTGAACGCTACAAGGGCAAGGTTAAGTACTGGATGACGTTCAACGAGATCAACAACCAGGCTGACGCCAATGCCCACAACCTGGCCCAGGAAGGCGCGGTTTTATTACAAGAGGGCGACGACGCGGAATACATGATGTACAAATCAGCCCATCATGAACTGGTCGCTTCGGCTTTAGCCGTCAAAGCCTGCCACGAGATTGATCCGGACGCCATGATCGGCTGCATGATCGGCATGAACCCGGTTTATCCGGCCACCTGCAAACCGGAAGATAATTTAAACGCCCAGCAGGCGATGCATCAGAAATACTGGTTTGTCGAGGTTCACGCCCGCGGCCATTATCCGAAGCATCTGCTTAAGAAATTTGAGCGCAAAGGCTACGACAAGTTCATTTTACCGGAAGATGAAAAGATCTTAAGCGAAGGCTGTGTTGATTACATCGGCTTCTCCTACTACATGAGCTTTGCCACCAGCTACACCGGCAGGTACGGCCGCACCTTCGACTACTCCGGCGAGGACTTCGTGCGCAATGAGTATCTGAAAGCATCCGACTGGGGCTGGCAGATTGACCCGGACGGCTTAAGATGGGTTCTGAACTGGTTCAACGACCGCTTTGAGCTGCCGATGATGATTGTCGAGAACGGCTTCGGCGCTTATGACAAAGTCATCGATCATCAGGATTATGTCATTGACGACCAGTACCGCATCGATTACCTGTCCGCGCATATCGCCGCCATGAAAGAAGCGGTGGATTATGACGGCGTGGATCTGTTAGGATACACGATGTGGGCCCCGATCGACATTGTTTCAGCCTCCACCGGCGAATATGACAAGCGCTACGGCCTGATCTATGTCAACTACACCAATGACCACAAGGGTGATTTCGCCAGGGCTAAAAAGAAATCGTTCTACTGGTACAAACACGTCATCGAAACCAACGGTGAGGAATTATAAAATCGGACAGGCCTAAGGCCTGTCTTTTTTTAAAATAAAAAGAGCAGAAATCCTGCTCCTTTACTCACATACGAGATCTGCGTTGTCAGCCTGCAGACCTTTGACGGTTTCTTTTAAGCTGACCACATCGGCCTTGTCATCCGCGAGCAGGCCCGCTTCTTTTAACTGCGCCTTGTCCGCCTTGGTATAATCCAGCTTCACCTCAAAAACAATCTGGCTGTTTTTCTCATCGACATCCATCTTGATGTCCAGGCCTTTGGTAATGTCTTTATATTCGGATTTAAAGCGTTTCAGAACTTTCTCCATGAGCTCTTCATCCTTGGCCTTTTCCTCATCGATATCCAGATCTTCAAAGCTGTACACAATATTCATGGTCTGGGTCACGATCTTGTCCCCTTCACTTTCAAAGACAACGGTATCCGCGGCCCCGTTTTTCCCCTGGCAGGTCACGGTCTTGGGGGTATTGTCTTCACTGCACGCGGTTAAAAGCAAAAACGCGCAAGCTATAACAACTATTTTTTTCATTTCTTGTGTTTGGCGATCGTTAAAACAATCGTATAATCCTGATCGCCGTCCTCCTCCTTCATCTCGACATCAATCCCGCTTTGCACAACCATCTTCACCGCCTGCCGGATCGTGTTTAAAGCGATCCGGACATTTTGCGTCATCACCCGGGTTTTCCCCTTCGGCTTCTTTTTTTTCACTCTCTCCTCAGTCTGCCGGACGGTCAGCCTGTCTTTGATGATGCGCCCGGTCATCTTCTCGATTTCTTCATCGCTTTCCAGACTCAGCAGGGCCCGGGCGTGACGCTCGCTGATCTGATGCGAGCGCAGGGCTTCTTTGGTGCTTTCCGGCAGCCGCAGAAGGCGCAGTTTATTGGCGATGGCCGACTGGGTTTTGCCAAGCCGCATCGCCAGCTGAGCCTGGGTTAAATCCGTCATCGCCAGAAGGGTCTGATAAGCCTCCGCCTCTTCTATCACGCTGAGGTCTTCCCGCTGGATATTTTCAATCAGCGCCACCTGGGCGGCTTTCTCATTATCATATTCTCCGACCAGACACGGAACTTTCGTATAGCCGGCCAGGCAGGCCGCTTTAAAACGCCGCTCACCGGCGACAATCTCATATTTGCCGTTGAGGGCCGGCCGCACGACCATGGGTTGAATCATGCCGTTTTCCCGAATCGACTGCGACAGCTCCAGCAAGGCATCCTTGTCGAAGGTAGTGCGCGGCTGATAGCGTCCGGCGATGATCGCGTCGACATCTATTTCCTGCAATCTGGGCACAATATCACGCTCCTAACGGTTGTTTTTTGATCCGCGCGTAGGCTCTGGGGTATTCCGGCGGGGTTGGTTTGACCTTCTTAATGTAGTAGTTGATGCGCTTTTGCTCATCATCCAGAAAAAACTCATCACGTAAAGCAAGCTCTCCTCCCAGTAAGGCGATGCCCGCTCTGGCTTTTTCATACTCCTGATCGCCGCGACTGCCTTTGTAGACGATCCAGGTGCCGTTAACTTTAACCAGTGGCAGACACAGCTCATCGAGGATTTCAAAGGGGGCCACGGCCCGGGCGGTGACGATATCAAATGTCTCCCGGCAGTCTTTGGCGAGGTCCTCGGCGCGCTGATTAGTCAGGGTGATATCGAGCTCGAGCTCCTGGGCCAGGGAGGCTAAAAAGCGGGTCTTTTTCTGAACGGGCTCCGCGATCACGATTTTCAGATCGGGAAAGCAGATTTTTAAGGGTAGCGAGGGAAACCCCGCGCCGGCGCCGACATCGAGCAGGGTCTGGTCTTTGAAGTCAAAAACAAAAGCCGCCGTGAGGGAATCATAAAAGTGTTTCAAGTAGACGTCTTTCTTTTCCGTGATAGCCGTGAGGTTCATGCGCGTGTTCCAGTCCATGAGCATGTCATAATAGCGGGCAAAGCGCGCCATATCGGGCTTGATGTTATGAGCGAGAAGGCTCTTTTCAAAGTCCCAGGCCATAATAGAAAAAGCGCCGCCTATTCATTAGACAGCGCCGCTCCACAATGCGGACAAAAGCGATCGCCCTCGGCGACGGGCTGGCCGCAAACCGGGCATTTCGCGACACCTTTCAAGTGATCCAGTTTTAAGCTGATTTCTGATATTCTTTCTTTCAGGCTGTCGATTTCCTGAATGACATCCTGGTAATGCTCGTCGCGGTTTTCGTAGACCGTTTGTCCCAGCGTGCTGAGGCGCTCGGCAATATCCTCTTCCAGCTTGGCCTTTTCAGCATTCAAGGAGGAAATATCGCCGATCTTGTTGGCGGCGGCCTTGATATCCTGACCGGTCTTATTTAAAGTATCGGAAACCTTATTCACAAATTTCATAATCTCACATCCCTTATCTGTATTTTATTGAAAAAGGGCAGGAATGTCAAAGAAAACTAAATTGAAAAATAAGCGGTGAGAGTGTAAAATGAAATTATGGGGAAGGGATACAAAATGACAAACCAGGAACGGTTTTTGGAAATCTACAACACGAACATCCGGCGGGAGGGAGCGGCGAAATTTCTGGAGTTTCTGCAGTCTAGGCATTCTGACTTTTTTTCCGCTCCGGCCAGCACGCGCTATCATCTCAGCAGTCCCGGCGGGCTTTTGCAGCACAGTCTGAATGTCTATGACTGTCTCGTGGACTATCTGAACCGGCCGCGCGTGAAGGAAACCTATCATTTACAGTACAGCGAGGAGACGATCGCGATTGTCGGTCTGCTTCACGATGTCTGTAAGATCAATACCTATCAGCCATCCACCCGCAATGTCAAAAACGCCAGCGGGCAGTGGCAGACTGTTCCCAGTTATCAGTATCAGGATGAGATTCCCTATGGTCACGGGGAAAAATCCGTCTATATCATTTCCGGCTATATGCGTTTAAGCCGGGAGGAGGCTTTCGCCATCCGCTATCATATGGGTTTTTCCGGAACGGAAGAAAATCGTTTAGTCGGCGAGGCTTTCCGCCGTTTTCCGCTCGCTTTTGCCCTGGCCACCGCCGATATGGAAGCTACTTATTTACTGGAGGGAGAGAGTTAATATGCGCGTTTGTATCATTATCACGGACGGCTTTGAAGAGGCCGAAACTTTATGTCCTTTGGATATTTTAAAAAGAGGCAATGTCACTGTGGATCTTTACAGTTTAAAGGGAACACAGGCGACGGGAAGAAGCGAGATCACGATCACGAATCTTTTACCGCTGGATAAACTGGATCTCAGTGAGTATGACTGCCTGCTGCTTCCGGGCGGACCGCAGTGGCGCGCCATAGAGTCCAGCAAAGAAGTCCAGGGGATCATTGCCGAGGCTTTCGCAAAAGATATGTATGTCGCCGCGATCTGCGCCGCCCCGACTATTTTAGGCCGGGCCGGTTATTTGAAGGACCGTGACTATACTTGCTTTACTTCCCTGAATGATGATTTCGGGGGAAGGTTTCATGAAACCTATGTGGTGAAGGATGGCAAGCTGATCACAGCCTGCTCCGCGGCAGCGGCCATTGATTTTGGCCTGGAGGTTTTGGAAACCTTGACGGACAAGGATAACGCGGAGAAGGTTAAGCAGGATATTTACTACTATAATAGGGACAAGTCTTAAAACATAAACCGCCTGATGTGACAAAGCATCGGGCGGCAAATTCTTTTGAGAAGAAGAAGAAGAAAAGCAGATTGGAGGTGCAGAGCATGGCTGATAAAAACCTGATACCAAGGATCAGATTTAGGGGCTATACTGCACCCTGGGAAGAGAGAAAATTTAGTGATATTGCTGATACTCAAAGGGGTTTAACCTATTCCCCCTCGGATATTTATTCGCAAGGTATAAGAGTTTTGCGTTCTTCTAATATAGATGAAGACCAGTTTACTATCAAAGAAGACGATATATTTGTAAAAGCAGATGCAGTCAATATTCCATTTGCTCGTAACGGAGACATACTCATTACCTCTGCGAATGGCTCTTCACGATTGGTAGGAAAGCACGCAATAATCAAAGGAGTATTAGACAATTCCTCTGTCCCTGGAGGTTTTATGCTTCTTGCGCAAGCAAAAGATCCTAATTTTGTAAATGCACTTATGAGTACGCCTTGGTACACAGACTTTATTTCGATATATGTTGCCGGAGGAAATGGTGCAATAGGGAACCTGAATAAAAGCGATTTGGATAACCAAGTAGTATTCGTTCCGTCAACGGCTGAACAAAGAACAATAGGAGCCTTTTTCCAATCTCTCGATAATCTTATAACCCTTCATCAGGGAAAAGTTGACAAATTAGTAAATGTAAAAAAGTCTATGCTTGAAAAAATGTTCCCGAAGGATGGTGCGGATGTTCCTGAAATTAGATTCAATGGATTTACTGATCCTTGGGAACAACAAAAGCTGGGAGAGATAACTTCTTCGTATTCAGGAGGCACTCCTTCAGTAAAAAACCGTGAATATTATGGAGGAACGATTCCCTTTATAAGATCAGGAGAGATTTCGTCAGAAAAGACGGAACTGTTTATTACCGAAGAGGGCTTTAAACACTCCTCGGCCACAATGGTTGAGGAAGGCGATATATTATATGCTTTATATGGGGCTACAAGCGGTGAAGTAAGCCGTGCAAAGCTGAAAGGCGCAATAAATCAAGCAATTTTGGCAATTATACCGAAACAATCTTATGATGCCGAGTACCTCATGCAATGGCTTCGAAACAAAAAGCAGGTTATTGTCGATACTTACTTACAGGGTGGTCAAGGGAATTTGTCCGCTATGGTTGTGAAAGAGTTGCTTGTTGATGTTCCCAGTAAAGCTGAACAAACCAAAATCGGCGCTTTCTTCCACTCTCTCGACTCCCTCATCACCCTTCACCAGCGTAAGCTTACAGCTTAAAGATAAAAGCCCTTAAACCAGCTAAGAAACGATATTTGTCAGATAAAGTGCTATTTTAATAATACGA